>CBETVX010000048.1:0-22785 GCA_965539935.1 uncultured Eubacteriales bacterium | reverse complement strand
AATTGATAATATAATTTAATTAAAATTAATATGAAGGTGATGGTTAATGAGAGTTTTCTATGCAGTTACTTTTGATAGTGACATTAAAAATAGACTTTTTAAATACAGAAAGTTAATTGAAAAAAATTCTATAAAAGGTAAGTTTACAGATATAGATAATTTTCATTTAACCTTAGAATTTATTGGAGAAGTAAATAAAAATAAATTAGATGAGCTTATAAGTATTCTATATGAACTGAAATCCAGACCTGAGAAAATTATTACATCCCATGTAGGTTCTTTTAAAAGAAAGAATAAAGAGATAATTTGGATTGGAATTGAAACTAATAAAAGGCTACTGGAGCTTCAAAGAGAATTAAAAAAATTATTAATTCAAAATAGATATGAAATAGATAATAGAAAATATAGACCTCATATCACAATGGGAAGACAGATAGTAAGGGCTTGTACAATGGATGATATAATTATTGAACCAATAGAAATACCTATAAGATCAATTGCCTTAATGGAAAGTAAGAGGGAAAATGATAAGCTTGTATATAAACCCATAAAAGAGATAATGATATATTAAAGTCTTTGATAATAAAAACAGGAAACGATACCATGAAAAAATGTATACATAATACATTGAAAAATATCATATTTATGTTATAATCAGAACAATAAATTAAATAAATTTAAGTAGGCAAAGGCGTCTACAGGCAAAAAAGTTATCCTTTTCTGCTTGTGGGCGTTTTTTATTTTTATATTTAAATTTTTTATTATAAAAAGGAGGATGTTACTATGGAATATTCAGTAGCAATTGACACATTGTGGGTTTTGTTGGCAACGGCCTTAGTTTTTTTCATGCAAGCGGGTTTTGCAATGGTAGAAACAGGATTTACTAGAGCTAAAAATGCAGGAAATATTATTATGAAAAACTTAATGGATTTTTCAGTTGGTTCAGTAATTTATTGGATTCTAGGATTTAGTATTATGTTTGGTAGTGACATTGGAGGAATAATAGGAGATATAGATTTATTAACTTTAGGAACATATAAGCATCTAGAATTAGGTATACCTAAGGAAGCCTTTTTAATATTTCAGACTGTATTCTGTGCAACTGCTGCTACAATTGTTTCAGGTGCTATGGCTGAAAGAACAAAGTTTATTTCATATCTGATATATAGTTTTGTAATAAGTTCAATAATTTATCCAATAGCTGGCCATTGGATTTGGGGGGGAGGTTGGCTAAGCCAATTAGAATTCCATGATTTTGCTGGATCAACAGTTGTTCATTCTCTAGGTGGATGGGCTGCACTAATGGGAGCATGGATTATTGGCCCACGTATTGGAAAATATAACGAAAAAGGGGAAGCAAATGAAATAAAGGGACATAGTCTTACCCTAGGTGCTTTAGGGGTATTTATACTATGGTTTGGATGGTTTGGGTTTAACTCTGGTTCAACTTTATCAGCCATGGCCTATGATAGTATAGCCCATATCTTTGTTACTACAAATTTAGCAGCAGCTATGGGTGCTATAGCAGCTATGACAATTTCATGGATAAAATATAAAAAACCAAATGTAGGAATTACATTGAATGGAGCATTAGGTGGTTTAGTTGGAATTACAGCGGGAACAGATATAGTAAATCCCTTAGGAGCAGTCGCCATTGGGGGAATTTGTGGAATAGCAGTTGTATATGCAATTGAGTATCTAGATACTGTTCTTCGTATAGATGACCCTGTTGGGGCAGTAAGTGTTCATGGGATTTGTGGAGCTATTGGGACAGCTTTAGTAGGTGTATTTGCCACTGATGGAGGATTGCTTTATGGTGGGGGAATACAATTGCTACTTGTTCAAATTATTGGAGTTGTGGCCATAGCTATTTGGACAGTAAGTACTACTTTCATTCTTTTCAAGCTAATTGACATTACAGTTGGATTAAGGGTATCAAATGCAGAAGAAGAAGAGGGATTAGATAAAAGAGAACATGGAACTGAAAGTTATGCAGATTTTCAGCCCAAAAGTATTTATGTGAATAGTTAGTATAAATAACCATAAAAATTAATTTTTATGTTAAATTTTATTGACAATGAATAAAAATAGTAGTAAGATTAAAAAAATAATAATAAAGGCTATGAAGAGAAGAGTAAATTTAGGATGTAGTTAAAGCGAGTTGGTGATGGTGGGAGACCAATACGAAACCTATTTTGAAGAACATCTCGGAGCTACTAACTGAAATCCAGTTTCTGGAGATTAGGTTTAGTCGGAGCCAGTCCGTTATAAGCTGGACAGTATCGAAATAATATATTATTTCCGTACTGATAGAGTGAGTTATTTAACTAACTTGGGTGGTACCGCGAAAGTAAAGCCTTTCGTCCCAAATATTGGGATGAAGGGCTTTTTTATTTATAAAGATGAAGGGAGATTTAACGATGGAAAGATACTATGTGAATCAGCTTGAAGAAATGTTGGATCAAGAAGTATTGATTAAGGGATGGATATATAAGATTAAGAAATTAGCTTCTGTGAGCTTTGTATATTTGAGAGATAAAACAGGGGTTATACAATTAGTTTTAGATGAGAAAGATATACTTAATGACATTAGACTTGAAACTGCAATAGAAGTAAAAGGGAAAGTAATAGAAAACATAAAAGCTCCTAATGGAGTAGAAGTACATGTTAAGGATTTAAGGATCGTGGGAAAAACATATTATGACTTATTACCTTTTAGCATAAATCAGCAGAAAGTACAGGCTTCATTAGAAACTCAACTTGATCATAGAACCATAAGTTTAAGAAGACCAAGTACTAGAGCTGTATTTAAAATTCAAGGAGAAATAGTTGAGGCATTTAGAAATTTTCTAAGGGAAAGAGGTTTCAGTGAAATTCATACACCTAAAATAGTAGCTTCTGGTACTGAAGGGGGGTCAGAACTATTTACTGTAGATTATTTTGAAACTAGAGCATTCTTAGCACAAAGTCCTCAATTTTATAAGCAAATGATGGTAGGAGCAGGATTTGAATCAGTATTTGAAATAGGACATGCCTATAGAGCAGAGCTACATAATACTTGGAGACATTTAAATGAATATGTAAGCTTAGATATTGAGATGGGTTTTATTAAAGATGAAACAGATCTAATGGATTTAGAAGAAGAATTAATGAAACATTTATTTAAACATTTAAATGAAACATGTGAATATGAGCTTAAAATCCTTGATGTCAAATTACCAGAAATAAAGAATATTCCAAGAATCCCTTTAACTGAGGTTCAAAATATTTTATTGAAGGAATATAATAAAAAATCACCTGTTGGAAATATAGATGCTGAAGGAGAAGTGTTTCTATCAAAATATATTAAAGAAAAATATGATTCTGACTTTGTATTTATAACAAAATATCCAGCTTCAAAAAGACCAATGTATACCATGCCCGATGAAGAAAATGAAGGTATGACAAAGAGTTTTGATTTAATATACAAAGGGCTTGAGATAACAACTGGAGGACAAAGAATTCATGATTACGAAATGCTTAAAAACAATATTATTAAATTTGGGGGCAAACCTGAGGATTTTGAATTTTACACTAATACCTTCAAGTATGGTATGCCACCCCACGGCGGATTTGCCATAGGATTAGAAAGATTAACAATGAAGATACTTGATCTAGAAAATATTAGGGAAGCTACATTATTCCCAAGAGATTTAAATAGGGTAACACCATAGGAGGGATAATATGGAAATAAATATTGATACAATAAATTATATTGCAAAATTAGCTAAGTTAAAATTTTCTGATGAAGAGGCAGCAAAATTTGCACAGGAGTTTAAAGATATTTTAGAACACCTAAAAAATATAGACGATGAGAACTTAATTGCAGTAGAAACAAATATTTCTAAGAATAATAAATCAGTTCTTAGAAAGGATGTAGTAAAAATCTTTGAAGAAAAGGAAGAATTATTTAAAAATACAAAGGATATGAAGGATGGATCCATTGTTATTCCAAAAGTAATAGAATAGGGAGTGAAAAAATGAACATAGAGCAGCTTACTATAGATGAGATAATAACTGGATATAAAGAAAAAAGATTTTCTGTAAAAGAAGTTGTAGAGTCATATATCCATAGAATAAAGAAGTTCGATAATAAGATAAATTCATTTATAACTTTATGTGAGGATACAGCAATTAAAGAGGCAGAAGAAGTGGATAAAAAATTAAATAGAGGTGAAAAGTTAGGAGAACTAGCGGGAGTACCTGTTGCTATAAAGGATAATATTTGTACAAGAGGAGTAAAAACCACATGTGCTTCTAAAATGCTTGAGGATTTTATACCTCCATATGATGCAACAGTTGTGAAAAAGCTAAAGGACGCAGGAGCAATAATAATAGGAAAAACAAATATGGATGAATTTGCGATGGGTTCGTCAACAGAGAATTCAGCCTTTTATAATACTAAAAACCCTTGGGACCTAAAAAAAGTGCCTGGAGGTTCATCGGGAGGTTCAGCTGCTGCCATGGCAGCAGGATTTGCAGCATTTACTTTAGGTTCTGATACAGGAGGTTCCATAAGGCAACCTGCTGCATTTTGTGGGACCGTTGGGTTAAAGCCGACCTATGGATTAGTTTCTAGATATGGATTAATAGCCTTTGCATCTTCCCTTGACCAAATTGGACCTTTTTCTAAAACTGTTAAAGATTGTGGAAGAATCCTTAAAGCAATACAAGGAAATGATCCATTAGATTCTACAAGTGTACAAGGAGAAGTTTATAAAGACTATATAGGAGAAATGGATAAGGATATTAAAGGTCTTAAAATTGGTATACCAAAGGAATGTTTACAGGATGGATTGAATGAAGAAATTAAGAAATCTTTACTGAATTCAATAGATGCTTTAAAGAAAATGGGGGCTGAAGTTGAGGAGTTCTCATTGCCGATTATGGATTTAGGTCTTTCCGCCTATTACATTATATCATCGGCAGAAGCAAGTTCTAATTTAGCACGATATGATGGAGTTCGTTATGGATATAGAGCCAGTGAGTTTAAGGGGATTGATGAATTAATTTTAAAAAGCCGATCTGAAGCCTTTGGAAAGGAAGTAAAAAGAAGAATTATGTTAGGTACCTATGTACTTTCATCGGGATATTATGATGCTTACTATAATAAAGCAATGGAACTGAGAAAAAAAATAATGGGCAAATTTAATGAAGTTTTTAGTAAATATGATATAGTTTTAACTCCTACTTCACCAATTTTACCATTTAATATAGGTGAAAAAATATCAGATCCATTGGAAATGTACCTTTCAGATATTTATACAGTAAATATTAATATAGCAGGACTCCCAGGAATATCTATACCTTGCGGTTTTAGTAGTGACAATTTACCAATAGGGATACAACTTATTGGCAATCATTTTGAAGAAAATAAGCTTTTAAGAGTAGCAAATAACCTAGAAAGATTTTTAGATGTAAATAAAAATTTTCCACAAATAAAGGAGGCAGAATAAAATGTTCGAAACAATTATTGGACTTGAAATACATGTAGAATTAAATACTAAGTCAAAAATATTCTGCTCCTGTTCTACGGATTTTGGAGCAAAACCCAACGAGAATACATGCCCCATATGTTTAGGACTACCGGGCACATTGCCAGTATTAAATGAAGAAGTTGTAAATCTAGCCATAAAAGCAGGTAAGGCATTGAATTGTGAAATAAATAAGATAAATAAATTTGATAGAAAAAACTATTTCTATCCTGATTTGCCTAAGGCATATCAAATATCACAATATAATCTACCAATATGTGAAAAGGGATTTGTTGAGATTGCTGTAGGAGGAAAAAGAAAAAAAATTAATATTACTAGGATTCATTTAGAGGAAGATGCCGGTAAGCTTATTCACGTAGAAGATGAACCTATCTCATTGGTGGACTATAACCGTACGGGAGTACCTCTTATTGAGATTGTTACAGAGCCCGATATAAGATCTGCTGAAGAAGCTGTAGAATTCTTAAAGGCCCTTAAAGGTATACTAGAGTATACGGAGGTTTCAGATTGTAGAATGGAACAAGGGTCACTGAGATGTGATGCTAATATTTCAGTTAGAAACATAGGACAAAAAGATTATAATACAAAAGTTGAAATAAAAAATATGAACTCATTTAAAGAAATATATAAGGCTATTCAAAAAGAAGAAAAAAGACAAAGGGAATTATACACCTATGGTGAAGGTCATAAAATTATACAAGAGACTAGAAAATGGGATAGTAGCAAAGGAAGAACAATATCTATGAGATCTAAGGAAGATGCCCACGATTACAGATATTTTCCTGAACCAGACCTTACAGAAGTAATAATCAATGATGCTAGTATTTCCAAAATATTAGAAGAATTACCAGAGCTACCGGCTGAGAAAAAAGAGAAATATTTAGATAAATATGGTTTAGGAGAAAAAGAAACTGAAATAATAGTTGGTAAAAAGGCTTTGGCAGAATATTTTGAAAAAGTAATAAGTTATGATGTAGCTCCTAAGGATGTTTCTAACTGGATTACAGGTGAATTATTAAGGATCTTAAAAGAGAGAGAAAATGATGAAATACCAGTTAAAGCAGAATATCTGGCAGACTTAATAAAATTAATTAATAAGGGAGATATTAGTTATACTGCTGCAAAAGAAGTTTTTGAGGAATTAGTTATATCAGATAAAAATCCAAATCAAATAGTAGAGGAAAAAGGTCTAACTCAAATAAGCAAAACCGACGAGTTAGAAAGAATAATTGCTGAGATAATACTTAATAATCCCCAGGCTGTAGAGGATTTTAAAAATGGAAAAAAACAGGCAATAGGTTATCTAATGGGACAGACTATGAAGAAAACCCAGGGTAAAGCAAATCCGAAGGTAGCTAAAAATATTATTGAGGAAAAATTAACAAAAATTTAGTATTAAATTATATAATTTTGGTTGCGTAAATATAAATTTTATAATAATATATTAATATAAAAAAATCATATTAATTTTGGGCAACGGCGTCCACAAATAAGGGGTTTAAATACCCTTATTTGTAGACGCTTTTTTTATTGCCTAAAGAAATAAGGAGGAGATTATTATGACAAAAAAAGAAGAATTATTAAAAAAGGTAAAGGAACTAGAGGTAGAATTTATACATTTACAATTTACAGACATACTAGGGGTTATGAAAAATGTATCCATAACTACAGAACAATTGGAAAAGGCATTAAATAATGAAATAATGTTCGATGGATCATCGATAGATGGATTTGTAAGAATCGAAGAATCAGATATGTATTTATGGCCAGATATATCGACCTTTGCTGTACTTCCATGGAGTAGTCATCCAAAGGAAGCTAGAATAATATGTGATGTATATAAATCAGATGGTACTCCCTTTGAAGGATGTCCAAGAAATACTCTTAAAAAAGTATTAGAAGAAGCTAAAGATATGGGATTTATAATGAATGTTGGACCAGAATGTGAATTCTTCCTTTTCAATACCGATGAAAAGGGTGAACCATCCCTTGATACCCATGATAATGCGGGATATTTTGATTTAGCGCCAGTAGATTTAGGGGGAAATGCTCGTAAGGATATGACCATGGTTCTTAAGGATATGGGCTTTGAAATAGAGGCATCCCATCATGAAGTTGCCCCAGGACAACATGAGATTGACTTTAAATATGAAGACGCATTAACTACTGCTGATAATATAATGACCTTTAAAATGGTAGTTAGAATAATTGCTCAAAGACACGGATTACATGCTACTTTTATGCCAAAGCCTAAATTTGGTATAAATGGTTCAGGAATGCACACTAATATGTCCCTTGCAACATTAGATGGAAAAAATGCATTCTACGATGAAACTGATCCAATGAAACTTTCAAAAACAGCATACTATTTTTTAGGAGGTATAATTAAACATGCAAAGGGATTTGCAGCAGTAACAAATCCAACTGTAAACTCATACAAAAGACTAGTACCTGGATATGAAGCACCAGTTCTTATTGCATGGTCAGCAAGTAATAGAAGTCCTTTAATTAGAATACCTGCTAAGAGAGGAAATTCTACTAGAGTTGAACTTAGAAACCCTGACCCATCAGCAAATCCTTACTTAGCTTTAGCAGCTACATTAAAGGCAGGGCTAGATGGTATAAAAAATAAAATAGATCCTCCCGCTCCGGTTACTAGCAATGTATATAAAATGGATGAATTAGAAATGAAGGAAAAATCAATAGAAGGGTTACCAGCCAACCTATACGAAGCAGTAAAAGCTCTTAAAGAAGATGAAGTTATTAAAGAAGCATTAGGTGAACATATATTTAAAAAGCTTACAGATGCTCAACTATATGAGTGGATTGAGTATTCAAAATATATTTCTAAGTGGGAATTAGATAGATACCTAAGGAAATTTTAGAGAAATTTATAATAAAAAATAATTATAATTTAAGGTATAATTAGATTAGCAAATGTAATTATGGATAAGAGTGCCTTTCATAAATGGTACTCTTATTCATAATGATACATAGGACTTTATTGTATAGATTGCCATTCTGGAGTGATCAAATGAATGAATATAGAGTTTTAGTTGCAGATAGCGTTGAAACTAGTAGGAAAAAACTATGTGGTCTAATTAAAAAGAAGGGGTATAAGACATATCAAGCTACAGATGGATTAGGAGCAATAAGGCTCACTAGAACTGTATCACCGGATCTTGTAATTATAGATGTAAATTTATGGGGGATGTCAGCCTTTGAAGTTGGACGAATAATTGAAGATAATCATTTATCCACAGTTATTTTTATTACAAATAAAACAGATCAGAACTTTTATAGTGTTTTGAAGCAGATGACTATATATGCATATATTTTAAAACCCTATCAAATTGAGCAATTATATAATACAATTGAATTTGCAATTATGAATTCTAATAAAATTAATCATTTAATGAAAAAAGTTACAAAGCTAGAAAATGATATGAAAAACAGAAAAAAAATTGATAAAGCAAAGGGAATATTAATGAGTAAGCTTGGAATTATAGAAAATGAAGCCTATAATATATTAAGAAAGAGAAGTATGAATGAATGTAAAGCAATATATAAAGTAGCCGAAGAAATTATTGAGAAATATGAAAATAGAATATAAAAAATCAAATTAATAGTGCAATTTAATTTAAATATATATCTTGATTATTAACTATAATCTTTAGAAAAAGGGGTAGTAAGACCTTGATTATTCTCATTATATAATAGAGAAAAGTCAAGGTCTTTATCATTATATAAAACTAAAACTTGGACATAATACAAAAAATATAAAATATTGGATTTTTGTCCTGCATATTGACTTATAATTAAATGAATATTATAATCAAATTAATTTAAATGCAAATAATTTGCATTGAAAAATATAAAGGAGAATTTTCATATGAAAAGAATAAAATATTTTGTAGGTATATTGTTAATATTTATAATGAGTATAGTTGCTGTAGGCTGTAATCAAGCTGAAGAAGAAAATACCACATACATAAAATATGAGAAAATTAAGGTGGTAGCAACATTATTCCCACAATATGATTTTGTAAGGGAAATAGCAAAGGATAAAGCTTATATTACCCTATTACTTCCTCCGGGAGTGGAAGCTCATTCTTATGAACCGTCACCACAGGATATAGTAAATATAAGAAAATCTAACCTTTTCATTTATACAGGGGAGTATATGGAACCATGGGCCCATAAGGTTATTGAAAGTATAGAAAGTGAAGATTTAGTTATAGTTGATGCAAGTAAAGATATAGAATTAATTGATATGGAAGATCATGAAGAAATCCATCATAATAGAGAAGAAGGGCACGAGGATGGAGAAGAAGAGCATGAGCATGAAGAAGAAGGGCATAATCATGGAGAGAAAGACCCTCATATTTGGACTGATCCAATATATGCACAAAAAATGGTTGATAATATTGTAGAAGGACTTTCAAAAGCTGACCCAGAAAATAAAGATTATTATATAAAAAATGGAGAGGAATATAAAGCAAAACTACAGGACCTTCATGAAAAGTTTACAGAAACCTTTGAGAAAACTAAACGTAACAAAATCATGTATAGTGGACATTTTGCCTTAGGTTATTTTGCAAAAAGATATGGATTAGAGTATATTTCACCATATAAAGGATTTGCTCCAGATGCAGAGCCAACTCCTCAAAAAGTAGCAGAGCTTATAGATAATATTGAGGAATTAGATATGAAAGTAATTTATCATGAAGAGTTAATTGACCCAAAGGTTGCTAGGGTGATTTCTCAAGAAACAGGGGCTCAAATGATGCTACTTCATGGAGCACATAACGTTACTAAAGAAGAACTTGATTCTGGAATTTCATATATAAAAATAATGGAAAATAATCTTGAAAATCTTAAGCAAGGACTGGGATATGATGAATAGTATATTAAGAGTAAAGAATTTAACTATGAAATATGGAAAGTATGAAGTTTTAAGTAATATAAATTTTGATGTAAAAGAAGGAGATTATATTGGAATTGTAGGGCCTAATGGTTCAGGTAAAACAACTTTAATGAAGGGGCTTTTAGGACTTTTACCTTCCTATGAAGGAAATATTGACTATAGTAAAGAAATAGAAGGCAGTAAAGATATTGGTTATCTACCCCAAAGAGCTATAACAAATGATAGCCTCTTTCCTGCGAAGGTAAAAGAAATAGTTGCTATTGGACTATTAAGGAATAAAAGATTTCCTAAATTTTTTACAAAAGAAGATTATAAAAAAGTAGAAAGAGTTTTAAAAAAACTTAAAATTGAAGATCTTAAAGATAAAAAGATTGGTAGTTTATCTGGTGGGCAGCAGCAAAGAGTACTACTTGCTAGGGCAATGGTAGGTTCACCAAGAATATTGATTTTAGACGAGCCCACCAGTGCCCTTGACCCTAAGATTAGAGAAGAGTTTTATGGGCTGATTAAAGAGTTAAATAGGAATGAGAGAGTTACTATATTGCTTGTATCCCATGATATTAGTTCAATAGGAAAATATACTAGTAAAATGCTTTATTTAGATAGGCGCTTAGTTTTTTATGGTTCCTATGATGAGTTCTGTAATTCTAAAGAGATGACTGAGTATTTTGGATATTTTTCTCAGCATCAGTTTTGTTGGAGGCATGGAAATGGAAAATGTGATTACATTAATAAATGAAGCAATTCAATATGATTTTATGTTAAAAGCATTACTAGTGGGCTCTTTGATTGCCATATGTTGTTCATTATTAGGTATATTTTTAGTACTTAAAAAATACTCTATGATTGGTGATGGACTAGCCCATGTAAGTTTTGCAACAGTTGCCATAGCATTATTTCTTTCTGCATCGCCTTTGGTTATATCAATTCCAATAGTAATACTTTCATCATTTTTAATACTTAAGTTAAATGAAAAAGCCAATGTCCATGGAGATGCTGCCATAGGTCTTGTTTCATCATTTTCTGTGGCCACTGGAGTACTTATTTCAAGCATAGCAAAAGGATTTAATATAGATTTATTTAGTTATCTTTTTGGAAGCATTTTGGTTATAAGTGACTTAGATGTAATACTATCTGTTATCCTCTCCTTAATAGTTATATTGACGATTGTATTCTTTTACAACAACTTATTTGCAATAACCTATGATGAAGAATTTTCTAAAGTTATTGGTTTAAATACTAAGACTATTAATTATTTAATCTCAGTACTTACATCTATAACTATAGTTTTAGGCATTCGAGTGGTGGGAACAATGCTTATTTCAAGTTTAATAATTTTCCCAACAGTTACGGCCCTACAAGTATCTAAGGGATTTAAAAGTACTATACTTATCTCAACCATTGTGTCAGTATGTTGTGTTATAACAGGTGTATTCATATCATTTATTATGAATTTTCCTACAGGAGCAACTATTGTTATGCTAAATGCATTTTTCTTTATAATTTTCTTTGGTATAAAAAAGATGAACCTAGTTTAGATAATTATAAAAACCTTTCCCATTAGGAGGAAAGGTTTTTATATATCATTTATTTTTCAACATATAACAATCATTACAATATCCATAGAGTTCTATTTTGTGGTCAGTTAAATTGAAATTTTTATCCTTAGACAGTTTTTTTAGAGTGCTTATTGGACAAAACTCAATTACTTCCGTTTTGCCACAATCTTTACATATAATATGATGATGATGCTCATTTGAGCATATTAATTTGTATAAAGTACATCCATTTTCAGATACTACTTTATATATTAGATTTAATTTTTCTAATATTTCTAAATTCCTATATATAGTAGACATATTAGTTTTATCATAAAGCTCTTTTGATTTATCAAGTATAGTTTCAACAGAAATTAGTTTATCATTATTATCTGATAATACTTTTAAAATACTTTTTCTTTGTTCAGTTATTTTATAACCATTAGATTTTAATATGTTTAATAAATTATTAAAACTCATAGTTCCCACTCCAAAATACTAATTCTTTTCCTATATCATATAATAAATTATAATAATTAACAATAAGGCTATCTAAAATATAAATTTTAGAATAGAATTTATTTGTGATAAACTAATGTAGTATAAATAATATATTAATCTTTATGAAAAAGGTGATAAAAATGGAAAGCAGCAATGTCCATAGATTAGAAGTTGATAATAAAGAAATTATAATAATTGGGACAGCCCATATTTCTAAAAAAAGTGCCGAAGAAGTAAAGGAGATAATTGATAGAGAAAAACCCCATAGTGTATGTGTAGAACTATGTAAATCTAGATATAACTCCATATATAATAAAGATAGATGGGGAAATACTGATATAGTCCAAATAATAAAAAATAGAAAAACAATGAGATTTTTATTAAACCTTATTTTATCTTCTTACCAAAAAAGAATGGGTAAAAAGTTAGGAGTTAAGGCTGGAGAAGAGATGATTCAAGCAATAGAATCAAGTAGAGAAAATGGAGCTGAGGTTGTATTAGCCGATAGAAATATCGAGATTACCTTTAGTAGAGTTATAGGAAACCTTAGCCTATGGGATAAGATAAAGCTTTTATCAGAGCTTATATTAAGTATGTTTAGCGATGAAAGTTTAAGTGAAGAAGATTTAGATAAACTTAAATCTCAAGATATGTTAAACTCAATGTTAAATGAATTGACTGAGAGTATGCCGAAGCTTAAAAAGCCTTTAGTAGATGAAAGGGATAAATATTTAGCCCAAAAAATTAAGGAAGCCCCTGGAGAAAAAATAGTTGCTGTATTAGGGGCGGCCCATGTGCCTGGAGTAAAAAGAGAATTATATAATAATAACGATTTAGCAGAATTAAGAAAAGCTCCTCCAAAGAAAAATATTGGGAAAATTATTGCATGGACAATACCGATAATAATTCTTTCACTAATTATATTTACATTTATTATGAATAGAGATGCAGGAGTAAAACAGATAATTAGCTGGATATTATGGAATGGTTCTCTATCGGCAATAGGAGCAGCAATTGCCTTTGCCCATCCACTTTCTATACTTACAGCATTTATTGTAGCACCAATTAGTTCATTAAATCCACTACTTGCTGCCGGCTGGTTTGCAGGCTTAATAGAAGTTTTTTTAAGACGACCAACAGTCAGAGATTTTGAAAATCTATTGGATGATATTGTGACTGTAAAAGGGTTCTGGAATAATAAAGTAACGAGAACTTTATTAGTAGTAATATTAGCTAATCTTGGTAGCGTTGTAGGAACAATGATTAGCGGAACTGATATTATTAGATTATTTTTTGAAAATTTTTAATTAAAATAAGGGCTTTAGGACACTTGACTTTGTTAATGTGTCCTAAAGTTCTAATAATTTATTAGTCAAGTTTTGATATTATTTCCTTTAATTCATTTAAAGATGTGGATAATTTTTTTAGATCATTATCACTTAACTTTGAAAGTTTCTTTTTAAGATTTTTGACTATATACTTTTTATGGTCACTAATAAATCTCTTGCCTTTATCAGTAATTCCAACGTTGACATATCTTTTATCTTGTTTATCTCTTACTTTTTCAACTAATTCTTTATTAATTAGTTTCTTAATTAAAGGGGTCATATTGGGTTTCGATATATTTAGTCCTTTGCCCACCTCTGAAATAGGTACTTTGCCATGATCATTTAAAAAGAATAATATCTGAAAATGCGATGGAGACAAATCATGGGTTTCATCACATTTGTCAAGTCTAAATAATTTCTTTTTAAATAAAGGAATTATTGAGAAAAGAGTATCTGCTATAGGTTGAATATTTTTAGTATCCATAAACTCACTCCATATATTTAATGAAAAGTATTGATTTATATTGGAATTCATGTATAATAGTTATGATAACATAATTATATATTCATAATTATGTTTTTATAACTATTTATACTATAATACTATAATAGTTATATTTGTTATTAGTGTCAATAGTTATTTTGGTAATACTAATAGTAAAAATAGAAGGGAGAAAGTTATGGATGTTAAAAGAACAAAATTAGGTGAAGAAAAGATTGGGAAGCTATTGATGAGTTTATCACTTCCAGCGTCTATTGCCATGATAGTAAATGGTCTTTACAATATTGTAGATACAATTTTCATTGGTCGAGGAGTTGGGCCCATGGCCATTGGTGGTCTAGCAATAGCATTCCCAATTCAAATGCTTATTATGGGCTTTGCTCAAATGGTAGGAATTGGAGCAGCCTCTGCCGTTTCTAGAAATCTAGGGGCAGGTAAAATTGAAAGAGCTGATAAAGTAGCAGGCAATGCCTTTACATCTATATTTATACTCAGTTTATCATTTGCAATAGTTGGTTTAATTTTTGTAGAGCCTTTATTATTTATTTTTGGTGCAACAGAGAACATATTGCCCTATGCCAAGGATTATATTGAGATAATATTAATGGGAAGTGTTTTCTTTTCATTTTCTATGATGTCAAATAGTTTAATAAGAGCAGAAGGAAATGCAAAGGTAGCTATGACATCTATGATTTTAGGTGCAGGTCTTAATATTGTATTAGACCCAATATTTATTTATGTATTTGATTTAGGAATACAAGGAGCAGCTTTAGCTACAATTATTTCTCAATTTATTTCATTTCTGTATGTTATTTATTATATGTATAGTGGGAAAAGTTCACTTAAAGTGAAACTAAATCATCTTAAACCAGAACTGAATATAATCAGAGAAATATTTTCTGTAGGCTTTTCTGCATTTGCAAGGTCATCAACTAGCAGTATATTTTCAATAGTTGTTAATAACTCCCTTAGAATATATGGGGGAGATATAGCAATTACAATTTTCGGTATTGTTAATAGGGTTACAGCATTTTTATTCATGCCTATTATAGGAATTGTTCAAGGGATGCAACCTATAGCAGGATTTAACTATGGAGCGAAAAAGATAGATAGAGTGAAAGAAGTTTTAAGATTATCCTTAATAGTTTCAACAGCCATAGCAGTTTTCGGATGGATAGTTGGGGAAAGTATGCCCCACATTATCATAAAAGGATTTACGAATGATATGAGTATTATTAAAGATGGTACCCTTGTATTTAGGATAATTATATCTATGGTTCCGTTACTAGGCTTGCAATTTGTTGGGGCAACTTTATTTCAAGCTATAGGTAAGGCAGTACCAGCATTAATCTTATCTTTGTTAAGACAGTTTATCTTACTAATTCCACTAATTTTAGTATTGCCAAGATTATTTGATCTAAATTTATTTGGAGTTTGGCTGTCTTTTCCAATAGCTGATGTATTGGCAGCTATAACCACTGCCTATTTATTAAAGACTGAAATGGACAAAATAAGTGAGGAATCTATATAAAAAATGCGGGATAAATGTTATCCCGCTATTTTTTTAATGAAATATGTTCTGTTATTTTCTTTTCTTTCTACAAAACCCATTTTTTTCAAATAATTAGCATGAATTTCATTGGGTGAAAAGCTTATTAGATTAGTATAACCTTTTTCTAAGAAATAATCTTTTCTGGTTTTAAATATGTAGTTTCCTATTTTAAAGTCCCTATATTCAGGTATAACGAAATCCAGTTCTATTTTTAATGTATTTTCATTGTATCTAGATCCTATAAATATTCCAGCAGGAACCATATTTCTTAAAATATAAAAGCTTACGTCAAAATTGTTAATATCAATATCAGATAAATTTGAGTATTTTTTTATTTCTTCTCCATAAAAGTCAAAGAAGTAGTTAAGATACTCGGAATTACTTTTTATTGGAAGAATTTTAAAATATTCCTTGAAATTATATATTTTTACTAGGTAATATATATTAATAATAGAAATACCTAAATTCATAAATCCTACTGGGAATGCTCCTATAAGAAATCCATATAGAGAAAATATAACTGAACCTAATAAATTGATCCACCTTAACTTTATGATAGAACTCATTAATAGGGATATAAGTACGATAAGAGAAGCTAAATATCCTAACCATTCTAACCAATTTATAGCCATTTTCCAGCTCCTTTCAAAATAGTATAGTATATTATACCATAATGGAGAAATTATAAAAAATAGGAATGTTATTATTTAAACTATGTATACAAAAAGAATTATATGTATAAGTTGGTTAAATATATTGACTAATTAATATGAATAGAATAAAATAAATATTAAAATATTAATACTGACAATTGCTTTGAAGGAGAATAGTAAAAAAATGATGTTTTACAGAGAGTAGATCGATGGTGAGAGATCTGCAAACTAATTTTTTGAACCCGCTCTGGAGCAGATGGTGATAAACCATAACGGGGACAGTCACGTTACGATTGTAAAAGTTGAGTCATTAATGACTAAAAAGAGTGGTACCGCGAGCATACTCTCGTCTCTTATGAGATGAGAGTTTTTTATTTATAAAAAAGAATAGGAGGAGATTTTTAAATGACAAGCCTAATAAGCAAGTGCGAAAAATTAAAGAATGCTTCTCAGTATTTATCAATAGCTGATACAAAATCAAAAAATAAGGCTTTAGAACAGGTAGCTCTTAGCCTAAACTACTATAAAGATAAAATAATTGAAGAAAATGATAAAGATGTACAAAAAGCTCAAAAGAATAATATGAAAGAAGCGTTAATTGACCGTTTAAGACTTAATGAAAAAAGAATTGATGACATGATAGAAGGAATAGGAAGCATTATTAAATTGAATGACCCTATTTGGAAAAGCGATAAGGTATGGACCTTAGAAAATGGTTTAACTATAAGTAAAATGACAGTACCCCTTGGTGTAATCGGAATAATTTATGAATCTAGACCAAATGTAACAGTAGATGCCTTTTCATTAGCTTTAAAGAGTGGTAATTGTATCTTGTTAAGAGGTAGTTCTACATCTATAAACTCCAACAGGGCTTTAGTACATGCTATTAAAGAAGGTCTTAAGGATAGTCCAATATCTGAAGATGTAATTGAACTTATTGATGATCCAGATAGGAATTTAGTTAATGAAATGTTAAAACAAAATGAATATTTGGATTTAGTTATCCCTAGAGGAGGAAAAGAATTAATACAGTTTGTAGTTAATAACTCTACCATACCAACCATTGAGACAGGGGTAGGGAATTGTCATATATTTGTTGATGAAAGTGCTGATTTAAATGATTCTATAGATATTATTGAAAATGCAAAGGTTCAAAGACCTGGAGTTTGTAATGCTTGTGAAACTGTTTTAGTACATGAAGCTATTGCAGATAAATTGCTTCCAAATCTATATGAAAAACTTAGTACTAGGGTTGAAATGAGAGGGTGTAAAAAAACTCTAAAGTTTATAAATGTTAAAGAAGCTAATGAATCAGATTGGGAAGAAGAATATTTAGATTATATTTTGGCAATAAAAGTTGTAAAGGATGTAAATGAGGCAATTACCCATGTCAATAAATATGGAACTAAGCATTCTGAAGCCATATTAACTAATAATCTAACAAATGCCAATTTGTTTACTAGAAAAGTAGATGCAGCAGCAGTATACGTTAATGCTTCTACGAGGTTTACAGATGGTGGACAGTTTGGATTTGGAGCCGAAATGGGAATAAGCACTCAAAAAATTCATACTAGAGGACCAGTGGGAGTTAATGAACTTGTTTCTACAAAATACACAATACTTGGAAATGGGCAAATTAGAGAATAGAGGGATAGAATGATATCAGAAATTATGAATAGATGTAGAAAAATAGTCATTAAAATAGGAAGCAATACACTATCTAATGATGACGGAACTATTAATAAAGTTTTTCTCAAAAAACTAGCCAGTCAGGTCAATTATTTGATGGAACAGGATAAACAAGTAGTAATTGTTTCTTCAGGAGCTAGAATAGCTGGAGTTGCTACTTTGGGAAAATGGGCTCGTAAAGAAGATATACATTATAAGCAGGCGCTATGTGCAATAGGACAAGTGGAGCTAATGGATGCCTATAGAAGGGAATTTAATGAATATGGAATCCATATTGGACAAATGCTACTAACCAAGGAAGATTTCTCAGATGCTAATAGGACGCTAAATATAAGAAATACGCTATTTACTTTATTGGATGAGCGTGTTATACCAATTATTAATGAGAATGATACTGTAAGTGTAGAGGAGATTAAGATAGGAGATAATGATACTTTAGCTGCACTAGCTACAAATCTTTGGAATGCTGACTTACTAGTACTTTTAAGCGATATTGATGGAGTTTATGATAAGAGTCCTAAAGAGTATGATGATGCTGTTATGATTGAAAAAGTTACAGATATAAATAGATTGTTGAGAAATATAAACATAGGCAGTGAAAATTTCTTCGGAACAGGTGGGATTACAACTAAGATTAAAGCGGCAAAGACTGTAAATGAATATGGCATACCTATGATACTGGCAAATGGGAAAAAGGATGATATATTAATAAATTTATTAGAGAATAATGAAAAAGCTACATTATTCATACCAAATTAATTTTAAAGAGGATTTATCATATTTTATGATAAATCCTCTTTAAAAATCTATTCAGTAACGTATACAGGTTCTTGTAATAATGACTTTCCTGTCATTTCTTCAGGTTTTGGCAGGTCCATTAGACTAAGTAATGTAGGTGCAATATCACATAATTTTCCTTCTGAAAGTTCATATTCCTTTGCAGCATTAACTAATATTATTGGAACTGGATTAGTTGAATGTTTAGTAATAACATTTCCTGATTCATCTACCATTTCATCAGCATTTCCGTGGTCAGCAGTAATTAGCAATTGACCATCCTTTTCAATAACAGTATCTACAACTTTTCCTACACATTCATCCACAGTTTCGATTGCCTTTACGGCAGCTTCAAAGGAACCTGTGTGACCAACCATATCTGGATTTGCATAATTTATAACTATAACGTCATATATATCCTTATTAATTTCTTCAATTAATCTATCTGTTACTTCATAGGCACTCATTTCCGGTTTAAGGTCATAGGTTGCTACCTTTGGAGATGGAATTAAAACTCTAGTTTCATTTTTATTAGGTTCTTCTACACCACCATTGAAGAAGAAAGTTACATGGGCATATTTTTCTGTTTCTGCTATTCTAAGTTGATTTAACCCCTTGTCAGCAAGATATTCTCCCAAGGTATTAGTTAGTTTTTGAGGTGGATAAGCAATATGAACATTTGGCATAGTTGCATCATATTGTGTCATACAAACATAATGTGTTGGGAAATATCCATTTATTCTTTCAAAACCATCAAAATTAGGATCAGTAAAAGCTCTAGTTATTTGTCTAGCTCTATCTGGTCTAAAGTTAAACATAATTATGGAGTCATTATCTTTAACAGTAGTAACTGGATTATCATTTTCCAAGATAACTGTTGGTTTTACAAATTCATCAACTACTTCTTCAGAATAAGAAGTTTCAACGGCTTGGGTAGCAGAGTTTGCCATATTACCTTTACCTAAAACCATAGCATTATAGGCTAGTTCGGTTCTTTCCCATCTTTTATCACGGTCCATGGCATAATATCTTCCAGAGATAGTGGCTATTTTACCTACACCTATTTTATTCATCTGTTCTTCAAGTTCCTTAATGTATTTAAGTGCACTTGAAGGAGGAACATCACGACCATCTAAGAAGCAATGTACAAAAACCTTTTTTAGGCCACTATCCTTTGCAAGTTTTAATAAAGAATATAAATGGGTGCTATGACTGTGTACACCTCCATCGGATAATAACCCCCAAAGATGAAGGGAAGAATCATACTTTTTAGCATTTTCAATTGCATCTATAAAAACTTTATTAGTATAAAAATCACCATCTTCAATAGATTTACTTATACGAGTAAATTCCTGGTATACAATTCTTCCAGAGCCAATATTTAAATGTCCTACTTCTGAATTACCCATTTGACCATCAGGTAGTCCAACATCTAAACCACTTGCCTGAAGGGTGCTATTAGGATACTCTTTAAAGTATCTATCTAAATTAGGTGTATTGGCACTTTTTATAGCATTACCATTAGTATTATTATTAAGTCCATACCCATCGAGAATCATTAATACAGTAGGTTTCTTCATTGTTATCCTCCTTAATGTTTAGTTTAAAATGATTATACAACATAATCGAATATAATTGAAGATGATACCGTTTTCATATTTATAAAATTTAACAATACTATTTAGAATAGTTGTAAAACTATCAATAGTTATTTGTATCTATGCTTTAATAATTTTCATAGCAAAGCACTAAATTTTGATTAATACAAATAAAAGTCCTGATATAATCAGGACTTTTGAGTAGTTAATATATGATAAATATCACTTTATTATTATAATTTAACTACATTAGCAGCTTGAGGACCTCTATCTCCATCAACTACATCAAATTCAACTCTTTGTCCTTCGTCAAGACTTTTAAAACCGTCGCCTTGAATAGCTGAGAAATGTACGAATACATCATTTCCTCCATCGATAGTTATAAAACCATATCCTTTTTCGCTGTTGAACCATTTTACTATACCTGTATTCATTAAAAAACCTCCAAATAATTATTGTTGCCTTAGCAATCATCTAATTATATCGTGAATTGAAACTAATTGCAATGAAAAAGATATAATTAAATTTATTATTTCGAAGATTTTTCAAATTTCTTTTTAAATAAAACCATACAATCATTTATATTAGTTTCTCCAAGTACTATATCCTCTGCCATTACTTGACATGATGGAGAGCCGCAAGCACCGCAATCGAGCCTTGGCAAATCTTTTTTTATTTCCATTACTTTTGCCATTTTTTCCATAGCTTCACTAAAATTATTACCGAAAATATTATTTGGTCTAGGGAATATTTTTTCAGAAAGATATATATCTTCATCTGTATAGTCATAGTTATGGGGAGGTTTCTTTTCAATATATTTTTCTGATATTTGTCTTATTCTATTTCTTGCGATAAAAGGATTTTCTAAAGTTAATACACCACCTACACATCCATTTTTACAAGAAAGAAGTTCAGCAAATCTGATTCCTGTTAATCGCCCATCTTCAATATCATCTAAAATACAAATTACATCTTCGATTCCATCTACACTAATATAATCACTTATTCCCAGGGAATGTGTTTCTCCACCTGCCCTTGCCCAACCTATACCTTTACCAGATAAGTAAAAGGGTAAAGAAATTTCACAACTTTTTAAGTTTCTTACTATAATAGGATAAATTTCTTTGAAAGAAATTACACCATCAACGGAAGAATTCATTGAACCTATTGGACTTTTAACACTGGTAACCTTTGCAGGACAAGGACTAATGAAAAAAATACCAATATCAGAAGGATTAAGCTTATATTTTTTACAAGCATCTTTTCTAGCAATTTTTGCAGCAATTTCCATAGGTGAATCTATAGGTAATATATGTTCAATTAAGTTAGGAAATCTTACTTGTATAAGTCTAACTATAACAGGACAGGAAGATGATATTAATGGATGAATTTTTGACTTATTTACAATTTTTTTAGTATATTCCGATACTATATCGGCTGCTCTTGATACTTCAAATATTTCATCAAATCCAATCATCTTCAATGAACCTAAAATTTTACCGATTTCGTTATTTTTACCAAACTGAGAGTAAAGACTTGGTGCAGGAAGTGCAATTTTATATTTGTAGGAGGTAATTTTATCAAGGGAATCTGAAACACTGTCTTTTGCATGCTCAGGACATTTTCTTATGCATTCTCCGCAATCAATACATTTACTTTCAATTATTTTAGCTTTACCTTTACGAACTCTAATAGCTTCAGTGGGGCAACTTTTTATACAATTAGTACACCCTATGCATAGATCTTCTTTTAAGATAACAGAGTGAAAAGAACTTGTCATAATAATACCTCCGTCCTATTGCTATGAGCTATTATTATTATATCATTTTTGGAAAAAATTTTCTAAATTTTAAAAAAGATTTATTAAATCACATATTAGTAAATTAGTAATACTTAATTTATTTAGTTATATAATTCATATACTCAAATAATTCTAAAAAATGAAAAAAATCATAAAATTATTGAAAGAATGTTCATTTGATGGTAAAATATAATCAAAACATATTAAAAAAACAATCAAAAGTTACTCATATATTAATAATACTTAACAAAAGTTTGTTTCTTGAATATTTGTTAATTAGAAATTATGTAAATATTTAAAGTTTCTGATTTTCGACTCAAAAGAAAACGTTTTTTATAGCTATTTTTCTATGGCTGCATGATAATTAGTTTTTAAAATAGGGGGG
>CBETVX010000047.1:0-23453 GCA_965539935.1 uncultured Eubacteriales bacterium | reverse complement strand
TAATTATTCTTTAAATATATACAACTTATATGGTAAAATCTAATATTTTTTCTTTCATGTATTTAGGGAATAATAATCTCTAAAATAGACAATAATATTTTTGACTGAATCATAGGAGGTGAATTTATGAAAGTTAATAAAAGTATTAGTTGTTCAGTAAATGAATGTAAATATCACGCTCAAAATGAATCTTATTGTAGTTTAGACCACATAAATGTTGTTAAACACCATAATAATGTCACTACTCCTGAAGCAACAGATTGTGGAAGTTTTGAAAGCAAAAAATAATACGCTAAGTTAAGATACTTTAATAGACCTCACTTTATTGTGAGGTCTTCATTATTTCTTTTATGGCTTTATCAATAATATTTTTTTCATCATCATATTTAGCAAGACTTTTTACTTTATCTATATGGATAAATCTAGCATCTACAAAACCTTCTTCTTTTTGAGGATTACATACCATATTTCTAGCCCTCATTAAATACCAATGAACTGTTTTATTAACAATTTCATTGTTTTTCCAGCTATTTTTAAAGGAATAATTTATTTTACCTAAGTATTTTATTACATCAGCCTTTACTCCACCTTCTTCAGCCACTTCCCTTATTGATGTTTCTATTGTATTTTCATTTTTTTCTATTTTTCCCTTGGGTAATACCCAATCACCGTTGTATTTTCTAAGTAATAATATGGCATTCCCAAAGTATACTACTCCACCTGCACTGACTTCTTCACGCAATTGTTCCACTCCTCTTAAAAATGTTCCACTAAAACTTTAGACAATTAATCTAGCCTTTAAATAAGACTTTATTTTATATAATAATATATTATAATTCCATTAAGTCTGGAACAATTTTAATATTAGTATACCATAAAAATATGCAATACTATTATAAATTAAATCCCCATAATTCAGTTTTTAATAAACTAAATGCCCTATTTCTTCTTTGAGAATCTTTATCAAAGACCTTTTTTTATTTTACATTAATAATTATATAAAATCAAGAACCAACTAAACTTAATGAAGTCTATGCTCAATGGAATAATATAAATTTTATTCTACATAAAAATAATTACATCATTGTCCATCTATACTATCATAATGAATCCTATCTAGCCATTAGTTTTAGAACCTTTTCCAAAGGTACCTTCCCAATCTTCTATGAATTTATCCACGCTCCACTCTGTAAGGGGATGTTTCATCATTGCCTTTAGAACATCTGTGGGAACAGTAACACTATGAACTCCAGCTTTATATAGGTCAATTACTTGCTGAGCATTTTTAAAGCTTGCAGCTAATACCTTTGTTTTAAAACCATGTTGGTCAATTATTTTTACTAAATCTTTTACAACATTAACACCTTCGCCTGAAATATTATCTAATCTATTCACATATGGAGCAACATAATCGGCACCTGCTTTTGCTGCTAATACTCCTTGATGGGCAGTAAAGATTGCCGTTGCAGTTATTTTTAATCCTTCTTTCTTTAATTCTTTAATAGCTCTAAAGCCACCCTTTGTAACAGGGATTTTGATATATATGTTTTTACGTAAACTACTAATAAATTTCGCTTCTTCAATTATTTCTTCATATTCTGTACTTAACACTTGAGCATGGATTGGCGTTTCCTCTCCAATTATTTCACTTATTTCATTAATAAGTTCTTTAAATTCCTTGCCTTCTTTAGCAACTATGGAAGGATTAGTTGTTACACCATCAATAGGTAATGTCTCATAAAATTCCTTAATGTCGGCAACATTGCCAGTATCTAATATTAGTTCCATTTCTTCTCCTCCTTTATCCTATAACTGACTCTAATAATTTAATCTATCTTTTCCAAGCTTCTATATAAAGCTTCGCCCTTTCTAAGGATATTTCTCTTTTTTCTTTAAATAATATCTCTTTAAGCCTTTCAATTCTTTTACTTAATTTAGTCATCTTAATATCCACCTAGATTCAGCTTCAACACTTTCAGTCATTATCTTATATTTTTATAAGCCATATCTATTACTCTTTGAGATTTTAATGCATCTTCAAAATCGGCAGCAATACCAATATCAGAATTGTGATAAATAGAATTTGCAAAATTAATTAAGGATGAAGTATGGGCATTTTGGAAAAATCCTAAAGAACTTCTTTCTCCTGCATAATATTTCAAAATCTCACTATTTCCAGAGGGTTTTAATATATTAGTACAGTTTGAAGAATAATCATAAACTTCAATTTCATAGGGTCTTTTAAAGTAAACTTTTATGCTACCCTTTGTACCATAAATTTCAAACATATCACTTTGATCTCTCTCTGCAAAAACCCTTGATACCTCTAGACTACCTTGTATATTATTTTCTAAAATAAATTCACAATAGGCAATCTCATCTACAAAGCTTCTATCTTTAAAGTGTATCTTAGTCTTAGATTCAACTTCTTTAATATCACCAATAGTGAACTGAACTAAATCTATTAGATGTACACCTAAATCAAGTAAAGCTCCTCCACCAGATGATTTTAAAGTTCTCCATGAACCTTTTTTCTTTTCACTTAAATAGCTTTTATGATAAGTTTTTATTTTAAAATCTATTATTTCTCCAATTGTTCCCTTCTCAATTTCACTCTTCAGCATTCTTACCCCTGGTAAAAATCTATACATCAATGCAACTGCATTTTTTACTTTCTTTTCCTTAACAATTTCAGCCATTTTTAATGCCTCTTCATAATTTGAAGAAAGAGGTTTTTCACAATATATGGCTTTCCCAAAGGCAGCAGCCTTCTCTACGATTTCTCTATGGGAATCATTTGGAGTACATATACTTATGAAATCTATATTTTCATCTTCCAAAACTTCATCTATACTTAAGCTATTTTTGACATTAAGTAATTTTATCTCCTTTGGGCTTCTTGTAACTACATTAACTAAATTTAAAGAATAAGGTAAATCAAATCTTAAATTAGCATCAAAGGATGCAAGGGCATGGGTTTTAGCTATTCCTCCAAAACCTATTAACGCAAAATTTATATTCTTCATATTTCTCCTCCTCATATGTAATCTTTTTACCTATATTATAATCTATCTAATTTATAATCTTTAATACATTTTTTAATTCCTTCTTCAGTTGTTGTAAATATTAAACCATGTTTTCTAGCTTTCTCAGTATTAAGTCTAACATCCCTTTGAGAATCTTTATTATATTTACTTTCATCTTTGACTAAGACATCATCTATCCTAGAGTCTAATCCCATTTCAGTTAGAATCTGTTTAACTACATCATATCTACTGCTATTATTTTCACTTCCAACATGGTAAGTTCCATAGGGAAGTTCAAATACTTTCTTGAAGTTTTCTATCATTTGAGTTTCGTAGGTCATGCCTCTAAACTCATATGGAGAAGCATATATCTTTTCTCCCTTTAATAATGCAGTTATTGTGTTCCACATAATATTTGCATTTATATTAAAACCTCTTTGGGGCATTCCAAATAGCCATGTGAACCTTAATATCCAGAGTTCATCTAATATCTCCTTTAATAATCCCTCTGCCTCTAATTTGTTCTCTCCATAAACTGTATTTGGAACTGGTGTATCTTCTTCAGAATATGGACCTGGCTCTTTATTTCCATTAAAAACTTGTTCTGAACTTATAAAAACTAATTTAGCATTTACCGCCTTACATGCCTTAGCCACATTGACGCTACCACCGACATTTACCTTGTAAGCAATTTCAGGATGCTTATTGCAAAAATCAGTTATAGCTATTGCAGCAGCATGTATAACATAATCTGGTTTAAACTCCTTGAATACCTTCATCACCTTTAATTCATCAGTAATATCTAAATCATCTTTACCCGTTGATAAAATCTCAAATTCTTCCTTATACCTAGCTGAAAATCTAGTGCAAAAAAACCCTAAACCACCTGTTAACAAAACTTTTTTCACTATTATCCCTCCATCGATATTATTATTTATTATTGTTGTTTATTGTTTTATATTATTGTATAATAATTTTATGGGAGATTCAATATGAATTAATATTTTTCCATTTAAAAATTTTAAGAGGTTTTTTATGGATTATGAAAAAACGCTACAGAAAATAGAAAATTAAGAAAAGAATTTAATATTCAATAGCTTTGATAATGATGATGCTTTACAACTAGGCATGCTATTGGTTGATAAGGGAAGAAATCTTAGTAAAGGAATAACTATAGATATTACTAAAAATAATCATCAATTATTTCATTACTCCTTTAAAGGTACTTCTCCAGATAATGATGAATGGATAAAAAGAAAAATGAATGTTGTAAATAGATTTCATAAAAGTTCACTTTATATAGGCATCAAATTAAAAAATCTCAATAAGGCTATTGAGGAAAAATATTTATTTATTTCTTTAGAATATGCTCCCATACGGAGGTTCTTTTCCTTTAACTATAAAAAATACTGGTGTGGTTGGAACCATAACTGTATCAGGCCTAAGCCAAGAGGAAGATCATCTTCTAGTAGTCAATACTATTAAAGAGTACTTAAATATATCTTAATATTTCTTTTTTTAGGTGATTTTATTTTTCATATGCTAAAATATATAAAGAAGGAGGCCAGAATATGTATAAACTATTATGCTTAGATGTAGATGGAACATTGATTAATAATAAAGGCTTTATATCTAATGAAACAAAAAATGCCATAAATAAAATAAGGTCTTTAGGTGTTAGGGTTGTTCTAGTTACAGGTAGGTCCTATCAAGGAATAGAGAAATATTTGGAAGAATTAAATTTGATTGGAGAAGATGAATACTGTATTGTATCTAGTGGTTCTGTAATTTTAAATACAACAAATTCAAAGATAATCCACAGTGATTGTTTAACTAAGGATGAAGTATTATATTTATATGATAAATCTAAAGAATTTGGTCTGTTTTTTAATATACATGATACAACCAGTGGGAAGGTATATGTAGATAGTTTGCACAATTTTAGTATATTTGACGCCATAATAAATAATATGAATATAGAAGAAATAGATTTTAAAGATATGACTGATAATATACTCCCCACTAAAATAACTTATATTAATGAAGATTCAACTATTTTAAATGATATGAAGAAGATTTTCCATGGTATAGAATTAAATGATTATATTACTATAAATAAAGACAATTTTAATTCAAACCTTTTTGATGATTATAGTTTTTTACCTAAGGATTTCTTGAATTACTATTGTCCCTGCAAAACTACTAAATATTCATTGGAAATTTCTAAAAATACCGTTACCAAAGGCCATGCAGTTAAAAAACTAGCATCAATCCTTAATATAGATATTAAGGATGTTATTTGTGTAGGTGATTCTGGAAATGATTTAGAAATGATAAAGGTTGCAGGTCTTGGGGTTGCTATGGAAAATGCCTATGATGAAGTAAAGGCTGCAGCTGATTACATTACATCTTCAAATAATGATAACGGTATCGTAAAGGTAATAGACAAATTCATGTTAAATAACACCAGTTTAAGTTTATCCAGTTAGGAGGAATTTCTTTGTTTGCCGAAGAACGTCAACAAGAGATTATTAATATTTTAAACTCTAATGGTAAGGTTAAAGTTAAAGACCTAAGCCTCAAATTTAACGTTACTGAAGATTGCATAAGAAAAGACCTTAGATATTTAGAATCAAAGGGATTATTAAAGAAAACCTATGGTGGTGCTGTAAAGGTTCGGCAATCTGCAAAAATGATAGATGTTTTTGAAAGAAAAAATATAAATTTTCAAAATAAATCTAAAATTGCTCAAAAAACCTTTGACTTAATCAAGGATAGGGATACTATATTTTTAGATATATCTACAACAAATATTATTTTAGCTAATCTCTTGGCCGACAGCAGTAAATCCTTAACTGTTGTAACTAATATGCTAGACATAGTTAAAATCCTATCTAAAAGTAAAACAATAAATATAGTTTCTACAGGAGGAGTTTATAATAAATCCCTTGAAGGATTTACAGGTTCAACTACTATCGAATTTATTAAAAATTATAAGTTCAATAAATCCTTTGTTGGAAGCTGTGGAATAGATATATTTGACCATAGTATTACTACCTTTGACCTAGAAGATGGTAATACAAAAAAAGCCATAATATCTTCAAGTAAAAAGAGCTATTTAGTCATGGAAAGTAATAAATTTGATTACGATGGAGTCTATAAATTTTCTCTTATTGACGATATAGATGGAATAATAACCGACCAATATCCAAATAATGAAATAACTAAAATTTTATTAGAAAATAATGTGGAAATAATATAGTTTTCCTTATTAAAAATTAAGAGGTGGTCTTGGCCACCTCTATCTTTAATTATTTTATAGGTTTTAATCTTGCAGTAAAGTGTCTTAGTACCTTTGGTTCATATTCGAATTCTAAACCAACTAGTTTATCGGCGTTTTTAAATACTTCTATTACCGCATCGGCAACAACGTCCATATGTCTATTAGTATATACTCTTCTAGGAATTGTAAGTCTCATAAGCTCAAGGGGCGACTCTAAATTTTCTCCTGTATCTGGATCTCTACCTAGTAAGAATGAACCGATTTCTACTGGTCTTACTCCTGCTTCTAAGTAAACTGCATTACATACAGCTTGTGCTGGGAACTGATAGTATGGTATATGGGGACAAATCTTTTTACAATCTACGAATACTGCATGACCTCCAGTAGGATATTGGATAGGTACTCCAGCCTCCATTAATCTATCTCCTAAGTATTTTACTTGCTCCATTCTATACTCAAGATACTCAAATTCTACAGCCTCTTCTAATCCTACAGCAAGGGCCTCCATATCTCTACCTGCAAGACCACCATAGGTTGGGAAACCTTCCATAGGAACTATAGTTGATCTACATGCAGTATAAAGCTCTTCATCGTCTTTGATACCAATTAATCCCCCCATGTTTACTAGACCATCTTTTTTAGCACTCATCATAAATCCATCTGCATAGCTAAACATTTCTCTAGCGATTTCCTTTATTGATTTATCCTTATACCCATCTTCTCTAATTTTTATAAAGTAAGCGTTTTCAGCATATCTAGCTGCATCTAGGAATACTTTTAATCCGTATTTATCTGCTATTTCTTTAACTCCTTTTATATTTTTCATTGATACCGGCTGTCCCCCGGCAGAGTTACATGTAACTGTTACCACTATACAAGCTATCTTTTCAGTTCCATGTTCTTTAATAAAGCCTTCAAGCTTTTCTAAATCAAAATCACCTTTAAAGTCATCATATGTAACAGTATCAAAGGCCTTCTCATCTATTAGATTTATAGCTCTACCTCCGGCAATCTCTACATGGGCCTTAGTAGTATCAAAATGCATATTACTTAATACATAATCCCCTTTGTTCTTGATTACATTAGGGAATACTACTTGTTCTGCACCTCTACCTTGGTGGGATGGTATAACATACTTATATCCAGTTATATCTTGAACTACTGATTCTAATCTATAAAAGCTTCTGCTTCCTGCATAGGATTCGTCTCCCATCATTAGAGCTGCCCATTGTCTATCACTCATTGCACCTGTACCACTATCTGTTAAAAGATCAATATACACATCTTCAGCCCTTAAAGCAAATGGATTGTATCCTGCTTCTATTAACCTTTTTTCTCTTTCTTCCCTCGGTATTAATCTTATTGGCTCAACCATCTTAATTTTAAAAGGTTCTGCTTTTCTAATGCTCATATATTTACCTCCTAATTATAATTTTTTGTAATGGTTGTAAAAAAAATTGATTTAATTATAAATATTCTCCATTTTTTTATTATTTCCTCTATTTTTTTTTAATTATTCAAAAAAATTAGAAGGCTAAGTTTTTATCTTAACCTCCTTTTAAATATCTTTTGCCCTTTTCATTATTGTCATAAGCTCCATAAATCTGATTCTATCATGGCTATATTTTTTATCAATAACCGTACTTATTATTGCCTTTGAAAGCTTTGTTGCATCATGTCTTACATATCCACTTTTAATTTCAATAAAATTATCTTCCATATAATTGATATTGGATTCATTTAAATAATACTTATCTTCATCCTTTAGATAAACTGGTCTTGCTCCTTCTTCCTTATATTTACTTAAGCATATTTCAGGAATTTTTTCATTATTAATATATAGATATTCAATTAAATTTTTATCATTGGTATGTTTCTTAATGGCCTCTAAATGTTCAGTCACACTATAGCCATCAGTCTCACCGGGCTGAGTCATTACATTAGCCACATAGGCCTTTATGGCAGAAGATTTATCAATGGTATTAACAATATCATCAACCAGTAAATTTGGTATTATACTTGTATAAAGACTTCCAGGGCCAAGTATAATTACATCTGCATCCAATATGGCATCTATTGATTCATTTAAGGGTTTAACTTTCTTTGGTTTTATAAATACCCTTTCAATTTGACTATGGGCTTCAAGACTTTTTACAGGTATATCTGATTCACCCTTTATTACTTGATTATTTTTAAGTCTAGCATATAATGTGATATCCTCCGTAGTTACTGGTAGAACCTTGCCAGTTACGGCAAATATGTCATTAATTCTCTTTATGGCATGTTCAAAATTGTTAGAAATTCCTACCATAGCCGCTATTAATAGATTTCCAAAACTTTGTCCTTTTAAAACTCCCTCTTTAAATCTATACTGCAATAGTTTTTCCATAATAGGCTCAGTGTTGGCCAGGGCCAAAATACAGTTTCTTATATCTCCTGGGGGAAGCATGCCTAAATCTTCCCTAATTTTTCCCGAACCGCCACCATCATCTGCCACCGTAACTATGGCTGTAATATTGGAAGTGAACTTTTTTATACCCCTAAGTAATACAGAAAGTCCTGTACCACCACCTATTACTACTACTTTAATCCCCTTCGATAGAAGCCTTTTATCATACATTTCATCAATGAAATTTAAGTCTTTAGGTTCTCCATGCACTCTAGAGTAATAAATTATATTTACTGTATTTAAAACTAACTTAATAAATGAAAATATCCATAAAACAATGCCAAATAAAATCAATAAATACAACCCTATATCTGATATATCTATAATAACCCTTGGATTCACCAAGGATGAAATTCCTAAAATAATTAATACAATGCCACTAACACCAGTTAATATCCACCTCTTTATTTTAAGTCCTGGTTTTAATAAATAAAGTATATTCATATCCCCCTTGCTCCTTTTATTAACCTCTTATGGAATATCCCTATGATTCACCTTTACTCTATGTCCCTTTTCTTTTAAATAATCGTGAAGAATATTTGCAATAGTTACAGATCTGTGTTTTCCACCTGTACATCCTATTGCAATAAATAGCTGAAATTTACCTTCACGTATATAATATGGAATTAAAAAATCTACCATATCATTAAGCTTTTTTGCAAATTCTATACTTTCAGGCCATTTCATTACATAATCCCTTACTGCTTTGTCATTTCCTGTAAACTCCCTAAGCTCATCTATATAGTGGGGATTAGGGAGAAATCTCACATCAAAAACTAAATCTACATCAAGGGGTAAACCCTTTTTAAATCCAAAGGAAAGTATAGTTATTAATATATCTTCACCCTTTGTGGAATCGAGAAAAATTTCCTTAATCTTCTCCTTTAATTGATTTGTTCTAAGATTGGTAGTGTTAATAATTTTATCTGCTCTATTTTTTATTTCTTTAAGTTTTTCTCTTTCCTTTTTAATACCGTCTATAATTCTACCTTCTGAACTTAGGGGATGTACCCTTCTAGTTTCCTTAAATCTTTTAATAAGTATTTCATCAGAGGCATCAAGAAAAAGAATCTCATATTGAAAGCCTCTATTTTTAATATTATCTAGACTATCAAATAAATCATCAAAGAACTTCCTGCCTCGTATATCTAATACTAAAGCAATTTTTTGTATTTCACCACTTACGTTACAAAGTTCTGCAAATTTAGGTATGAGTACCGGCGGTAAATTATCTACACAATAATAGCCTAAATCTTCCATACATCTCATGGCTTGGCTTTTTCCAGCACCAGATAACCCAGTTATTATGACAAATTTCATATTATCTCCCCTTATCATAAGTGAAAAATACACTGTTTTTTATACTAATTATCATCAAAGATTTTATTCAGCATTTATAATCCTATCAACTGATAAACCAGCTTCTATGGCTCTATTTATTGCTTTTTCTACATTGCCTACATTTTCAGGTCTATGGGCATCACTTCCTAATACAAACTTTGCCCCTTCCTTCATAGCAATTTTTATGTATTCAACAGTCATATGACCATGACTACTATTTATCTCCAAAGCAGTATCATTATGGGTAGCAGCCTTTGCTACTTCCTTAGTATCAATATCAGCCTTTGCTCCTGGGTGAGTCAATATATCTATATCATTATTATATATGGCTTCTACAACTGACTTTGTATTCATTACTCTAGATTTTCTTTGAATAGATGGTAGTGCTGATCCAATCCAATTGTATAAATGCACCTTTGTACCTTCCATGAGTTTATCGGGCATACTTCCAAAATGGTATCCCGCCAATAAAATATCTAGTTTTTTTCTTACTTCTTCATCTACATCTAACTTACCATCTAATCCGATAATGTTGGCCTCTAATCCAAATTTTACTTCTATATCTGGATTTTCTTTATTAATTTCATCGATTTCATTTCTTATTTTATCTATGTGCTTCCTCTTTACTCCATATAGAATATGCTTTGGCCCATGATCTGAAATAGCAATTTCTCTAAGGCCCTTCTTTTTTGCTGCTTCTACATTTTCTTCTATAGTTCCTTTGCCATCCCCACTATAATGGGAATGGGTATGATAGTCTGCAAATATTTTCATTTTATCACCACTACTTTTCTCCTATAATTTTTACTTCTGTTTCAAGTTTAACACCAAATTTGTCCATAACTACTTTTTGTACTAATCTAATAAGCTCTATAACATCTTTAGCCGTTGCATTACCAAGATTTACTATAAATCCACTATGAAGTTCCGATACTTGGGCATCTCCCACTCTAACTCCCTTAAGTCCAGAATCCTGTATAAGCTTACCTGCATAGTAACCTTCTGGTCTTTTAAAAACACTTCCAGCACTAGGTAGGTGTAACGGCTGTTTAGTTGTTCTTTTTTTAGTTAAGTCATCGGTTATACTCTTTATTTTTTCATATTCTCCCCTTTTAAATTCCATATCCACTTCTAAAACTATATACCCATTATCTCCAATAATACTTCTTCTATAACCAAAATCTAAATCATTCTCATGTAAATATATTACATTTCCCTTATTATCTATAACTGTACATCCCTTTACTACATCCTTCATCTCTCCACCATAGGCTCCAGCGTTCATGCATACTGCCCCACCTAGGGTTCCGGGAATTCCACTTGCAAACTCAAATCCTTCAAAACTTTCCTTCATAATTACCTTGGATAATCTAGATAAAAGTACCCCTGCCTGGGCTGTTACTTTATTTCCTTTTATATTAACATTATTGAAATTATCAGCTATTTTTATTACTACTCCCCTTATACCCTTATCCCTTACTAATAAATTACTACCATTTCCCATAACGAAATATTCTATATTATTATCCATACAATATTTTATTGCATAGGAGATTTCATCTATTGACCTAGGGATAACTAATAAATCCGCCGGGCCTCCAATCTTAAAAGAAGTATGTTTCTTCATAGGCTCATTTAATAATAGATTAGTTTTATCTATTTTTTTAGATAATTCTTTATATATTTGATTAATATTCAATCTAATCCTCTCCTGACATATCCTTTTTTCCAAAGTCAACTTAAGTATAACTTTTTGAAAACTTAAAAACAACTGTATTATTCTATTTCATTTATCAATTTCTTTGCATCCTCTATGGCTTCTTCCACTGTCTTCTTTCCAATTAAGGCCATCCTTATTTGATTTTGTAATATATCATCTACCCTTCTCCAATCTTTATGTATACCCATAGGTTTTGAATAGGTTAAATTTTTTTCAATTTTTGACATATGTGTATCGTTTAAATATATGTTACCAATATTTTTCTTTACTGGAAATACACCTTGTTTATATAATTCTTTTTGTGACTGATCATTAGTTAAGTGTTTTATAAACTTTACACACATCTCTGTTTTCTTCTTATCTTCTTGTTTGAACACTCCATAGGCAGTCACCGTATCGGCAGCAGAAACAGGTATTCCCATATCCCCTATGGGATAGTTCACAACATCAAAGTTAAATCCCTTTCCCATGCTTATAAGTTTTTTTATTTCATTTATTGTGGAACTTTTAGCAGGATAAACAGCTACCTTTTTATCTATTGCAAAACTCTTCCATGCTTCATTCTTACTATTAATCCCAAAACTCTCTGGAGTTACTCCGTGGACTAGTTTTAGATCAGCTAGTTTTTGTAGTCCTGAGATGGCCTTTTTCCCATAAAAATTGTATCTTTTACTTTCTTGGTCTATAACTTCAGCTCCATCACTTAATATAATCCCCCATATATTATAGGCCATTGGAGCAATAAAGGAATTGAATCCATAAATCTCTGGTTTCCCATCATTATTTTTGTCGTAAGTTAGCTTTTTTAAACTATCAACAAATTCTTCATAATTCCAATTTCCATTGTTGGGGATATTAACATTTCTCTCGTTAAACAAGTCAGTATTTATAAATAATGTATAGGGTTCCATCATATAGGGTATACCCCAAATTTTATTATCATATTTTACTGCGGAAATAGCCTGTAATTTAAATGTATCTATTTCTTTTTCAGTTAAATATTCATCTAGAGGCTCTATTACGCCCTTTGATATTATCTCATATTGGCTACCTACAGGTGCTATATCAGGTACTATACCTGTATTGATTGCCGTTTCCAATTCTATATGGCCATATTCTGGGTCGAGTGGCTTAAATTCAATAAATACACCGGGATTTTTTCGTTCAAATTCTTTTATTTTATTTCTAAGCCAAGAGTATTTATACCCTGTTGTAATATCCAGTCTAGGATAATCCCATATAGTAATAATACCCTTCCACTCTATTTCCCTTACAAATATTTTATCCAGTATCTTATCTAAATCGGGCTTTGTTAGAAAATGAGGTGCCAATAGAATAAAAGCTATTAAAGATAGACATAAAAAAAGGGTAAAGGGCCCATAACGTTTTATCTTCATAGGTACACCTCCTACCCTATATTTATTAATTTCTTATCTATTGTATTACTTTTTTTACTTCTATATTACATAATAATAAACTAGTAATATTCCTATCACTAAGTTTATTAAATAAATTATAGGCATGCCAATATAAAAGCTTTTATGCTGTGTTTTATGTCTAAACATAGTCATCCCTAATATAATCCCATTTGCTCCACCTAATATTGCCAATAGGAAAAAGGTTCTTTCTCTTATTCTCCACTTATTCTTTTTTGCTCTATATTTATCAATTGATATATATATAAATGAAAAAGTATTAATAATAAATAAATATAGTAATAAATAAAACTCTTTATGTGAAAATAATATTTGTATCCCATTCATTTTAAATATTTTTTACCTTTCTAGTATGGTAGATTATATACTCCTAATTAACCCATTAATTAAAATCATTAGCAACTATCTACTCCGATTATAATAATTACATGTATTTTATCTAATCATTAATTTTTTTACTTGAATAGTTAATCACATTTTTAGCTGCTAAAATATCCATTTTAATAAATATTTCCCTTGTAAAAGTTCCTGCATGAGGAGTTAACATAGCATTATCATTTTTTATAAGAGGAGAATTTGTTTTAGGTTCAATATCAAATACATCTATTCCTGCATATGAAATCAATCCTTCATCTAATGCTTTACTTAAATCTTCTTCGTTTACTATTGGTCCTCTAGCAGTATTTATAAGTAAAGGTTTCTTTTTCATTAGTTTCATAGTATTATAATTAAACATATTTTTTGTAGTCTCTATTAAGGGAACATGAATACTAATTATATCTGACTTTGCCAATAATTCTTCAAAAGTTACATATTTAATAGCTAACTCTTTTTCTGCTTTTTCATTTCTATTAACATCATTATATAATATATCCATATCAAATGCCTTAGCTTTTCGTACAAGCTCTTTTCCAATATTACCCAATCCTACAATACCTAAAACCTTTCCATCTAGACTATTTCCTAATATTTTGGTCCATTTGCCTTCTTTCATTTCCCTATCTAATAGATGTACTTTCCTATATGCTCCTAATATATATGACATAACTAATTCAGTAACTGGCTTTTCAACTACTCCCAAAGTTCTAGCCACCTCTATATTTTTAGATTTTGCATATTCAACATCTACTGAGTCTACGCCGACACCCCTTCTTGAAATTATTTTGAGGTTTGGAGCTGCATCTATAACTCTTTTTGTAATTGGTTCTAAATCGCAAATTAGTGCTTCTGCATCCTTAACAATAGAAATAACTTCTTCTTCATTAAGAGCTTTTTTATAAGGATTGTGTACTAATTCAAATCCTGCTTCATTTAAAAGAACTTCTGCTTCATTTGAAAATCTTCCAAAGAATTCTGATGTTATCACTACTTTTTTTATCATTTGTCTACCTCCAATTAATATATAGCTTGCCAAAAGAATATTAAATTCTTATTTATAATAAGTTAGGGTTAATTAATTTTGGTATGTAGAAAACTATATTAGGAAAAAATGCTATAAAAAATAATACTACTACAACAACAGAAATGTAACTTAAAACTGCACTAAAGGATTTTTCGATACTTAAATCTCCAATCTTAGCAGCAATTAATAAACATAATCCATAAGGTGGAGTTACAAGCCCAATAGCTAAAGTAATAATTGTAACTATACCCAAAAGAACACTACTAATTCCAAGTTTTAATGCTATAGGAAATAATACTGGAATAAATAGTATCATGGCTGGAATGGCATCCATAAATGTTCCTACAAATAAGAAAAATCCTATAACTATAATCATAAATACCCATTTCTGAGTTATATATGTGGTAAAAAATGTCTCAGCTGTTCTAGCTACTTGATAATAACCTAAAAGTTCTCCTAATGCACTTGCCGCTGCCAATGCAAATAGTGATAATGAACTTAATTTTAATGTATCTATTAATATCTCTGGAATATCACTCACTTTTAAAGTTTTGTAAAAAAACATGCTTATTAACAAAGTATATAATGATGCAAAGGCTGCTGCCTCTGTAGCAGTATACCAACCAGTAATTATACCGCCAATTATTATAATTGGTGTCAATAACGCTGGAAATGATTCATAAAACAACTTAATAAATTTTTTGAATGAAGTTCTTTCATACTTAGGATATCCTCTTTTCACAGCTAAATAAAAGGTTAGTGCCATCATACCCAAACCTATAAGAATACCTGGTACTATCCCTGCTAAAAACAAATTACCTATAGCAGTATTTGTAAGTCCAGCATAAATAATCATAGGTATACTAGGTGGTATTATTACACCTATTGTAGAGGAAGCCGCTGTAACACCAACTGCTGTCTCCTTATCATATCCCGTATCAATCATATTTGGTATTAAAACTTTACCCACACCTGCTGTATCAGCTTGGGAAGCTCCTGACACTCCTGCAAATATCATGGAAACTAAAATATTAGCATGGGCTAATCCTCCTCTAACATGACCAACCATAGCAATTGAAAAATCAATTAGTTTCTGAGATATCTTTCCTCTATTCATAAGATTAGCAGCTAAAATAAATAGAGGTACAGCCAATAATACAAAAGAATTAAGTCCATTAAACATTTTCATAGGTACTGTAACCTCTGGAATATATGGGGCCACTGATATCCCCAATAATGCAATTATTGCTATAACAAAAGCAATCGGTACTCCTATAAACATTAGTAATATAAATAATCCAACTAAGCCTAATCCTAACATTTATTAATTAATCTCCCCTCGTTTAAATTTAGATATATGATCTTTAATATGGCTGATAACATATATAGACATAGTGGCCCCCATAATAGGTATACATAACCAAACGTATCCCATTTTAAAACTTGGTAATGATACCCAATTATAATTCCAAAATTTCATTGTTACTATACAACCATAGTAAAGAATTAGTACATTGAAAATTAACAAAATTCCATCAATAATAATATCTAAAATTATTTTAGGTTTACCTTTTAATTTCTTAGAAAGTCCTTCAAATCTAAAATGTTGTCTATGATTAACCATAATTGATGCTCCCATAAATACAGCCCAAATAAATGAATAATTTGCCACTTCTTCAGTCCATATTACTGGAATACCAAAATATCTTGCAAATACTTGAATTAATATTGCTATAAAAAATATTGATAAACATACTACTCCAATTGTTAACTGGATTTTTTCAATTACCTTTACCCCCATTTTTTTCTTCCTTTCTTTTAAAATATACTATAAGGACACTTAGAGTGTCCTTATAGTTTTAGGTTACAAGCTTATTACTTCATAGCTCTAATTTTTTGAAGCATATCTTCAACGCCTATCTCCTTAGCAGCTTTATCTTGAATTGGTTCAGCTAATTCAATAAATGGTGTTCTATCGATTTCATTTACTTCTCCACCATCTTCAATCAATTTTTGTTTATATTCGTCTTCTTGGGCATATAATGCTTCTCTTTCAGCTTCTACAGCAGCTTTTGCCGCTTCAAGAACAATTTGTTTTTGCTCCTCTGTATAAGAATCAAACTTTTCACCATTGATAAGTAAAAATCTTGTAGTGTAATCATGTCCAGTTTCTGTTGTGTACTTACCATTTTTTGCTTGATGATGATTTTGCTGTACAAAGTATGGATATGCATTTTCAGCAGCATCTACTGTGTTTTGTGAAAGGGCTTGATAAAGCTCTCCCCAAGCTACTGAAGTAGGTATAGCTCCTGTTTTAGTCCAATACTCTGCAACAACACCAGATGTTTGAGTTCTTATTTTCAGTCCCTCTAAATCAGCCATTGTCTGTAGTGGTTTTTTACCATAATAATGTCTAACCCCAGCTGTCCAGTATCCAAGAAGTTTAAATTTATTATTAGACTTTTCATTGATTATTTTTGCCATTTCATCGCCTATTTCTCCATCTACAACTTTTTCCCAGTGTTCATAATTATCAAATAAATAAGGTAATGCAAATAGATCTATTTCTTTAATACCTGTTTTAGTCATGAATCCAGGAGAAACCAATACAATATCAGCTGCTCCAAGTTCTAATTTCTCAACTAATTCAGACTCACTTGTACCAAGTGTCCCAGCATGAACCTCAACTTCAATTTTTCCATTAGATTTTTCTTCTGCAACTTCCTTGAATTTTAACATACCAACTTGGTAAGGGTTTTCAGGTGAAGTTTGATTATGTGCAGCAACAATCTTAATAGGTTTTTCTTCTTTCTTTTCACTTCCAGTACCTTCTTCTTTATCAGAAGAAACATCTTGACTAGTACATCCCGTTAACATTAAAGAAAATGTTAAGACTATCACCAAAAATAATGACATAAATTTTTTCATTTTTTCCCCTCCTAAAAAAGTCTTATAAATTTTAAAAATAAATATGACTTTAAATTCTACTAAACATCTTAAATTTAGTATCTATTTAAAAAGCTAGTAGAATAAAATAACAGGGCTTAAAATTTATTTTATGTGTGATAAAATATTAACAATAATAATTAAATTTTTATCCTTTACCATTAGATTTGATTTTACGTATTCTATTTAACGTACTTTGTATATGCCTTTTCATAAAAAGAGCTGCAAGTTCACAATCCCTATTTTTAATAGCATCTAAAATTTTTATATGCTCCTTTAAGCCTCCTTGTGGTCCAAGATATTGATGAATTTCCTTTTGATGAAATATAAGTAAATCTGTCATTATACTATTAATTTTGATAATAAGCGTATTTTTCGTTGCCTTAGCTATCCCCATATGAAACTTATAATCTGCCAAATAAAACTCTTCTGAATTATTTTTGTTTTTTACCATTTTTTCATAGCATTTTTCTAGATATAATATATCTTCATGGGAACACCTTTCGGCACATAGTCTTGTACTATCAACTTCTAAAATTGATCTAAACTCTAAAATATCTATTAAATTATCTTTATCTAATAAAATCATTGGTATAAGTCCATTTAAATATATAGATGGATTCAAATCATTAACAAAAGTTCCTTCACCTTGTCTTTTAGTCAATACATTAAGAGCCACAAGTTTTTCCATTGCTTCTCTAACTGACATTCTACTAACTCCAAGTTCTTTCGATAACTTGTTTTCTGATGCAATTTTCATTCCAGGTGTCCACTCTTGACTTAATATTTTTTGTTCAATTATTTTATATACTTTATCACTGGCATTTAATTTATCCATAATACTATAAACCCCACAACTTTATTGCTTTAAAGCAATATCTCGTTAATGCATAGCTTGTATGACAACCTTTTCCTTAATAATTATACAATTTCGTAAAAATATTGTCAAATATTTTTTGTTTTTATAATTTTTTCCATAATATTACTAATTTTTGCTATATTATATTAATATTTTTATTATTTTACAATAACTTGTAAAACAACTTTTTCTCTTTCATAAGCCTTTATCCCTAGATTTTTTCATTTTTAAATATATTAGGGAAAATAATCAATATCAACCAACAACCTTTCAAATTATTCCATATATCCACCCTTTATAGGTGATACTGCTAACTTTTTATATATCTTCAAAACTCCCTTAGAATGATCTACTGGCTTTATCCATCTTTTTCTTCTGTTTTCTAATACTTTATCTATCTGTTCAGCTGTCATTAATTCACCTTTAATACCAATAATATCTAATCTTCTACCGGGTATGTCTATTTTTATTAGATCTCCTTCTTCAACTAAAGCAATTGGACCACCTTCACTGGCTTCTGGTGATACATGCCCTATTGCGGGTCCTCTTGTTGCTCCAGAAAATCTACCATCTGTAATAAGAGCTATAGATGATACTAATTGTGGATCACTTGCTATTGCTTCCGTTGTATAAAACATCTCAGGCATACCACTACCTTTTGGTCCTTCATATCTTATAAATACTGCATCTCCTGGCTTTATTCTCTTGTTTACTACAGCATCAAAAGCTTCTTCTTCCGAATCAAAAGGTCGTGCTACAAGTATAGCTTTCATCATTTCCTTAGCTATTGCGGAATGTTTCACAACTGATCCTTCAGGAGCTAAATTTCCTTTTAATACTGCTATTGCACCTTCTAGTTGTAACGGTTTATGAATTGTTGTAATAACTTCTTCTCTTTTAACCCTTAAGTCATTGAGATACTTATGAGATTTTTCATAGTAATCAGTCTTTTTAAGATCCTCAAGATTTTCTCCAAGTGTTTTTCCAGTTACAGTCATGACATCTAAGTGTAAATATTCTTTTATAGATTCCATTATTGCAGGTACACCTCCTGCAAACCAAAAATACTGTCCAGGAAAAAAACCGCTTGGCCTTATATTAGTTATATAAGGTATTTTCCTGTGTATTTTATCGAATAAATCTACTTCCAACTCTATTCCTACTTGATGTGCTATAGCTGGAAGATGAAGCATAGCATTAGTTGACCCTGCTACTGCTGCATGTACCATTATTGCGTTTTCAAAGGCTTCTTTAGTTAAAATATCTGATGGTCTAATATCCTTCTTTATCAATTCAAGTAATCGAGCCGCAGCTTTCTTACATCCATCTTCCATTTCAACTAAAGTAGCTGGCATCACAGCTGTACCTGGAAGTGCAAGTCCTAAAGCTTCACTCATAATTTGCATTGTGGCAGCAGTTCCCATGAAGGCACAAGCTCCACAAGATGCACAGGCAGTATACTGTTTCTCTTTAAATTCCTCTTCAGAAATTTCTCCCCTTTCTAGTTTTGCACTATATGTTCCAATCTGCTCTAATGTAAGGTTATTAGGCCCTGCCTTCATAAGCCCACCTGTAAATACTATAGAAGGCATATTAAGTCTAGCTATGGCCATTAAATGTGCTGGAACCCCTTTATCACAACTACATATAAACATACCACCATCAAAGGGGGTTGCTGATCCTTGTGTTTCTATCATATTACATATCATTTCTCTAGATAACAAAGAAAAGTTCATTCCATCATGTCCCTGTGCTATTCCATCACAAATATCCGTCGTTGTATATTTTGCTGGTTTTGCCCCAAGCTCAACAAACGTTTTCTCTGCTAAGTAAACAAATTTGTTTAAATGTGCACTTCCTGGGTGACTATCACCCCAAGTACTTTGCAAAAATATTTGAGGCTTATCTAAATCATTAATAGTCCATCCCATCCCTATTTTAAGTGCATCCATTTCAACAGCTAATTTTCTCATTTTTTGACTGTTAAGCATTTTTTCCTCCTACTAATTTGAAATTAAATTTAAATACATGATTAGTTGTCGTACAAGTTTATATACTTAAATTATATATTTCTTTATTTTTTTGTCAATTAGTTCTTAAATTGGATATTAATTGATTTTAATTAAGTGATTTATATATTTAAGAACAGTTTTAATAATTATTTTTAATATTTTAGCAATTAATATTTATACAATTGAATGGCTAGTTGTATTACAACTTATAACAAAAAAAACATAGAGACCTAGGATACTAGTCTCTATGTTTTTTATAATATATATATAATTAGAAATGTGAGGCATTAATTATCTTTGTACCCTACCAGAAGCATCTCCCTCAACTAATGTCATAACTTCATCAACTGATACTAAGTTAAAGTCCCCTGGTATTGTATGTTTCATTGCAGAGGCTGCAACAGCAAACTCTAATGCATCCTTAAAGTCTTTACCTGTTACTAATGAGTATATAAGACCTCCTGCAAAGGAATCTCCTCCACCTACTCTATCAACTATTCTTATATCATATTTTTTAGAATGATAGAACTCATTACCATCATAAATTAAAGCTGACCATCCATTGTCAGAAGCTGAATAACTTTCTCTAAGTGTAGTAACTACATATTTGAAATTGAACTTTTCTTTCATTTCCTTAAAAATTTGCTTATATCCTTCAAGTTCTAGTTCTCCTTTAGTTACATCTGTTTCACCGGGTTTAAATCCTAATGTCTTTTCAGCATCTTCTTCATTTCCTATACAAACATCAACGTATTCCATAAGCTTTGTCATAACTTTTTGTGCCTTTTCAGGAGTCCATAATTTTTTTCTATAGTTAAGGTCTACACTTACTGTCACCCCATGTCTTTTGGCAGCCTTTAGGGCTTCTTCAGTTAAAACAGCTGCTTTATCGCTTAATGCTGGAGTTATTCCAGAAAAGTGAAACCACTCAGCACCCTCAAATACAGCATCGAAGTCAAAATCACTTATATCAGCTTCTGCTATAGCAGAATGAGCTCTGTCATATACAACCTTTGAAGGTCTCATTGAGGCCCCTGTTTCTAAAAAATATATGCCAAGTCTTTCTCCACCTCTAGCAATATAATCAGTATTTACTCCAAATCTTCTTAAATGATTTAATGCACTTTGTCCTATTGGATTATTAGGAACCTTAGTTACAAAATGGGCATCAAGTCCATAATTTGCTAATGATACTGCAACATTTGCTTCTCCTCCACCATATACAACATCAAAGGAATCAGATTGGACAAATCTTTGATATCCTGGTGTAGAAAGTCTTAACATTATTTCTCCCATAGTAACTACTTTTTTCATTTATATACACCCCTTATATAATATATTATTTTCCGTATTTTTCTTTAGCTTCTTTTACAGTTTCAACAAATTTTCTTGCAGTTTCAGTAACTAAATGGTAATCTCCTGTTTTAGCGCCCTTAGTTAAACTGCTTCCAGTCCCAACTGCCACTGCTCCATTTTTAATCCATTCATCTATATTATCTAAACTTACACCACCTGTAGGCATGAAGTTAGCTTGTGGTATTGGTCCTTTAAATGCCTTTATTATTGATGGGCCATAGGCACTTCCTGGGAAAACCTTAAGAATCTCTACTCCTAATTCCAATGCCTCAACTAATTCATTCACAGTCATAATCCCTGGCATAACTGGAACCCTATATCTATTACAAAGCTTAACAACTTCAGGATTGAAATTTGGCCCTACTATGTATTCAGCTCCAGCTAATATACACATTCTAGCTGTTTCACTATCAAGTACTGTACCTGCACCTATTATAATATTAGGATCATTTTTATACTTATTAGCTAAATCTTTTATAATATCAATAGCTCCAGGTACTGTCATAGTAACTTCAATACAATTAATGCCACCCTTTGTTACTGCATCAATTATTTTTTCTCCTTCTTCTTTAGATGTAGCTCTGATTACTGCTACAATTCCTTCATCCATAATTTTTTTAATGATTTCTAATCTTCTCATTTCTATCCCCCTTAATGATTAATATAATTTATCTTTCATATACCCTAGTTTTTTCGATATTCCTAGGGCAGTTTTACTTACTATTTCTCCATATTTTGACACATCAATTTTTTCATCATATATTCCTGCAGAACTTATGGCTGCCACCACTTCATTTTTATGGTTGAAAATTGGTGCAGCAATACAAAACATATTTTCCTCCAATTCTCTATTGTCTAAGGCATATCCCCTATGGCGTATTTTCTCAAGCTCTAATAATAGTTCTTCTTTAGTTGTGATCGTATACATTGTTTTTGGTACTAACTCTATATTATCTAATATTTCATTTAATCTTTCTGCACTATATCCTGCTAAAATCGATTTCCCCAATCCTGTACAGTAAACTGGGTTTTTAGAACCTAAATTTGCTGTGGTAATAATAGCTATATTAGGTTCATACTTATTTAAATATGTTATTTCTCCCCCACTTTCTACTCCTAGAAAAACTGTTCTATGGAGCCTATCGGCCAACTCTTTAAGTGGTCTTTCTACAATCTTTACAAGTTCAGTATTTTGTATATAGGCGCTTCCTATTTCAAATGCCTTTAACCCTATACCAAATTTTTTAAGCTCATGATCTAACTCAGTTATTACATTCATGTGCAAAAGTGTATTAACAATATCATAGGCACTTGTTTTGGGAATTTCTAAAGCCTTAGATATTTCGGTGAGACTCAATCCATTTGGATTTTTTGATATCAAATCTAATATTCTTATAGTTCTTTGTGTAGTCCTATTTATTTTCATAAAACACCTCTGTTCGTATATACGAATATAGTTCGTTATTTCGTCATACTTATAATATAATACTATTTTTATACTGTCAAGATTTTATGTTTAAATTGATAGGATTTTTTAAAAACTTAAATTCAGATTGAAACACACTTTTATTACAATAAAAAAATAATATCAATTAAGGCATAAAATTCTTTATTTAAGAAAAT
>CBETVX010000046.1:0-24416 GCA_965539935.1 uncultured Eubacteriales bacterium | reverse complement strand
CAAGGTAAAGAGGAAAAGATCCAAGAAGCAAAGGAGATATTGGCGAAAGTAAAGGGAAATTATGAAGACAAAAGTGAAGATGAAATACTCAAAGAAATAGAAAAAATTAAAGAAAAAGTAGGAACAAAAGAAATAAAGAGAAAGTTTAAAAAGCATAAAAAGGCCATAGAGCAATTAGAAAATAATTTAAACGATAAACAAAGAGAGAGATTAAAAAAAGTCATGGAAATTTTAGATTTAGATAAGTAGAAAAGGATGGGAAACCATCCTTTTCTATATGCAAAAAAGTGATTTTATTTAAGCTTATATTGGAGTTTATAAGCAATTGTAAAAAACAAGAAGGTGATTTTCAATATATATCGAATTTTATTAATTAAAAGTATAATCATTCTATAAGAAGAGGTAGTATGTAAATGAATAAAATAAAGGGTATAATAAATTCTTTTAAAAAAAATATAATATGGATTTTGATTATGCTCATAGTTATTAATATTATATTTTTTTATTATATTAACAAAGAGGAAAAGGTATTCTCCCAATCGAAACCTAAATATCATTTTTATGTAATAGGAGAAAACTCCGTTGACCCTTTTTGGAAAGAAATTAAACAAGGAATAGAAAGTGCAGCTAAAGAATTAGGAATAGTAGTTGAATTCAATGCCCCAAGATTTAATAATCCCAGTGAAGAACTTAAATTCCTTGATATAGCAGTTACTTCAGAAGTTGATGGAATTATAACCCACGTATCTAATGGGGTTGATTTTACCTCACTAATAAATAAAGCCTATGATAGGGGGATTCCAGTAGTTACTATTGAAAATGATGATAAAAATAGTAATCGAAAGGCCTTTGTTGGAACAAATAGTTTCCAATTGGGAAAAGAAGCTGCGAAACTTATGATAGATGCCACAAAGGGGAAAGCAAACATAGGAATAATTGTAAGTGGAGATTATGAATTTGAGGAAGTAAGTCCTAACCTTAAAATCAATGGATTTCTAAACGGGATTAAAGATTATCCAGAAATGAAGGTGCAAAAAATCTATACTTCCCAAATGGGAATTTTAAGTGCAGGGGAGATTACAATATCTATCATAAGTGAAGATGAAAATATTGATGCCATATACGCTACTAATTCAGTAGATACAATAGGAGTTGCCCATCAGATTGTTAATTATAATAAAGTAGATAATATAACTATTGTAGGCTATGGAGACACAGATGAAATTTTAAGATATATAGAAAAAGGAATAATATATGGAACTGTCATGAGTGACCCCTATAAAATAGGTTATGAAAGTTTAAAGGCACTTACTAATATAAAAGAAAATAATAATGTATCTACATTTATTGATACAGGGGTAAAGGTCATAACAAATGTAACATTAGATGAAATAAATAGAAATCTAAATAAGTAGTTGGTGAAATAATGATAAAAGGATATCTGAAATTTACAGGAATGAGAAGAAAACTTTTATTTTACTATTTGGTTATAGTCATACTTTTGGGATTAGTTAGTGGTTTCTCCTATTATAATGCCAAATTAGTATTGACAAGACTTGAATCAATGATCTCTGATTATGTATATTTAAATGATTTAAATAACGATGTGAATTCCCTTATGATGTCGGTTGAAAGGTATCTTACTACAAAATCCTCAGATTCTATTCTAAATTATTATACTATTTACAATAATCTTCAAGAAAAATCAATGGATATTTCTAGGGAAGCAGTTTATGAAATTGATAAGATAATGCTTAAGGATATAGGTTTTATGATGGATGAACTTTTACGGGAGACTGATAAAGCTATTAATGCTAAAAGAGGAAGAATAAGCAATGAATATGTTAATCACTATAAAAGAGCAAATGAGATAAGTGAATATATTAAATTTTATATAAACAATTTACTTAATAATAAACTTCAAAAAGGTTCTGAAAAGTATATTTCAACAACTAGAAATATGAATTATATTAGTTATTTTAATTTATTTCTGATAATTACATCTACTATAATAAGTATTCTTATATCCATTGTTTATACATATAGGTTGACAAAACCTATAATAGAATTATCTCATTCTGCTGAGAGGGTTTCTAAGGGAGACTATAATATAGACCCAGTTCAAATTAAAGCAGATGATGAAATAAATATATTAACCGAAGCCTTTAATAAAATGGTTATAAGTATTAAGACACACATAGAAGAGATAAAAGTACAGGCTGAAATGGAGAAGAAAATTAAAGAACAAGAGATGCAAAATCTAAAAATGAAAAGTTTATTAAAGGACGCTGAACTAAAATCCCTTCAATCCCAAATAAATCCCCACTTTCTTTTCAATACTTTAAATGCTGCCTCTCAACTTTCTATGATGGAAGGTGCTGACAGATCTTCGGAATTTATAGAAAGTGTAGCAAACCTTTTTAGGTATAACTTGAGAAAACTTGATGAACCTGTGAGTTTAAGGGATGAAATTAATTATGTAAAAAATTACATGTACATTTTAAGAACAAGATTTGGAGATAAGATAAATTTTTATTCAGATATAGATGAAAGTGTACTAGACATAAAAATCCCATGTATTATCCTTCAACCTATTATTGAAAATTCATATATACATGGACTTGAAGATTTAGAAAGAGATGGAGAAATACATTTAAATGTCAAAATACAAAAAGACAATGTATTAATAGAAGTTGTAGATAATGGAATAGGTATAGAACAAGAAAGGATAAATCAAATTATGTATTTAGACATTGATAATGAATCTTCAAAAAGGCATGTTACAGGTATAGGTATAAATAACGTAATAGATAGACTAAGACTTTTTTTCAATGTTTTAGAAGTGAAAGATATAATAAATATTGAAAGTCGGGTAGGTGTAGGAACTAAAGTTACAATAAAAATACCTTATAATAAGGATGTGATTCAATATGATGAAGCTCTTAATAGCTGACGATGAACATATAGTTATTGAGTCAATTAAATTTATTGTAAAAAAATTTGTAGATGATGTTGAAATAGTTGGATGTGCAAGAACAGGAAGACAAGCCATAGAGATGGCATTGGACTTAAAGCCCGATGTAATTTTTATGGATATAAGAATGCCAGGGATTAATGGGATAGATGCCATTAGAAGTATAAAAGATTCTAATAATAATATAAAATTCGTAATAATTACAGCTTACGAGTATTTTGAATATGCTAAGGAAGCCGTTAATTTAGGGGTTTTTGAGTATCTATTAAAACCCATAAATAAAGAGAAGCTAATAAAGGTTCTTGAAGATTTAAATAAAAGTATATCATTAAAAAAAGAAGCAATTCAAAGAGAAATGATGTTAAAGGAAAAAATAAACAAAATTTTACCTATATTAGAAGGACAATTCATATACTCTCAGTTGTTTAATAGTGCTTCAATAAAGGACATAGAATTTTATGAGGAGATTTTTAATATAAAGCTTAAAAAAGGTTATATTATGATGGCTTTAGTAGAAGATAATAAAAGTTTGATAAAGGAAGAAAATCTTAAAAGAAGTCTTCAAAAGCAAAAGTTTTTCGATATTTTCAGTTTAGAGATTAAAAGTCTAATAAATTGTTTAGTAGGTCCTCCCCTATTAGACAGGATAGTAGCATATATTCCCTATGATAAAAATGAAGACTACTATGATATTAGAAATTATTCCATTAAAATTGCCACAAAAATAGTTGAAAGAATTAATAGAAGTATTGATATAAATTATAAGATTGGCATAGGAACAATATACCCAATGGAAAACTTTTCCAAATCATATAATGAAGCATATATGGCAGCAACTGTTTTAAATGAAGAAATTGTAAATCATTTTGAAGATGTTGGATTACCAATTATTAAAGAAGAATCCTATTCTTTAAAGGATGAGAAAGAAATGATTCAGAGAATTATTAAAGGAGATGTAAAAGGCGCCTTAGAAGTCTTTGAGGAAATATTTTTAAGACTTTCTATAAACTATAAAGAAGATATAGATAAGATAAAATCAAGTTTGTTGGAGCTTTTGATAGTTTTACAGAGATCTATTCCCTATGAAGTAATCAATCAAAATTTTTCAGTTCAAGATTTTTTAATTCATATATTAAAAATCAAGGATATAAGGAATATAAAAATAAGCTATATCAATCATATACAAAATATAATTGAAAGGGTTAACAATTCTAGAAAACACGAACTAAATGGATTAATAGTAAAGGCAATAAATTATATTGATGAAAACTATAATAAAAACATCAGTTTGGATGACGTAGCGAAGGAAATAAATATGAGTTATCATTATTTTAGTAAATTCTTTAAAGATTCTATGGGAAAAAATTTCGTGGATTACTTAACTGAATTGAGAATAGAAAAATCTAAAGAAATGCTTAAAAATTTAAATATAAGTATAAAGGAAGTATCCTTTGAAATAGGATATAGTGATCCAAATTATTTTAGCAAAATATTTAAAAAAGTAACTGGTATGACACCGAGCGATTTTAGAATTAATTCAATATCACAAGAGGTGATATGATGAAGAAAAATAAGTATAAGAAAACTGTAATTTTTCTTCTATTTATTACAGTAATAATTCTTGTTATTATCAATATTAAATCTTATATCGAAAATAATTATACAATAAAAGCTGATGAAAGTAATGAAGGTATAGTGGATAGTGATGTGAAAATAGGCTTTTCCTTAGGTACTTTAAAAGAAGAAAGATGGATAAAGGATAGAGATATTTTGATGGCTAAGGCTAAAGAACTTGGTGCTGATATTTTAGTTCAAAATGCTAATAATAGCGATAATGACCAGATTAAACAGGTGAAATATTTACTAGATCAAGATATAGATGTGTTAATAATAGCTCCAAATGATTTGATAAAGGCATCCTATGCTGTTGAACTTGCAAAGGAAAAAGATGTTAAGGTCATTTCCTATGACAGACTGGTTCTAAACTCTGATGTGGATATGTATATATCCTTTGACAATGTTAAAGTAGGAAAGCTTATGGCAGAATATGCTATTAATAAAGTACAAAAAGGAAATTATGTCATAATAAATGGGCCCGAAACTGATAATAATACAACTTTGTTAAAGAAAGGATACGAACAAGTATTAAATCCCAAAGTTATAAAGGAAGATATTAAGATTATTCGTGAAGAAAGGTCACCTAATTGGATGAAGGAACATGCCTTTAAAGTGATAGATGAGCTATTACAAGAAGGTAATAAGATTGATGCAATAATAGCAGGGAATGATGGATTGGCGGATGGAATAATTGAAGCTTTATCGGAACATAGATTGGCTGGTAAAATAACTGTTGTTGGACAGGATGCGGATTTAACAGCTTGTCAAAGAATTGTAGAAGGAACTCAATTAATGACGGTCTATAAACCGATTGATAAACTGGCAGAAGCCTCTGCTGAAATTGCCATAGCACTTGCAAAGGGACAAGATATTAATATAGAAAATAAAATCTTTAATGGGAAAGGATATGTTCCCTATTATGTAATTGAACCTATTGCCGTAGATAAATATAATATCGATGAAACAGTAATAAAGGATGGATTCCATATGAAAGATGATGTATATAGGAATTTACCATAATAAAAAAGATAAGCTAATAGATAGATCATCTATCAGCTTATCTTTATTTAATACCAGTTATTATGTATATTATTTCATCTATAGAATTTCCAGTATTGATAGTAAAATCACCAAATCTAAGTTTTGGACCAAGTTCTAATTCTTCCACTCTAGATACAAATTCATTTGTGTTTTCAATGATCCCCTTAGATTTTAGCAGTTTAGCTATACTATATCCTGTAGCTCCTTTAGGAATACTAATAGTAATATCTTTGTACTCAATAGGATTAACCTGTATTATTTCTTCATTACTTGTTTGTTCACCTAAAGGTTCTATTGGTATGGATTCACTTTCTTCGATATTATTTGACTTTTCATCTGAAGGGATAGTAATAGCAATATTATCATTTTCCCTATTAATGGACTTAAAAACATCTAAATCCATAGGTAGAATCATAATACCCATCAGTTTCCAGAAAATAATTCCAAACATAACAACAGTAATTATAAAGCCTAATAATAAATCACTACAATCATAAAAAAAGTTCTTTATTTTCTCTATCACTAAAAGACCCCTTTCTCATAGTTGGCTGCAACTATAGAATACCATAAAGGTTATTATCATTTCAATAATCTTAAAGACATGTTTGTGAAGGAAATTTATACTTTTTGTAGAATATTCATATATTAGGTATGGATAGCTCTATTGGGAGGTAAATATATGGAAGAATTCACTTTACTAGGAAATGAAGACATAAATAATGCCAAAGATTACCTAAATAAACGTCCTATAATTAATAGTTTCATGATTAATAATATCGAAAAATATGGAATTAAAAATATTGAATATCAAAAAAGAAGTGGAGATTATTATGGGTATTTTGTTAATAATATATTAAAAGGAGTTTTTTTCTTTAACAATATGGGAGTTTTGAATTTTTGTTATGATGATAAAAGAATCCTAAATAAAATTATTCTTTTAAAAACCATAAAGAAGCATAAACCCAATTATATATTTGGACCTACTGAATTGGTAGCTCCCCTGTATAAATGCATGGAGAAAACTACTAAATGCTATAAATATGATGACTGTATGTATATGACTTTAGGAAAGGAAGATTTTAAACCGTGGATTTCTCAGGATTTAATTATAAATGCTAAAGACTTTGATTTCTCAAAATCTATTAATTTTTTAATTGAAGTTGAAAAATCCTTTGGTAGAAATCCCCATGCTATAAATGAATTAAAAAATAAAATTTACGATAGAACTAAAGAAGAAGAGTATATGTATCTTTTAGAAAAAGATGAAATAAAAGCCCAGGCCTTTATACAAACTGTAACATCCTTAGTAAACGAAATAGGAGGAGTGTATACTACTAATAAAAGCAGGGGCAAAGGATTTGCAAAGGCTATTGTTTCTAAATTATGTGACCGTATTATACAAAGAAATAAGATACCAACACTTATAGTATCTAAAACCAATACTGAGGCTTTAAAAGTTTATAATACAATAGGATTTAAACCATATCATGATTATACAATTATTGAAATAAAGGTTATTTAGAAAGCGGTGAAAGAAATGAAAGAAATTATTATAGGGGAAAATGAAGCCAATCAAAGATTAGATAGATTTTTATTAAAGTACTTTAATAATACAACAAGATCAAATATATATAAACTTATTAGAAAGAAGTTAATAAAAGTAAATGGTAAAAGGGAAAAGGAAAAGTATAGTTTAAATTTAGGAGATAAATTACAAATATACTTAAGTGACGAAACCATTGGGGAGTTACGAAAGGAAGAAAAAGTTGTATCAAGTGGTAATGTAGATTTAGATATAGTCTATGAAGATGATGATATTTTAGTTGTTAATAAACCAAGTGGATTATTGACACATCCTAGTAAAGATGAATATAAAAAAACATTAACCACAAGAGTGCACATATATTTAAGGCATCTTATAACTAGGACTTTTAAACCTGCAAGTATTAATAGATTAGATAGAAATACTAGTGGGTTAGTGTTGTTTTGTAAGAATTACGAAGCACTAAAAAAATATAATGATTTAATGAGAAAAAGAGTCATAAAAAAATATTATCAATGTATAGTTCATGGAAATGTTAAAAAAAGCGGAGAAATTAAAGGATATTTGATTAAGGATAGAAATAAAAATGTAGTTAGAATTAATAATAATAACTTAAATAATGAAGGAAGATTTATTCATACTAAATATAAACCACTAAAGCATTTTAACAAATTTACATTATTAGAGGTCGAGATTTTAACAGGAAGAACCCATCAGATAAGAGCCTCATTAAGTAAAATAGGACATCCAATAATAGGAGATACTAAGTATGGCGGAAGTAAAATAAAGGGTATTTCAACACAAGTTTTACATGCATATAAACTAGTTATTGGTGATAAAGTTATAACTAAGGAAAGTAAAGAGATTAATGAAATAATTGATAAATTAATATAGAAGGGTTTAGTCTTTAGTAAAGCATAAATTGTATTAATTATTGTACCAGTTTTAAAATAGTGGTATTATAGATTATGAGACTTAGAAAGGGTGATGCAAAGTGATGAAAGAAGTTTTTGAGTGGATAAAGACTATAGTTATTTCTATAGTTATTGCCCTTATAATAACTACTTTTATAAGACCGACTTTAGTTAGAGGACAATCAATGTATCCAACTTTAGAAGAAAATAACTACCTTATTATAAACAAAATACCATATATGATTCATGAACCAGAGCGTGGAGATATAGTAGTATTTAAATCCCATCTAACAACAGCAGATGGAAAAGAAAAGGATCTTATAAAAAGAGTTGTGGCTGTTGAAGGTGATGAAATAGTAATAGAAGAGGGACGAATATATATCAATGGTGAAGAATTAGATGAAGATTATATAAACGGAAGCTATACTCCTGGTTCTGTGGAAATGACAATACCCAAAGACCATGTATTTGTGATGGGAGATAATAGGCAAAATAGTTTAGATAGTAGAGATCCTAAAGTTGGACCGGTAGAAGTTGATTCAATAAGAGGAAAAGTATTAGTAAGATTATTTCCATTTAATAAAATTGGAAAGGTTGAATAACATTACTACATTTTTCTACTAAGACCAAAGATTTTTCTTTGGTCTTTTGTTTATTTTATTATTCATCTGCAAATCCTATTAGTGATAAAACTAAAAGGAGGTGCATGTATGAAAGTAAGAGATATTATGACTACAAACGTAAAAGCAGTAGACTTATCAAGCAATGTAAGTGAAATAGCAAAAGAAATGAAGGAACTAAATGTTGGATCAATGCCAGTATGTGACAAAAATCAAAATGTAGTAGGTATAGTTACAGATAGAGATATTGTATTGAGAAATGTAGCAGAAGGAAATAGAGGTAAAAACAAGGCTAAGGAAGTAATGTCTACACAGTTAATTACAATATCACCTGATGCCCATGTCCATGAAGCTGCTAGACTAATGGCAGAAAATCAAATAAGAAGGTTGCCTGTGGTAGAAAATGGGAAGTTAGTAGGAATGGTTTCAATTGGTGACCTTTCTACTCAAAATATTTATGTAGATGAAGCTGGAGATGCTTTAAGTGAAATATCAAGACCTGCAAGACCAATGCAATAAATTTGTATTTAAGTTCCTGTGATCACAGGAACTTACTAATTTTTTGCTAAATCAAGTTTATTATAACCGGGGTAGTGGTATAGTTATTATATAATATGTTTTAGGGGGATATGAAAATGTCAAAGGATATTATCAAAATTGAATTAAAGGACAAAACAATTTTAGAAGTAAGTAAGGGTACCCATTTAAATACTATTAAAAATAAGGTAAATGAAAAATATCCTGATTTAATTGTGGCGGCTAAAGTTAATAATAATTTAAGGGAATTAAACTATATACTTAATGAAGATTCAACTTTAGAATTTATAGATATTACTAGTGCCGATGGACAAAGAATATATAAAAGAAGTTTGGCATTCATTTTTATTCGGTCAGCCATGGAAATCCTAGAAGGTTGTAGAGTAAGTGTAGAGCACTCCCTTAGTAAGGGGTTGTATTGTGAAATTCATTACAAAAGACCTATAAATGAAAAGGATGTTGAGGCTATTGAAAATAGAATGAGGGAGATAGTAGAAGAAGATATAGAATTTGAAAAAAGTAGTATACCAAAAGAAGAAGCTAAAAAAATATTTAGAAAGTTTGGTATGGAAGCAAAGGAAAAACTATTGAAATATAGAGATGAGGATAATATTAACATTTATTCCTGTGGATGGCTTAAAAACTATTTCTATGGATATATGGTTCCTAGCACAGGATACTTGAAAAAGTTTAAGCTTAAATATCAAATGCCAGGGGTAGTAATCCAATATCCAACAACTGATAAGCCCAATGAGATCCCTAAGTTTATAAAGCAACCTAAACTTTCATCCATATTTAAAGAAGCTGAAAATTGGGGCAATATTTTAAATGTAGGATATGTAGCCAATTTAAATGATATTATTGAGAATAATAAATATCCAGAGTTAATCAGAATAGCTGAAGCACTTCATGAGAAAAAGATAGCCCAAATTGCAGACATGATTACTGAAAGTGATAAAAGATTAGTACTTATAGCTGGTCCTTCTTCATCGGGAAAAACCACATTTGCCCAAAGACTTATGATACAGCTTAGGGTAAACGGATTAGACCCTATTACCCTTTCAACTGATGATTATTTTGTTGATAGAGAAAATACACCCATGGATGAAAATGGAGAATATGACTTTGAAGCCTTAGAAGCAGTCGATTTAAATCTTTTCAATGATCAATTGACTAAGCTTATACAAGGGCAGGAAGTCCATGTGCCTACATTTAATTTTGTAAAGGGCAAAAAGGAGTATAAAGGGAAAATACTACAAATAACAAGTAAACAACCTATAATTATTGAGGGGATACATGGATTAAATGAAAGATTAACAGAAAATATATCCCATGATAAAAAGTTTAAAATATATATAAGTGCCCTTACACAGCTGAATATTGATGACCATAATAGAATACCTACGACAGATACTAGACTAATACGAAGAATTGTAAGGGATAGCAAGTATAGGGGTCATTCTGCCTTAAATACTATAAAACTTTGGCCTTCAGTTAGAAGGGGAGAAGAAAGAAATATATTTCCTTATCAAGAGGAAGCAGATGTAATGTTTAACTCAGCACTGATTTATGAATTAGCAGTTTTAAAAAAATATGCAGAGCCACTTTTAAAGGAAGTCAGTGAAAAAGATGCGGAGTATTCTGAGGCTAAAAGGCTATTGAAATTCCTTAGCTACTTTAAATCAATAGATAAGGATAATTATATTCCTCAAACATCAATTTTAAAAGAATTTATTGGAGGAAGTTGTTTTATATAGGAGCTTCATATGTTATAGTAGAAATTGTAATAATCATAATAGGGGTGATTAGTATGCAATTTCTATTAGACGAACTTGTTGAAAAAAATAGGCATTGGACAAAATATGGTAAAGTGGCTGATTATATACCTGAGCTCAGTAAGATGAATTCTGAAAGTTTAGGTGTTGTTGTTGTGGACACTGGAGGAAATGTATACAGGGCTGGAGATTATAAGACTAGATTTACACTTCAAAGTATGTCAAAACCCATAGTATTAATGTTAGCATTATTGGATAATGGTGAAGAAAAGGTTTTCGAGAAGGTAGGGAAAGAACCAACAGGAGATCCATTTAATTCAATAAGAAAGTTAGAGACATTAAATCCGTCTAAACCATTGAATCCAATGATAAATGCAGGAGCTATCACAGTAACATCCATGATTAAGGGTGAAAATGCTCAAGAAAAATTTGAAAGGATTCTCAATATTTTTAGAAAAATATCTAATAATCCTAATCTTAATATAAATATGGATGTATATTTAAGTGAGAAGGAAACAGGAGATAGAAATAGATCTATAGCATATTTTTTAAAGGATGTAGGCATTTTAGAAGGAGACATTGAAGAAGTACTTGACCTATATTTCAAACAATGTTCTATAGAGGTTACCTGTGAAGATGTAGCAAATATAGGAATGTTTTTAGCAAATCAGGGGGCAAATTGGGAAACGGGCAAGCCCATTGTACCTAAATATCTAACCCAGATAGTTAAGACATTTATGGTAACCTGTGGTATGTATGATGCATCAGGTGAATTTGCAATAAATGTCGGGATACCAGCAAAGAGTGGAGTAAGTGGAGGAATAGTTTGTGCCGTGCCAAATAAAATGGGAATAGGAGTTATAGGTCCAGCCCTTGATAGAAAAGGAAATAGTATTGCTGGAGTAAAACTTTTGGAAGATTTATCTAAGGAGTTTAGATTAAGCATATTTTAGGGGATTGATAGGTATGAACATAATTACTATCTTAGAAAGACGAAAATCCGTCAGAAATTTTTTGGAAAATAGGATAAACCTTGAGAAATTAAATTATATAGTAGATGTGGGAAATAAATCTAAAGCCTTAGACCCATATATAGAACTGAAATTTCAATTAGTTGAAAATGGTGGAGAATTATATAATAAATTAAAGGGTTATGGAGGATACTTAGGAAATATGATAAAAGCTCCTCATTATATTGTAGCATTTACTGAAAAAAAAGGTAAGTATCTAGAAAACCTAGGCTTTAGAATGGAAAGGCTTATGATTGAAGCCCAAGAAATGGGCTTAGGAACTTGTTGGATTGAGTTATTTTTTTATAGAGAAAAGTTTAATAAAATTCTTGATAATAATAATCATAATTTAGATATTTTAGCAATAACTCCTATAGGTTTGGAGAAAAAACATTTTTCTCAGAAACTTTTTAAGGGCATAGGAAACATTGAATCCACAAGAAAAAGGGTAGATGAAATATTATTTTTTGACTACTGGGAAAACAATAGAAAACCTAAAAATGATTTAGAAACAAATGTACATAAAATAGTAAACTATGCTAGATTTGCTCCTTCATGGGCCAATAAACAACCTTGGAATTTTATAATGGATAAAAATAAAGTTATAATTTTATCAAAAAAACATAAGAATAGCATAACTAATGACAAAACAAATTATTTCAAAATAGATTGTGGCATAGTAATGTTATACTTTCAATTAGTTGCAAAGGAAATTGGAGTTAAAGGGAGTTGGAAGTTTTCTAACTCTGACAACCTGTATGAAAAATATGGAGTTTCCCATATGTATGAATATATTGGTGAATATCAACTATTATAGCTCCTTAATAATTATTAAGGAGCTATACAGCGTTTTTATACTTAAATTTAAGAAGGAAAATTTACTATTAATGTAGAAATTATATATTACAGAGGACAGTGTACGGAGGATATAAATGCTAACAGAAAAAGAAAGAAAAACATTTGAAATAAATAATGATTATATATATTTACTTGTCACAATGGCGTTTTATATTATTATACTTTGTTTTGTTAATATTTTTGAATATAAAATTTATGAAGTGTTTCCTACAGATAATATTTTAATATTGAATATTACACTTGAAATAATTGGGGTAATTTTATCATTTATTATATTTAATGGCTGCTATTATTCATATCAACACCTTAAGAGACTAAGATTATTAGTCTTAGCCATAACATTTTTTACTACAGGGGTTCTAGGTTTTTTTCATATTTTGTCATATCAAAGCATTTCTTATATATTTGAAGAAAGTTCAGTAGTTTTAGCTAGTACAAATTGGATAGTAGTTAGACTATTAATTGCCATAGGCATATTTATTACATCAATTATTAATTTTGATTATAAAGTAAAGTTGAATAAAAATATTATATTATTTTTAGAGGTAATAATAGTTTCAGGAGCTATTTATATCTCAAATTTTAGAATAGACTTAATAAAGTTGTTGTTTTTAGAAGGACAAGAGTTTACTTTACTAAAAAACTATATAGCATATATAATTATTATATTACATATGACATCAATATTTTTTTATTTAAAAACATATAAAATAATACAAAACAAATACGTAATTATACTATGCTGTGGTTTAATATTAAGTATTCTTTGTGAAGCTCAATTTAGATTATATGAGGGTATATTTGATATATACTATCTGTTAGGGCATTTATATAGAATAACTGCTATATACTTAATCTACTATTCTATATTTAAATATAACATCGATATTCCATATAAGGAGATAAAAAAAGCAAAGGATAGGATAAAGTTATATGCAAGTAATCTAGAGAAAATAGTAGATAAAAGAACTCAGGAAATTAAAAAGGTAAATGAAAGAATATTACAAGAAATTGATTATGCTAGAAATATTCAACAATCTTTACTGCCATCTAATGAACTTAGTTTTAAAGGAATTGATTTTTTGGCCAATTATTTCCCCTGTGAAAGACTTAGTGGTGATTTCTATGATATATTTGAAATTGATGAGAATAATATAGGAATGTACATTTTAGATGTATCTGGACATGGTGTACCTGCCGCATTACTGACTATGTTAAGTACTTATTTTATGAAGTCAATAACTAAATGTGAAAGTAAAGTATTAACTCCAGATAAACATTTAGAGGGAATATATAATGAGTTCAATAACTTAAGACTGCCTAATGAAATTCATATAGTAATTTTTTATGCAGTATATAATAATAAAAATAAAGTATTAACTTATTGTTCTGGAGGGATGAACTGTTATCCAATACTATTTAGGAAGGATAAAAGCTATGAGTTTTTAGATAAAAGTCATGGCTTCCCAATATGTCAATGTAGTGATTTTTTTACACCCCAATATGTTAAAGGTAAGATTCAATTAAATAGAGGTGATAGAATTATATTCTATACCGATGGATTAACAGATAAAAATAAAAATAAAGTATTGAATGAAGAATCATTGATAGATATTATGCTAAATAGTAAAGATAAGAGTATTCGATTCCTCAATAATGAAATCAACTCTAGAGTAAAAAAGATTGAGAACTTAGATGATGATATAACATATTTTATCATGGAAGTAAATTAAATAACTAAGTTAAAGAATTCAAGTATATAATTAATTCATTAATTAAAAATAAAAAGCTTTATTTTGAAATTCTGTTTAATAAATTATATTCTATATTGAATTGATAAACGGAATATAGTTTTGTAAAAGTAAAAAAATAAGTATTATAAAGGAGTTATAATATGAAAGAAGTTTTAGTATTAAGTGATTTAGAACAAATAAAGGCTATATCCCATCCCTATAGAATTGAAATAGTGGAAGCTTTTGAAGATTTACCAGCCACGGCAAAGCAAATTGCAGATAGACTTGGAGAACCCCATGCCAAGGTGAATTATCACATTAAAACATTATTAAAAGTAGGCATATTAGAATTAGTGGAAGAAAAGATAAAACTAGGAATTGTAGAAAAATATTACTTACCTTCTGCTAAAATGTTTGTAATTGATAAAAGCATATTAAATTCTTCTGAAAATGGCAATGTTATTGAATCCATTAATCAAGCATTAATATCAATTTTTGAAAATATTTCAAAGGATTTTTATAAATCCATTGAGTATATGGGACAAAAACAACAGGCCAATAAAATACTTCATTATAATGATTATTATCTTACTGAAGATGAGGTTCAAGAGCTACAGGATAAATTAAAAGTTGTAATGAAAGATTACCTTAAAGATAAAAAAGATAAAGATAGAAATAATACTAAAAAATACAGTATATCTTCATTGATAATTCCAAGAATTAGTTCCCAAAAGAAAGAATAGAAACACTATATTAGATATTAAGCGGATGAAAAAATCATCGGCTTTTTATTTGTTCATATTCCCATAAGATATTTCAATGGTTTAAATATATATCATAAGGGGTATGTTAAGTAATATTATAAATCAAGGAGATGATAATATGAATATTGGAGCCCATTTGTCTATATCAAAGGGATATGTATCAGCAGTTAAACAAGCCATTGATATAGGAGCAAATACATTTCAATTCTTTACTCGTAACCCTAGGGGTGGGAAGGCAAGAAAGCTTGACCTAGAAGATATGAGAAAAGCCGATGAGTTATGCAAAGAGAATAATTTTGTTTCACTATTAGCCCATGCTCCTTATACATATAATTTAGCATCTTATAAAGAAGAGACTTGGGGATTTGCAAAGGATAGATTGAGAGAAGATATTGATAAACTAAATCATCTAGAAAGTTGTAACTATATTGTTATACATCCTGGAAATCATCTAAATAAGGGGTTAGAGTATGGAATTGAAAGAATATCTCAAGGATTAAATGATATACTAAGTAGAGAGGAAAAAACTATGATACTCCTTGAGACCATGTCGGGTAAAGGTACGGAGGTTGGCTTTGCCTTTGAACAGCTTAGAGATATAATAGATAAAGTTAAATATAGTGATAATATAGGAGTGTGTTTTGATACCTGTCATACTTTTTCAGCCGGTTACAATATACTTGATGACTTAGATAATATTTTAGAGTCCTTTGATAAGATAATAGGATTAGATAAGTTAAAAATGATTCACTTAAATGATAGTCAACATAGTTTAGATAGTAAGAAGGATAGACACGCAAGAATAGGAGAAGGAACCCTTGGATTAGATGGAATCTTAAAATTTATTAATCATAAAAAAATTAAGGATATTCCAATGATTTTAGAAACTCCTAATGAAATTGAAGGATATGAACATGAAATTAAAATTTTAAAATATGGGTTAAAAGCATAATAGTTGGTGGTGGTTTACATATGGACTTAAAAACTAAAATAGTAGGATATTCTAAGGAAATAGGAATAGATCTAATAGGTTTTATGAGTGCTGAGCCCCTTGAGGAATTAAGGGGCTTACTTAATGAAAGAAAAGAAAAAAATTATTTATCAGGATTTGAGGAAAAGGATATCAATAAGAGATTAGATCCTAAGTTAACCTTTAGTGAAGCTAAAACCATCATAGTTATAGGAGTTTCTTATAATATTAAAGAAAATAAACATACTCAAATAATAAAGGGTGGCAAAATTTCTACAAGTGCTTTTGGGATAGATTATCACCTAGTCTTAAAAAATAAAATGGAAATGTTATCGGAATATATTGGCAAGAAAACTAAATGTTTTAAATATCAAAGTTATGTGGATACGGGACCCTTAGTAGATAGACATTTGGCTTATAAATCTGGAATTGGTTTTTATGGTAAAAATAATTGTATTATATCAGAAAAATATGGTTCTTGGATATTTATTGGGTATATTATATGCAATTTAGATATTAAATCCGACAAACCACAAATTTCAACATGTGCCTCCTGCAACATGTGCATAGAAAGTTGCCCTACAGGGGCATTAATGGATGGTAGAGATTATAATGCAAAGAAATGCATATCATATCTTACTCAAACAAAGGATAATATAGATTATTATCTCAGAGAGAAAATGGGCAGGTCTATATATGGATGTGATATATGTCAGTCAGTTTGTCCCCATAATAAAAATGTTTTATATGGACAGGAACGAGCCTTTGTATGTAATGAAAGTTTTGTGGATATAGATTTAATCAATATATTAGAACTAAGTAATAAGCAGTTTAAAGAGCTCTTTGGTAAAACAGCTGCCGGATGGAGAGGAAAAAATATAATTAAACGAAATGCCCTTATAGCTATTGGAAATTCAAGAGATGTAGGTTATATGAAACATTTAATAAAATATTTAAATCATGATTCAATTTTAATTAGAAAATATACTGCTTGGTCAATTTTAAAATTAGATAAATCAAAGGGCAAGGAAATATTAGATAAACATATAAAAGTGGAAAAAAATGAAGAAGTCATTAAAGAAATAAAAAATCTTTATAAATATTATTTAAAGAAATAAATTAAGGATTCACAATTTTCCTCAAATTTTATGAAGCAAGGACATGGATGATGAATAGAATAAATTAAAGCATATTGTAACAAAGGGGGAATATTGTGAAGAAATATAGATTAAGTCATAAGCAGTTAAAAAATTATTATAATACTAGACATTTTAAGTTTAATACTACTGCTGAGCTTGAGCCCATTGATGAAATAATAGGGCAGGATAGGGCAGTTAAGGCTATGGAATTTGGATTAAATGTAAAAAATTCAAAATATAATATTTTTGTATCTGGAAGTAAAGGTACTGGAAAAACCAGCTATTGTACATCAAAAATTAAAGAAAAAGCTAAATCTGAAAAAAAGGCTGATGACTGGTGTTATGTATATAATTTTAATGATCCCTATAAGCCAAGTGTAATTAATTTGCCTGCTGGCATGGGAAAACAATTTAAAGAGGATATTGAATCTTTAGTCCATGATTTGCTTACAGAAGCTCCTAAAACTCTCATAAGTGAAGAATATGAAAAAAGAAAGAATGATATTATAAAAGAATTTCAAGATGGAAAAAAAGAACTTTTAGACATTCTGTCAAAATATAGTCAAGAACATAAATTTATTACATCTAATACATCAACAGGGTTAATATTTATACCAGTTAAAGATGGAGAAAAATTAAGTGATGAAGAATATGAGTCATTAGATGAAAATGAAAAAAAAGAGTATGAACAAAATGCTGAAAACCTTCAGGTAAAGGCTCTAGAAATACTTAAAAAAATTAAAATCTTAGAAAGAGAAGCTAAGAAAAAGATTGATGATTTTCAAAAAATGGCAGTTCATTTCGTAATAAAACCTATATTCGAATTACTATATGAAAGATATAAGGAATATAAAAAGGCAATGACCTTTATCAAAAATATTGAAGAAGATATAGTGGAAAACATATCTGATTTAGAAGTGCTTGCAGAAGAGGAGATACCGTTAAATATAGATATAAAAGAAATTGCACCTAAATACTATGTAAATTTATTTATAGATAATGAAAAAACTGAAGGCGCTCCTGTTGTAATAGAAACTAATCCTACCTATAACAATTTATTCGGATTGGTGGAGTATCAAAGTGAGAAAGGAAGCCTTAAAACTGATTTTACTATGATAAAACCAGGAGCAATTCACAGGGCTAACGGAGGTTATATAATAATTCAAGCTGAAGAACTATTAAGGGATATTTATTCATGGATGACTTTAAAAAGAATATTAAAAACAGGTGAATTAAAAATAGAAAGCCTAAGACAACAACTGGGTATTTCAAATTTAGTTAATCTAAATCCTGAACCAATTCCTATTAATATTAAAGTAATACTTATAGGCAATCCTCATATTTATAATTTGTTATACTCCTACGACGAAGATTTCCATAAATACTTTAAAATCAAGGTTGATTTTGATTCAGTCATGGAAAATAATCATAATAATATTATAAAAATGGCATACTTTATTGCATCTTTTTGTGAAAAGGAAGGCCTTAAACATTTCCATAGGGATGCAGTAGGAAAGGTAGTAGAATATAGTAATAAATTGGCAGGAAGTCAAAATAAATTGTCAACAAAATTTAATAAGATTGTTGAGATTCTAATTGAAGCTGATGCATGGGCAAATTTTGAAAATAGTGACATAGTAAAAAGTAAACATATTGAAAGGGCAATTACAGAGAAAAAATATAGAAGTAATAGAATAGATGACAAAATAGATGAATTGTATAGAAATGGTAAAATAGTAATTGATGTTAAAGGATATAAAATTGGAAGAATAAATGGTCTTTCAGTAATAGACATGGGAGATTACGCCTTTGGGAAACCAACTGTAATTACTGTTTCATCCTATGCAGGAAGTAAAGGAATTATCAATATTGAAAGAGAAGTAGAAATGAGTGGTAGTATACATGATAAAGGGGTTATGATCTTAGAAGGATATTTAAATGAGCAATTTTGCAAAAAAGAACCTATGAATGTAACCTCTAAAATATGTTTTGAACAATCCTATAATGGAATAGATGGTGATAGTGCATCAAGTACTGAACTATATGCAATATTATCTAGCATAGGAAATATTCCATTGAAGCAAAATATAGCAGTTACTGGTTCAGTTAATCAAAAAGGAGAAATACAACCGGTAGGAGGTATTACAGAAAAAGTAGAAGGATTTTATAATACTTGTAAGTATCTTGGTTTAACGGGAGATCAAGGAGTTATTATTCCTATACAAAATATTGATGATTTAGTATTATGCGATGAAGTGGTGGAATCTGTAAAGGATGGAAACTTTCATATTTATGCTGTATCAAATATAGAAGAGGGAATGGAAATTCTTACAGATAAGAGTTTTAAAAATATAAAAGAAATCATTGAAAAAAAATTAAGAGAATATAATGAAATCATAAGGGAAAATCAAAAAGAATAAAATGTGATAATACTTAATGGACAGACAAAAACTTGTTTGTCCATTAAATATTTAAGAAATTGTAATAAAACCATAAGGGAAATCGATTGCTTTTATAGTATAATTAACTTAAAGCACAGTACATATTTAACATAGTATTTTTTTATATAATGGAGTTAATAATTATCAATAGGGTAAGATAATTATTTAAAACAGTATTAAACTTAAAATAAGGAGGTTCTAGTATGTCAAATGTTCATGAACTGAAAAACTTACAAGAAAAAATTCAAGAACTAAAAGAACAAGGAGTATATAGAAAACTTCCAATCCTTGAAACAGCCAATGAAGCTGAAGTTATACTTAATGGAAAGAGAGTAATAAACTTATCATCAAATAACTATCTAGGGTTTGCAAATCATCCAAGACTAAAGAAGGCTGCAATAGAAGCAGTTGAAAAATATGGTGTAGGAGCAGGTGCAGTTAGAACCATAGTTGGAAATATGGATATTCATGAAGAGTTGGAGAGGGTTTTAGCTGAGTTCAAAAGAGAAGAAGCAGTTATGGTATTTCAATCAGGTTTTAATTGTAATGCAGGGACCATCCAAGCAGTTGCAGATAAGGGTGATTTGATAGTTTCTGATAGATTGAATCATGCTAGTATTATTGATGGTTCTAGGCTTTCGCGAGCTGATAAAACAATATATGAACACAATGATATGGATAGTTTAGAAAAAGTTTTAAAAGAAAATAGAGATAAATATAATAATATTCTTATAATTACTGATGGTGTATTTAGTATGGATGGTGATATAGCAAATTTACCTGATATAGCCAGATTAGCTGAAAAATATGAAGCCATGACCTATGTGGATGATGCTCATGGTTCTGGAGTTTTAGGGGAAAATGGTAGAGGTACAGTTGACCATTTTGGATTACATGGTAGGATAGACTTTAGTATAGGAACCCTTTCTAAAGCCATAGGTGTAATTGGTGGATATGTTGCAGGTAGCAAAGTTACACAGGATTGGTTAAGTCATAGAGGAAGACCGCTATTATTCAGTACATCACTTCCTCCAGCAGCAGTTGGAGCAATTATTGAAGCTGTTAAGATGCTTATGGAATCAAGTGAATATACTGATAGATTATGGGCGAACGCTAGATTTTTCAAAGATAAACTTGGTAAGCTTGGTTTTGATACAGGAAATAGCCAAACACCTATAACTCCAGTTATTATTGGAGATGAAGCTAAAACCATGGAATTCTCTAGGAAACTATTTGAAAATGGAGTTTTCGTATCTGGTATAGTATATCCAACTGTACCAAAGGGAACAGGAAGGGTTAGATGTATGGTAACGGCTGGACATACTGAAGAACAGCTTGATAGAGCTGTAAAAGTATTTGAAAAAGTAGGAAAAGAAATGAACATACTAAAATAAGCATAGTAACAAGTTTTAAGCCGATATGTCATAGGATATATCGGCTTAATATTTTGTGAAAAATATAAATAGATATTTATATTAATTTAAAGAATGTATACATACAATATCTAAATGTCTCAGGATTGAAGGTGCATATTATTTATAATATAATAAAATTATGATTGTAAAACAATTAATCTAGGAAGAGGATTAAAATGATAATAGGAAGCTGTGAGATAGAGTTAGCATTATTTGGTGTAAATTCCTTGAAGGAAAAAAGACAAATAATTAAAAGTTTAATAGGAAGAATACAGTCAAGATTTAATGTTTCAATAGCAGAGGTTTGTTTAAATGATGTATGGAGAAGTTCAAAAATTGGCTTTGCCTGTGTAACTTCATCGACAAAGCATGCAGATCAAATTATTAATAATGTTATTAAATTTGTGGAGAGAGATAATAGAGTAGAGATAATCAATTGTGATATAGAAATTCTATAATTACATTGTAATTATGGATTGAGTATGATCTGAAAGGAGAACCTATGACAAAAAAAGAAAAGTTAGATATGCTTTCGAAGGATGAAATTAATGAAGTACTTAAAATTTTACATGAACTTTATCCAAATGCTGAATGCGAACTAGTTTATAGTAGTCCATTTGAACTTTTGATTTCAACTATTTTAGCAGCACAATGTACTGATAAAAGGGTTAATAAAGTAACTAAAGAGCTTTATAAAAAATATAATAAGCCAGAAGATTTCTTGAAGTTAAGTGAAGAAGAATTAGGAAAGCTTATAAAAAGTTGTGGATTCTATAGGATGAAATCAAAAAATATACTAAAGACTTGCAGAATTTTAGTTGTTGAATATGACTCTAAGGTTCCTAATACAATAGAGGAACTGATGAAATTACCAGGTGTAGGGAGAAAAACTGCAAATGTAGTAGTTAGCAATGCCTTTGGTAAGCCTGCTATAGCAGTTGATACCCATGTTTTCAGAGTATCTAATAGAATTGGATTAGCTGATAGCGATAATGTTGACGGTACTGAAAAGCAACTTATGGAAAATATAGACAAAGACATGTGGTCTGATGCCCATCATTGGCTTATTTTTCATGGAAGAAGAGTTTGCAGTGCAAGAAAGCCTAAATGTGAAATTTGTCCAGTTGCTAAGCTGTGTTTACATTATAAAGATGGTATAAAGTAGATATAAAGCAGGAAAGGGTGTGGAGTATGGGGGATGTAATATTTTCTTTGGATATTGGCACGAGGAATGTAGTAGGAATAATAGGCAAGATGGTAGGTGATACCTATAAAATAATAGATTCTGAGATAGTATCCCATCCTGATAGAGCTATGTATGATGGACAAATACATGATATTGAAAAGGTTGCAGAGGTAGTAAAAATTGTAAAGGATAGACTTGAAGAAAGAAATGGTGAAGAGCTTAAATATGTATCCATAGCAGCTGCTGGTAGGGCCTTAAAAACTAATAAGGTTTCTGTGGAAAGAGATATTGATAGTAATAAAGAGATTAGTACAGCCTTAATAGATAGCCTTGAAATAGAAGCTATACAAAAAGCCCAGTCAGAGTTAGAAAATAATCTAAATAGAAGTAAAGAGCCAAGATATTATTGTGTTGGATATACTGTTGTTAATTATTATTTAGATGGAAGTATTATTGGAAACCTTAAGGGACATAAGGGTAATAAAATAGGAGCAGAAGTATTAGCCACCTTTCTACCCCATGTGGTTGTAGATAGCCTTTATACTGCTGTTGATATGGTAGGACTTGAAGTTATAAATCTTACTCTAGAGCCTATTGCTGCTATTAATATTGCAATACCTCCTAAATTTAGATTACTTAATCTAGCATTAGTTGATGTTGGAGCTGGAACTTCAGATATAGCAATAACAAAAAATGGCAGTATCGTATCCTATGCCATGGTATCAGTTGCAGGTGATGAAATAACAGAGTCCATTTCCCAGGCTTTCCTATTAGATTTTAATACTGCAGAATCTTTAAAAGTGGAATTAAATAAAACTAATATCCATAAATATAGTGACATAATAGGGATAGAACATGAAGTTTCTACAGAGGAAGTAATGGATAAAATTGATAATGTTATTAAAGATATATCCAATAAAATAGGTGAAAAAATAATAGAATATAATGGACAAGCACCTAGTGCTGTATTTTGTATTGGTGGGGGAAGTCAGATACCTGGATTAACAAAACATTTAGCAGAGTTCCTAGGATTGCCACAGGAAAGGGTAGCTGTGAGGGGAACTAATATGCTTGAGTCAATAGATTTAGGTAATAATGAGCTTGATGGACCAGAATTCGTTACCCCAATAGGAATTGGATATACTGCCATCAAAGATAGAGAACAAGATTTTTTTGAAGTAACTCTTAATGAAAAAGTTATTAAGCTGTTTAATTCTAAGGAATTGTCAGTATCAGATGCGTTAATATTAATAGGTTATAATCCTAGAAAGCTAATTGCAAAAAAAGGTAAACCTCTTAGTTTTATATTAAATGGTAAAAAAAGAACTTACTATGGAGATTATGGGGAAACTGCAAAAATATATGTAAATGGCAATTTGTCTAGCCTTGATACTAGGATAAAGAATAAAGATAATATATTAATTGAACCAGCCACCGAAGGAAAGGATGCACAACTTTGCATAAATGATATTATATCCAATAATGAGAAAGTAATTTTTAATAAAAAGGAGATAAACCTTATAAAAATTATAAAAGCAAATGGTATTCCTGTAGACATGTCATATCAAATTAAAGAAAATGATGATATAAAAATAGAAAGAATTAATAATATTGAAGAACTATTAAAGCTACATGACTTAAGTCATGAAAAATATGATGTGGTTTTAAATGGGATAAGTTCAAATATAAAAGCAAGGTTAAAACCAGGAGATGTAATAGAAATAAATATTAAGCAAGAGCCCAGCAATGAGACCAGTGATAAAAATAATATTTCTGAAGATGAATATATATTTTTGAAAGTAAATAATAAAGACATAAAAATAAAAAAAGAGAAAAGAGATATGATTTTTGTAGATATATTTGACCATATAGATTTTGA
>CBETVX010000045.1:0-25041 GCA_965539935.1 uncultured Eubacteriales bacterium | reverse complement strand
TGTTTATGTTGTCGAATATCATCGACGCTTTATTATCTTAACACAATGTTTTGTGCTTGTCAAGAACTTTTTTTGAATCTTCTGAAACATTTTTTGCTCAGTCGCTTAATTTTGAATTATTAACTTTAGCGACAAAATATATTTTATCAAAGCTAAAGTGTTTTGTCAAGAACTTTTTTGTTTTTATTTTCTTGATCAAAGCGACTTTTATAGTTTAACAAGCTTACTAATGTTTGTCAAGTGGTTTTCAACTTTTCCAAAACATTTTTTGAAATAACTTGTTTTTTTAGCAACGGATATTATTTTACCAAATCTCATTTTGTAAGTCAATAGTTCCTATATAAAAACATATAGAAAATTTTATCTACATTTTATACGCATATATAATTTTAGAAATTAAATGCAATATTTCAATATGGCATTTTGTATTTAGTTGATAAATATTTTAATTTTTTTATGAAAAACTATATATAGTAACTATTATATATAATCAATGACTATCAAAGACCAAGAGGTGCCTTTTATGATTACGATTTTTTTTAGAACAATTCTTTTATATATATCTGTAGTTATTGCTGTTAGAATAATGGGTAAATCTGAACTTTCTGAACTGCAACCTTTTGAGTTAGTAGCAATAATAATGATATCTGAGTTGGCTTCAATTCACATGGAAGATGTTAGTATGCCATTTTTAAATGGAGTTGTAGCTATTTTCACCCTTGTTCTATTACAGATAACTGTATCCATAATAAATCTTAAAAGCGAAAGAGCTCGAGCTATCATTTGTGGTAAACCCTCTATACTTATTCGTAATGGTGAAATTGTAGAAAGCGAACTTAAAAAATTAAGAATCAATATGAATGATTTGATAGAACAACTTAGAATTAAAAACTTTCATAATATAGACGATGTTGAGTTTGCAATATTAGAAACTAATGGAGATTTGAGTGTGATCCCTAAGGCATCGGAAAAACCTTTAACTCCTTCTGACCTTAATATAAATACTAAACCTGTTAATTTACCAATCAGTATAATTATTGATGGAAAGGTTAATTACAGGAATCTAGAAAAAGTTTCTTTGGATTTTAACTGGCTATATAAACAGTTAAAGAAGGAAAACATTAATGATATTAATGAAATTTTATACGCTTCCTTTACCCAAGATAAAAATCTATCTATTTATAAGAAAAATCAAAGAAATGGGGAATAATATGAGGTCTTTTTATATTTCATTTATAATTATATGTATATTAATTCTGATTTGGTTTTCAATATATAACATTATCGATAATCTTTCTAATCAATTGACTGGTTATTTAAATGAATTAGAGAAAAAAATAAATAAGGAAGATTGGCCTGAAACTCAAGTTATTTTTAGCGATATAGAAAAAACTTGGAAAGATAAATTAAAAGTATTGATGTTAGTAATAGATCACGAAGAAATGGAAAAAATTAATTTATCCTTAAGTAGAATTGAAATTTATATATTAATTAAAGATAAATCTTTAATTTTGGGAGAGATTGCAAATTTAAAATTTTTTGTTGACCATATTAGAGAAAAAGAATCTTTATCTTTAAAAAATATTTTATGATATTTTTTATATATATTTTGATTATAATTATTTACATTCTTATTAAAATATGATATAATTTATATGCGGATTACCATCTAAATACAAGATTTTAGTAAGAGAAGTCAATCCCAGTCTATTTGGACTTCCTCTATTATTATCACTCTCTTATTTTAGCTAACCTTTTAATCATCTTTTTAATCTATAAATAAATTTTATTACAATTCTAAAATAATGACCATATTTATATAGGAGTTATTTTATTATTCTTTTACAGAAAATTCTTAAATTTCGTGCAATTTTTAGGTTATTTTTGGAATTTTTACAATATAATCACAATTACAAAGGGGGATTTAAATGGAAATAGTAAATTTGCACAGCTCTCCAGTGGCTAACCAAAATATCGTAAGTAAAAAATCTAAGCTAGATAGTAAATTTATCAAGGTATCAAAGGCTTCTTTTAAGGATGTAGAAGCTATTTATAACATAGCTTCTAGTGTAGGATCAAAGAAAAAGGATTCTTATGAAGGTTTCCTAATGGATAACTACGTTTCAAGCCCTAGTAAATATAAACAATTTTTTAAAGAAAGAGTAGAAGAATTAGAATACTTTTATGTAGCTAATTACAACAACATTACAATCGGCTTTTTAATGGCTTACACAAAGGAAGAATGGTTAAAGTATAACCCAGATTGGGTTAATGACATATATTGGTCTCCAGCTTTTGATATGAAAAAAACAGACAAGTTTATAGTTATCGATAAAACAGCAATAATGGCAGGTAATACAGGCAATGGAATCGGAAGTATTTTATACAAGAAACTAATATCAGATTTAAAGAAAGCTAATATTGAAAATATTTTTGCTGAAACTATAATAAGTCCTACTCCAAATTTTGCTTCCTTAGCATTTAGAAAGAAGCAAAAATATACCTTAGCAGGAGTTAGATACGAAACATATGAAGGTAATTTGTATACAGATTTAATATATTATAAACCTGCAAAATAAAAAACCCCGCAGCTTATGCTGCAGGTTTTTTTATCCTAACAACTCATCTAATCTACTTTTATCAAAGCCTTGAATAACTTCATCATCAACCATTATTATAGGAACACCCATAAATCCTTGTGCCATCAATTCTTTTCTAGCTGACACATCTTTAGATATATTCTTCTCTACATATTCTATCCCTTTATCATTTAAATAATCCTTTGCTTTATGACAATAAACACATGTTTCACTAGTATATACCACTATTTTTTTATCCATTAAAATTCATCTCCCTTATATTAAAAATAATTTATTTTCTAATCATGCTACTTTTTTTGCATTACCATCATTAGATTTTGATATTTTTTTATTTCTATCTTTAATATTTTTAATCAAACCTGTTCCATATCCCATAGGACACACTTGGCACCAAGACCTAGGTCTAAAAACAATACCCATTATTATCCCTAATGCCAAAGAAGCTGTCATCAATCTAAACACCGCAAAACCAATCTTTTTAATATCTGGTCCCGCATGGATTAATGATATAGCAAACATAGTCATCATCAATCCAAGAAGTATATTTTTCACTGTTTTACTTCTAAACTTCTTTGGTAGATTATTTTCCAAACTTATCTTTTGTAAAAATCTACCTAAGAGAGAGCCTCTAGGACAATAATGGGAACAATGAATTTTTCCCCTTCCCTTTATTGCATGATACAAGGGCGCTCCCATACAAATAAAGCCTAATAATCCAAATCTTATATCCAGGATAGATAGTGTAATAAAAAGAACCATGAATATCCAAGACCATCCTTGATGGGACTTAGGTTTTTTACCCGCCATTATATCACCCTTTCCAACGCTATGAACATGTTGAACCACCTTGAGCCACCCTTATTCTAAATCCCTTGTAAAGAAAACTATTGGAATAATCAATTTCAAATCCTCCAAACCTATCTAAAAGTTCCTTTTCTACAACATAATTTATAGAGTCCTTTGGTTCTACATAATCATTTTCTTTTTGCTCATCCAGAGCAATGCCAAATGTAGGACCACCTCAACCCATACCCTGTATATAAATCCTTATATTCGCTTTTTCAATATTTTCTTTTTCAAGAGTTTTTTCTATCATTTTTTTAGCACTATCTGTAATATTAATTTTCATACTAAAACCTCCCTTCAAAACACCCCTATACCCTCCAGGGGTTAATAGTATTATATTCAATTTTTTCTTTTATGTCAATAAAATTAATATATAATTCTTGATAATTTACTAAGTTTTTTATAAAATTTATCATCTAACTTTTATCCATATAGATTATATACTTCCTAAATGTTTTTTTGAATAAAACAAAAACCTAAAATCAGTTATGATTTTAGGTTTATAAATGGTGCCCAGAGGCGGAATCGAACCACCGACACGAGGATTTTCAGTCCTCTGCTCTACCGACTGAGCTATCTGGGCCTATATTTTTATATATGGTGCGGGTGGAGGGACTTGAACCCCCACGTACAAGACACTAGATCCTAAGTCTAGCGCGTCTGCCAATTCCGCCACACCCGCAAGGTTGGTGCCGGGGACCGGAATCGAACCGGTACGGTCTTTTAAGGACCGCAGGATTTTAAGTCCTGTGCGTCTGCCAGTTCCGCCACCCCGGCATATAAAATATGCCACAAAGCAATTTATTTATTTCAGCGACAATATATATAATAACACATTTATTATTAATAGTCAACTATCTTTTTCATGATTTTGCAAAACTTTTTTAGTTTTACATAGGTAAATTTTCAAAGAAACCGCCTTTCATCCTTGAAAGACGGTTTCTTATTAATAATAAGTTTAACAAACAATATAATTCATTTCTATTAAATATATTTTTTGAAAACTTAATTGAAACAATTATTAAAGTTTTTTAGATATAGCTGCGAAAAGTCCAATAATTACTATACCTAATATCATTATAGGACCTGCACCACTTTGGAAACCTGCTTGAATTCCACTAATTGCTACTAAAGCAATTGTAATTGGAATAATATATTTAACTAATGTGTACCATCCTTCAAACACACCAAATTTTATAGCGCCATTATTTGTTATTTCATTATATAGGTCTTCTTTATTTAATCTCCAACCTGCAAAGATACATAATAACATTCCACCTATTGCTAAGAAAACTTTATCAGTTATTAGGTCAAATACATCGAAGGCACCAATTCCAAATAATTTTGGTCCTAAACCACCTAATGATAATGAAGCTAACACACAAAGTATAGCCATTACTGTTGATGAAGAAAATACGGCTTTTGGTCTAGAGAATTTCTTCTCATCAATTAAGAAGGCAACTACAACCTCTAATAATGATACTGAAGAAGTTAACGCAGCTACTGTAAGTGCTATAAAGAATAGAGCAGCAAATAATGTTCCAACTGATCCCATTTCAGCAAATATACTAGGAACAACAACGAAAACTAATCCAGGTCCTGCAGCTGGCTCCATTCCAAAGGCAAACATTGCAGGAAACATTGCTATACCTGCTAATAATGCAACAGCAGTATCCATTGAAGTAACTATTGCTGCATTTTGTATAAGATTTTCTTGCTTATTAAGATATGATCCATAAGTAATCATACAACCCATACCTAATGATAATGAGAAGAATGCTTGCCCTAAAGCAGCTAATACAACAGTACCATTAAGCTTACTAAAGTCAGGTCTAAATAAGAATTCCATACCAGCCATTGCTCCAGGAAGTGTTAGCCCTTTAATAGCAATAACAATTAATATAGCAAATAATAATGGCATTAATATTTTACCAGCCTTTTCAATACCTGAAGCTACACCTTTTACAACAATTACAATATTTAAAATAAGATATAATACCATCCACATAAGTGGCTCAGTAGTACCAGTAATAAAAGCTCCGAAAACATCACCAATAGCACCAGGATTATTTAATAAACCTCCTAATACTTTAAAGATATAGGCAAGTGCCCATCCTCCAACTACAGGATAAAATCCCATGATTAAGAAACCACTTAAAACTCCTAAAACTCCTGCAAATGTCCATCGTCTATCCACTGATTTAAAAGCACCTACAGCTGCTAAATTTTTTCTTCTACCTACTGCAAACTCTGTAAGCATTACACTAAAACCAATAAGTGCAACAAAAACAAGATAAACTAGAACAAATGCACCGCCACCATTTTCACCAGCTGTATAGGGAAACTTCCATATGTTTCCTAATCCTACTGCTGAACCAGCTGCTGCCATAATAAAACCAATTTTCGATCCCCAGTTTTCTCTTTTTTCCATAGTATTGCCCCTTTCTTAATATTATTTACCACATTCCATAATAGCTCCGCTATCCATCTAGACCTATTTATTAATCGTAATAAATGACTGCCAAATAAAACAAAATCTTCAATTTCAATGAATTTGGTTCAGTGTAGATTTTGTTGAAATCCATAAGAGAAATTATATTTTATCTACAACTTTATAATGTATATAATTTCATATGGATTATTAGAAATAGCTTAAGCTTTTTAAGGATATGGTATTTACCTATTATAACATATTTTCTGAAATTTTCAACTATTGCTAAAAGTTTATTATTTAACAATTTTTATAGTAATTTTATGTTTTTTAAATATTAATATTTCTACGCCACTTTCAGTTATATTACTATTCCTATGTAAATAAAAACCACAAGTAATCTTATTGTTTAAAGATCCTAATCAAAATATTCATCATGAAAGTTTTGTTAAATTTATAACATGATTTTTTATTAGATTGTATTTATTAGGACATTTTTTGTCCAACTTCCTTAATTATAATATAATTTTCAAAAACTTTCAATTAATTTTTATAATTTAATCTTTTTTAATATTTAAATTTTTTTAGTTTTGAGAGACCTTTTTAAATAAAGTTCTTATTTTTGGTTAAAATATTCAAGAAAATACTTTTTAGGGAGGAATCATTATGGATATTGAAAGGGCAAGGGAGATTATTAGTTCTTCAAAGGATATTACAGTAAAATATCAAGGCAAATCTGTTTGGATTAACAGTATAAATCCTACTATAGGTAATGCTTTTATAGAGACTAGAGATGGATCTAAGACCCATTATCAAGTTTCTGTAAAGGATCTAGTTGAAGAATAATAAAACGATTAAGTCCTTACAAAGGACTTAATCGTTTTGACCTATTTTTTATATCTTTTAAGTAATTCTTCTCTAATATCATTAAAAGTAATCTCTTTATCTACCATTAAAACTAAAAGGTGATAAATAAGGTCTGATAATTCATATATCATTTCTTTTTTATCATTATTTTTTGCTGCTATAATAACTTCACTTGTTTCTTCTCCAACTTTTTTTAGTATCTTATCTATCCCTTTTTCGAAAAGATAATTAGTATAAGAGCCTTCTACTTTCTTTACTCGTCTTTTTTCTATTCTTTGATATAATAAATCTATTATATTTCTTGGCTCTTGATTTTCTACTTGAGTCTTATCTTCATATAGTGTTTGATAAAAACAACTTTTGTTTAAGGTATGGCATGCTGGCCCTTTAGGGTCAACTGCTATTAGCAAAGTATCGCTATCACAATCGTATTTTATATTTATGACCTCTTGAAAGTTTCCAGAAGTTTCTCCCTTGTTCCATAGTTTTCCTCTACTTCTACTATAGAACCAGGTTTTTTTCGTCTTAAGTGTAAATTTTAATGACTCCTTATTCATATATCCTAACATCAAAACCTCATTGGTCCTATAATCCTGTATGATAGCAGGAATAAGGCCCTGGGAGTCATATTTTAACTCCTCAATATCTATCATTAAAAATCTCTCCTAACATCTACATTATTTTTATATAAATACTCCTTTAGATCACTTATTTCAATTGTTTTGTAGTGAAATACTGAAGCAGCCAAAGCGGCGTCTGCACATCCCTCTGATAAAACCTTTAAAAAATCCTCTTTTTTTCCTGCTCCCCCAGAAGCAATTACTGGAATATTTACACTTTCAGATACTATCTTGGTAATTTCTATGTCATATCCATTTTTAACTCCATCGGAGTCTATTGAATTAAGTACTATTTCTCCTGCTCCTAATATTTCACCTTTTTTTGCCCACTCCAATGCATTTAGACCTGTATTAATTCTTCCGCCATTAATAAAAACATCCCAAAGGCCTGTGGGATTTTTTTTAACATCCATTGATAATACTACACATTGTCTTCCAAATTTCAAAGCAGCCCTTTTTATAATTTCCGGGTCTTTTACTGCTGCAGAATTTACTGAAACTTTATCAGCCCCTGCATTAAGGGCTTTAGAAAAGTCATCTACAGTCCTTATACCGCCTCCTACTGTAAAGGGAATATTTATTTTTTCAGCCACCTTTTCCACTACATTAAGAAAAATTTCTCTATTTTCGTTGGAAGCTGTTATATCATAAAATACTAATTCATCTGCTCCTGCTTCACTATAGTATTGGGCAAGATTAGTGGGATCATCAACATCCTTAATATCTTTAAATTTTTTCCCCTTAACTACTCTGCCCTTATCAACATCTAAGCAGGGGATTATTCTTTTAGTTATCAATATTCTTCCCCCTTTGAAACAGTCATAAGTTTTTCTAACTTAAGCCTTCCTTCATATAAAGCCTTGCCTATAATAGCTCCATATATCCCCATTTTCTCAAGTTCATCTACATGTTCTTTCTTTGAAATTCCTCCTGAGGCTATAATATTTAAATTTGTATTCTTGCTTAAATTTTGTAGCTCATCAAAATTAGGTCCTATCATTGTGCCGTCCTTTGAAATATCGGTATAGACTATTGTCTTGATTCCCTTATCCTCTAAATTTTTTGCAAATTCCAAAGCATTTAGGCCACTTACTTCTACCCATCCCTCAGTACAAACTATTCCATCTTTGGCATCTATAGAAACAATGACCCTATCTCCAAACTCTTTGACTAATTTTTCTACAAATTCTCCATCATTTACTGCAGAGGTTCCAACTATTATTCTATCTACACCAAGTTCTATTAACTTTCTTGCCTTTTCTAGTGTTCTTATACCACCACCAACTTGTATCTCAACTTCTGTATTTTCAACAATTTCTTTGATAGTATCAATATTTTTCTGATTTCCTGTAAAGGCTCCGTCAAGGTCAACTATATGTAGAAACTTTGCTCCCTTCTCCACCCATTTATTAGCTTCCAATAGGGGGCTATTATCGTAGACAGTTTCTTTATCTAATTTTCCTTGAAATAATCTTACACATTTTCCATTTCTTATATCTATTGCAGGATAAATTTTCAACCTATCAGCCCCTTTATATTTTCTAATAGTTTCTCTCCAGTCTTGCCACTTTTTTCTGGATGAAATTGCATTCCTATAATATTATTTTTTCTAACAATAGCCGGTATCTTTATTCCATAATCTGTCCAAAATACAACTTCTTTATCATCTTTAGGTTTTGCATAATATGAATGTACAAAATATACATATTCCCCATTATTAATATTTTCTCCAATTTCATCCTCTTTAGCTTTTATAAGGCTATTCCAACCCATATGAGGAACTTTATAATTACATTCTATTTTATCCACTTCTCCCTTTAATAGTCCTAGTCCATCCCACTGACCATCTTCATAACTTATATCATAAAGTAGTTGCATACCAAGACATATGCCAAATAACATCTTACCCTTATTTACATTTATTTTTAAACAATCTACTAAATCCTTATCCCTTAAATTATCTATAGCATCCTTAAATGCTCCTACTCCAGGAAGTATTATTCCTCTACTATTATCCAAGTCTATTTTACTTGAGGTTACCTTTACTTCCAGTCCTAGATTACTAAAGGCCTTATATACATTTTTTATATTACCTACTCCATAGTCAACTATAGCTATCATACTTTTCCCCCTTTATAAAACTCCTTTGGTGGACATTACTCCTCCTATACTTTTATCAATAGTTATTGCTTCCCTTAAAGCTCTACCTAATCCTTTAAAAATAGACTCAATAATATGATGATTATTTTTTCCATATAGATTATCAATGTGAAGAGTTATATCTCCATTATCAACAAGGGCTCTCAAAAACTCCTCTAAGGTTTCCGTTTCAAAATCCCCTACATATTCCCGTGTGAGCTTTACTCGATATTCTAAATAACTCCTTCCACTTATATCCAAAGAAATCCTAGAAAGGGCTTCATCCATAGGCGTAAATGTAGTTGAATATCTTTTGATATTTTTTTTATCGCCCAATGCTTTTTTTATGGCTTTCCCAAGGGTTATTCCTATATCTTCTACACTATGATGGGTATCTACTTCTAAGTCTCCATTACACTTTACCATCAGCCCTAGCCTCCCATGTTTGGCCATGAGGTTTAACATGTGGTCAAGGAATTTTATACCTGTATCTATTTTTATAGTCTCATCCTCATCTAGGTTTATAATTACCTTTACTTCTGTCTCATAGGTATTTCTAATTATTTCTGCTCTTCTCATAGGCCTTCAACTTCCTTTAAGATATTTAGGAGTCTTTTATTTTCTTCTTTAGTTCCCACTGAAATCCTTATACATTTCCCAAGATTACCTTCTACTCCATAGTTTCTAACTGATATTTTATTTTTTTCAAGGACCTTGATTATTTCATCGTAATTTTCAGCCTTTACTAATATGAAATTAGAATATGTTGGATATACTGTTAGACTACTGAATTTTTTAAGTTCTTTAATTAATTCTTCTCTATTTTCAATTATTTTATCTATTATATTTGATATAATTTCTTTATTTTCTAATAGTTTTACTCCCATTATTTGAGATATAGAGTTAAGGTTATATGGAGATTTAACTGTGTTCAAGATATCTATCATTTTTTTATTTGATACTCCATAACCTATCCTAAGTCCAGCTAATCCATAGGCCTTTGATAAAGTTCTAAGTACAATTAACTTTTCATATTCATCTATTAGATTTATTACACTTTCTCCATAAAATTCGTAATAAGCTTCATCTACTACTACAATGGAGTCAGTATTTTCTAAAACTTTAATAATATCTTCTCTAGCTATAATAGCTCCCGTTGGGTTGTTTGGATTACATAAAAATATAATTTTAGCATTATTTTTATTGGCTGAATCTATGATTGGATCTACATCTATTTTAAAGTCTTCTTCACTATCTATTTCTATTATCTTCCCTCCAGCTATTTCTGTGGTGATTTTATACATGCCAAATGTGGGACTGTGGGTTAAGACTGTTTCATTTTTATCTACAAAGGCATTGATTATACTAGATATTATCTCATCTGAACCATTTCCACATATGATATTGTAAGTATTTACTCCACAATACTGAGCTAAGGCTCCTTTAAGGTTCTTTGCATCATTATCTGGGTATCTATTAAAGTCTAAAGAATTTAATCCCTTAAATATATCTTCTTTTAGTTCATTAATAATATTGTATGGATTTTCATTTGCATCTAGTTTTATGTCTATCTCTTTATCCTTTACAATATAGGGCTTTAATTTTTTTACACTTTCTTTAATTAGTCTATCCATATTAAAACCTCACCTCTATAGAATTAGCATGGGCATCTAATCCCTCTGCCCTGGCAAATATAGCTACCTTGTCTTTTATTTTACTTAAACTTTGCTTGTTATAGTAAAGCAAACTAGATTTCTTAACAAAATCATATACCCCCAAGGGCGATGAGAATTTAGCTGTACCAGAAGTGGGAAGGGTATGATTTGGTCCAGCAAAATAATCTCCTACTGGCTCTGGAGTGTACTGTCCTAAAAATATAGCTCCTGCATTTTTTATATAGGATAGATAATCTAAGGGATTATCTACCATTAGTTCTAAATGCTCAGGTGCTATTTCATTTGTAAGACTGATACTTTCATATATGTCTTTAGTGATAAATATATATCCAAAGTTCATAAGGGATTTTTCTATAATTTCTTGTCTTTTAAGATTTGCCCTTTGACTTTCTAACTCTTTTTTAACTTTAAGGGCAAGCTCCTTTGAATTTGTTATTAAAATAGCTGCTGCCATCTCATCATGTTCAGCTTGAGATAATAAATCGGCGGCAATATATTGGGGATTTTTCTTTTCATCTGCTATAATACAAATCTCACTAGGCCCTGCTATCATATCTATATCTACTAATCCATAGACCGCTCTTTTAGCCCTGGCTACATATATATTACCTGGACCTACTATTTTATTTACTGCCTTAATCTCATCTGTTCCGTAGGCCAGTGCGGCCACTGCCTGGGCTCCACCTACCTTATAGATTTCATCAATTCCTGCAACATATGCTGCTGCAAGAATATAGGCATTCACTTTCCCTTTATTATTTGGAGGAGTAACCATTACTATAGAATCTACACCTGCTATTTTTGCTGGTATACTGTTCATAAGTACTGTTGATGGATATGCCGCTGTACCGCCTGGAACATAGATACCTACCCTTTCCAATGGTCTTATTAGCTGACCAAGAATTACTCCTTCTCTAGTCTCGGTTATCCAAGAGTTCTGTAGCTGCTTTCTGTGATAATCTTCTATATTAGACTTTGCCTCCTGTAAAATAGCTATGAAATCATCTCCTACTATTTTTAAGGCCTCTTCTATTTCATTTTTAGTGACTTTGATTTTATCTAGCTTAACACCATCAAATTTAGCTGTATACTCAATTAAAGCTTTATCTCCCTTTTTTCTTACACTATTAATTATCTCTTCCACAGCTTCATCTATATTACTAAATACCTCTTCCCCTCTTTGAAGTAGCTTATTTATAATTTTTTCGTAGTTTTTCCCTTGGATTTCTACTATATTCACTTCACTGCCCCCTCGGATAATCAATAACATTCTCAATTTTTTCGATTATATCCTCTATCTTTTCATTCTTAGTCTTTAGACTAACCTTATTGACAATAAGTCTAGCACTTATGTCATAAATATTTTCTAATATAACTAATCCATTTTCTTTTAATGTTGTTCCAGTCTCCACTATATCCACTATAACTTCTGAAAGTCCTAATATAGGTGCAAGCTCAACGGAGCCATTTAATTTTATTATTTCTGCATTTATTCTGTTTCTGTTAAAGAAGCTTTTTGCTGCATTTGGATATTTGCTTCCTACTACCAATTTTTTACTTTGATTTATGTCATACCCGGGAAAACCAGCCACACATAGTTTACAATTACCTAAATTAAGATTTAATACCTCATAAACATCGGCAGGACTTTCTAAAAGAACATCTTTTCCCACAATGCCAATATCTACTGCTCCTTTTTCAACATACACTGGTACATCTGATGATTTCACGAAAACTAATTCTATTTCATTTTTATCGTCTTCAAATATCAATTTCCTACTTTTCTTAGAATAATCACTAAAATTAATATCTATTTTTTTTAATATTTCTATACAGTCTTCTACAAGTCTTCCTTTTGCTAAGCCAATTCTTACTTTTGACACCTACTTCTCCTCCTAGTGAATAGAAAATATATTTTCTTTAGCATCTAGTAATCTATAAAATCCTGTTATGCTATGTTTCTGGGTCTCATTCTGATATAAGTTAATAGATTTTATGCTATGGCTATCTACTTCTAGTATCTCCTTTATATTTCTAAAATTAGATTTTTCTATATAGGGTCTTATATCCTTATCACATAAATCCATTTCTACAACATAACCTCTTTTTCTCAAATCCTCCGATAGCTTTATTGCAGTACTTCTGGACTCTTCCCTATAAAGAACTAAATAATCAGAATAACATTCTACTTTTCCTGACATATCATACATTTTCATCACCTCAACTAATTTATCAATATTTATTCCTAAACCACAGGCTGGTTTATGTGTTCCAAATTGTTTAGTTAAATTATCATACCTTCCCCCACTAAGTATTACTTCTCCATAATTTTTAACATAACCCTTAAAAACTACTCCTGTATAATAGTTAAGTTCCTTTGCAAATCCTAAATCAAATAAAATATATTTATGATATCCATAGTCTTTAAGTATACTGTATACTTTTTCTAGATTATTTAATGACTTTTCCATCCCTTTATTTTTCAGTATGCTTCTTGCACTAAGTAGTATCTTTTCTGGTTTGCCGTAAAGTCTAGGTATAGCTCTAATAGTATTTGCTAGTTCTTTATCTATTCCCAATTCATTAAGAAACTGGTCTAGCTCTCCATAGTTTTTATTCTCAATTAATTTATTAAGTCTTTGTCTTTCAAATGTATCCAACTCTATTTGATCTAATAAGCTATTTAGAAATTCTACTTGCCCTAGGTCTATATGAAAATCTGAAAAACCACATTCTAGTAAAGCTTTTATTCCTATTGCTATTACCTCAGCATCACAATCTGGGTTACTATTCCCAAAGTATTCAATTCCCCCTTGAATAAACTCCTTTTTTCTGCCTTGACTAACCCTATCTAACCTAAAAATATTGGTTATATAGGAGAGTTTGAGGTATTCATTATCGGATTTATAATTTGTAGCAGCCATTCTTGCTACTGGTATAGTTGCATCGGGTCTTAGGACTAAAATCCTTCCCCTTTCATCTATGAGTTTGAACATTTTCTCCTTTTCTAAAGAACCTTCTATTTTTGTATACAAATCATAATATTCAAAGCTTGGCGTAACTATCTGCCTGTATCCATAGCTTTTAAAAATTTTTTTTATATTAGAAATTTTATCTTCTTTATAGTCATATTCTTCCCCATGTAAATCTTCAACCCCCTCGAGAAACAAATTACCATATAACATAACAGCACCAACTTTCTCTTTAACGCTTTATCTAGATAAAGCGTTAAATTATTTTACATACATTCTATTATTTTTATAGCTTTACGTCAATTACTTTTTTGTATATATTAAAAGTTATAAAATTCAGAAAATTATTCTATTAATTTTTCTGCTAATTTAGTTTGATTTTATATTTAATAGTGTTAAACTATACCTGAAGAATTTTTTACTTAATATCTGTGGGAGTGATTAAAATGTATGATTATCATGTGCATAGTAGCTTTTCGGCTGATTGTGATATAGATATGAAAGACTTTATCGAAAAAGCTATAAATATGGGATTTAAAGAGATATGTTTTACTGACCATATCGATTATGATTACTGTGATCCTAGTATAAATTTTGAGTTTGATATAGCTGATTACACTGAATATATTAATAAAATGAGAGGATTATTTGGCCATAAAATTAAAATATTAAAGGGTGTTGAAATTGGTATTCAGCCTCATTTACTAAAGGATTACGAAGATACTATTGGAAACAATAATTTTGATTTTGTTATTTCTTCTATACATACCTGTGATAGAAAAGATCTATATCTTGGTGACTTTTATAAAGATAAGACCCCAAGACAGGCCTATTTGAAATATTTTGAAGAGCTTTTATACTGCATAAAAAACTTTGATTCTTTTAATGTTATTGGACATTTAGATGTACTTATTAGATATGATGAAGCAGTTAGAAATGAAAATATTAGAAATTATTTTGATGTCCTTGAAGAAATTTTCAAGGCATTGATAGATAAAAATAAAGGAATAGAGATAAATACTTCTGGTTATAGATATAATCTAGATAGCTTTATGCCTTCCTTTGATATTGTAAAGCTTTATAAGGAGTTAGGAGGCGAAATTATAACAGTAGGCTCAGACTCCCATAGCCCAGATACTTTAGGTTTTAAGTTTGATCATGTTTATGAGGCATTGAAACATTTAGGTTTTAAATACATCACTATTTTTGAAAAAATGGAACCTAATTTTATAAAAATTTAAGTACATATAAAGGAGCACCCATCTAAACTGGCTGCTCCTTTATATATTACCGCCTTCTATAATGGATATCTATATTCCCTTTTTCAATAGATTTAGAAATGTAATCCCTAATAACCCCCTTAAGTATATCCCTAGTCCCTGGTATAACTAAACTAAATCCTAGTGTATCGGTTATTACTCCTGGAGTAAGTAATAGAGCTCCACCTATAAGTACACATAATCCATTTAACAGCTGTTCTCCTGGCATTCGTCCTTCACTGATTTCAAATCTTATCTTGTTTAAGATAAGTCTTCCTTCACTTTTTGCTAAATATGCACCTAACACTCCAGTAAATAAAACTATACCTATAGTAGTCCATGCACTTGTAATCTCAGCTAATTTAAAAAGTAAAAAAAGCTCTACTATAGGAGTTATAGTAAATAATATTATTAATCTAACAAACATAAGTATTCTCCTTTAGCTTTTAAGTTAAAATTTTCTTCCCGTAATAATTTCTAAAACCCTTTCATACTCCATATTTTTTTGTAGTTCATAGGTTCCATATACAATAAGTCTTCCAGCATTATTTTTTCTAACAACCTCTGTAAATTCTTTTTCATCATCTATAATACCCATTTCATATAATCTAGAGATTATTTTTTCACTTCTTTCTCCCTTTTCTATTGTGAATTTTATATTTTGGTTATCCTTAGAAATAGTTTCTGCTTTATCTTGGTTTTTGGTAGTTTCCTCATAATCTGTGTTTTTTTCTTCCTCTAAGCTTTCTTCCTTTTCTCCTTCATTTTCTTTCTCTGTTTTTTGCTTTTCTGGTATTTCTTCTTCTTTTTCAATATTCTCATTAATGTCTTCATTAGAATCACTATTTACTTTTATTATTTCTTTCAGATCTACCATTCCCAGTTCTCTAGCTTTAGTTTTTATCTCTTCTTCTGTATACTCTACATATTTAGCTTCTGGTTTTATGATATTTATCAAGCTAACTACTGATATAATTACTCCAACAGTTAAAAGTATTATATATAAATATATCTTTTTATTACCCTTCATTTTTTTCAACCTCTCAAATTAGTGTAGAAATTTTTTAAGTCCTTAGATAAATTATACCATAGGAATAATCAATTTCATAAAGTACTTTAATACTAAAATAGGTTTAAATCCCTTTCTATTGGGTACTTTTATTGTATTACTTTAATATTTTCTTTATATTTATTACATAATAATTTTTATGATTATTTATATGTCATATTGTTTCAAAGACTAACAAGGGAGGTTTAAATGTGCGTATTGTTTCCACAAAATACTTAGAACCAGGAGCAGTATTAGGTAAACCAGTATATGCTTCCGATGGTAAAATTCTTTTAAATAGCGACATAGTTTTAACCAGCAGCTATATAAACAGCCTTAAGAAAAAAAATATCCCCTCTGTTTATATAGATGATGATCTTTCTAAAGATATAGAGATTAATGACGTAATTGATCATGAACTTAAGAAGGAAGCTATAAATTTCATAAAAAATATTCTTAATAATTTATCTCCTAAAAACTTACAAAAAGGCAAGGATACCTTTGTATCATCGGAATCCTATGGTGATGTAAGAAAACTTATTTATTCTATTATGAATAATCTTAAAAAAAATAGGGATAGTCTTATGAATATGGTGGAGGTAATGAGTACCGATTTAGCCACATATACACATCTTGTTAATGTTGCTATTCTAGCTCTTTTAACTGGAAGGGCACTGGGACTACCTGAGAATAAATTAAATGATTTAGGTACAGGTGCAATAATGCATGATCTAGGTAGAGTCTATATTCCAACTGAAATATATGATAAACCAGGGAAATTAACCGATGAAGAATACGAACAGATAAAACAGCATCCAATTTATGGATATAATATGGTAAAATCTAACCCTAATATATCTGCCATAGTAAAAACTATAATATTAATGCATCACGAAAAACTAGACGGATCTGGCTACCCCCTTGGACTCACTGGTGATAAATTAAATGTTTATGTTAAAATCGTAGGCATATGCGATATGTTTGAAGCCATGGTTTCCCATAGGGCCTATAGGAGTAAAATGCCTGTGTATAAGGCCTTGGAATTATTATCTGCCCAAACAATTGATAAAATTGATTCTGATATATATAAGGCATTTATTCAAAACATTGCTATCTATCCCATAGGTACTGGTGTCCTCTTGAATACCGGTGAAAAGGGGTTAGTTATTCAAAATAATAAAAGCATTCCCACAAGACCAGTAGTTAGAATCCTTATATCTCCTGATGGCAAATTGTATTCTGGATTTAAAACAATAGATCTTATGAAGGAACTTACTGTTTTTATAAAAGATACTTGTCACATAAGGTATTAACACTGAACAAAGGCGTCTTACGACGCTTTGTTAGTTCTTAGTTCGTAGTTAGTAGGTTTTGATCAAAGCTTATAGGTCGGTAAAAGCAATGAAAACCCAATTTTTTACTGGTAATGATTTGTAATTTATTGTATGCCTTAAATTTATTTGAATTGCTAACTATAATTTTTTGTGAAAAAGGTTTGAATTTCTAGACAAAAATAAAAGATGCAACTTCAAGGAGGCTACATCTTTTAATAATTTCATCTATCTTTTTTAAGGGTGTTATATATGGCACCCCATATATCCTCTGTTTCGAATCCCCTTCTCCAAGCAGCTACACCTGCTAAATCATACTTGTTGACCAATTCTGTTTTAAGAGCTATAGATTCAGCATCTTCAACCCAAATCTTATGAAGCTTATTATTTTCAATATATGCTATATAATACTGTCCTGCTGTATCATCCCATATCCTCACTATATTATCCTTTTTTAATATTTCTTTTACATCATCCATCCATAAAACTTTAGATTTAACATCCATATCTTCAACTTTTGTTTTTGAAGGCGTCTCTATCCATAATCTTGTATAAAGGGGCATACCCAATAATAGCTTATTTGAAGGTACTTCTTCTAGTAGTCCCTGGACACCCCTTTCTACCCAACCAATGGAAGCTACAGAGCCACTTTCAGGACTAGATCCCCAGTGTTCATCATAGGTCATTACTGCAACATAATCTACTACCTTTCCAAGTTCCTTTCTATCATAAAATAATGACCAGTTTTCACTTCCTCCCCTTACAGTAACATCCATAGAAACTACTAAATCCTCTTCATGGAATACAGGAACAAGTTCCCTTACAAATTGTACAAGGTTCTCCTTATTTTTGAGATATACATTTTCAAAATCTATATTTACACCATCAATATTATTTTTTATCATCAAATCCAACAAATCATTTATAGCTATCTCTCTTGCAAGGGAATTATTTAAAAATTCGTCAGTAAGTTTAGGGTCAAATGAATTAGAAAAAAGTGCCCAAACCTTATATCCTCTATTATGGGCCCAATTAATATAATCCCTATCAATATTATTACTAATTTTGCCACTGGAATTTGAAAGGCTAACCCAAGTTGGAGATATTACACTGACTCCCTTCATGTCATTTATTTTTGATGTGTCGGGATTTCTTGAAATCACATGTTCCCACGTAAGTATTATTTTCCCATCCTTAGGTTTCCATATGGGTTCTTTTTTCTCTATTTCTTCACCTAATATAGTTTTTTCATTTTCTATCTCGTTGGCAGCAATATATCCTATCTGACCTCCCGATGTCAATATTTTTCTCCATAAATTATCCTTTTCTAATACCCATACTTTGTCTCCACGGTTAAGTAAATCTATATAATCATCCCATATACTTTTACTGACTCTAACTTTAATATTATCCCTAGAAATATTTGCAACTATTTCATCATTTAGATTACTTTTAAGCAATATGCTATTATTTTCATCATTAATTTTAACTGTCAAATTCAAATCTGCTTCTAAATATTTTATAGGCACTTGGGGACTATCTTCTATCACTACCATTGGCGGTATATTTTCTGCTTTTTCCCTATTTATTTTTACAGTGTTTTCATTACCATAAAATCTAAAAACTTTATTATCAGTAGTAATAACTAATATGTTATTTTCTATATCATAATCGTAGTATATATTAAACTCATTTTTAAGTAGCTCAGCTGAAACATATATGATTTTCTCCTGGTCTTTTTCAATAACTTGAAAATCATCTACATAACTTTTTATTTCATCAGGTTTATATATTATAAGTTTTGACTCATTGGATGTATAATAAACTGGTCTTGAACTAAAAACAAGGTTTAAGCCTATAGTTACTATAATAACTACTGCTATTGGTATAATAATCTTCTTTGAATTTCTTTTCAATTCCATCCCCCTTAATACTTAATCCTTATATATAATTGTATTATTTCTTAATAGTATTTATCAATATAAAATATTTTCCACAAAAAAACTTCCTGTAAAACAGGAAGCTCGATTTATTCCATTAATTCTATTCCTAGGGCCTTGTAAAATTCATAATTAATATAATGATTGATTTGAAGGTTTTTATCCTTCCTAAATTTTATTACGTATTTTTTCATTCCCTCTCCATATATTCCGTCTATCCACAGTGGATAGTATCCCATTATCTTCATCCTTTTTTGTACTTCATATACATCGGAACCCCTATCTCCAGGCTTTAGTACCCTAAATCCATTTCCAAAGGGTCCAAAAATACCTCCCCATATTGTTACAGGTGTTCCTACCTTTACTATTTTATATAGCTCTTCTATATCTCTATTTTTCATTCTTATACATCCGTGGGAAGCCGCCCATCCTATAGTATGGGGCTTATCGGTCCCATGTATACCATATCTTCCCCATGGTACATTTAATTCCATCCATCTGGTTCCAAAAGACTTTCCCCACTTAGCTTTACCTATTATCTTAAAACTTCCAAGGGGGGTTGGAGTTTCAGGCTTGCCGCTGGCAATGGTATATTTTTTTATAACTTCATTATTTTCTAAATTGATTACTTCTAAAATTTTAGAATTGATATCGATAAAAATTGCTAGATTATAATGATTTGAATTATCTTCTATTTTTTTTTCTTCCCAATTATTATACTCTCTATCCAATAAAATTCTAGAAATAGAGTTGATAACTATATTTTCCTTATTGTTAATTACTATTTTCCCTGCAATAAGTACTATACATATAAATATTATACATATACCTATCCACAAGTAAGCTTTTCTCAAACTCCCCCCTCCTCTAATTATTATATATATGTCAGTATCCTAGGATATTATGTCATTAGACAAACTAACTAATCAAAATATCTATATATAATAATTACTTAAGAGAAGGCACTGGCAAAACTATTTTTTAAGTCTACGGATTTTGTGAATAATCTACATTACTGTCAAACATAATTGGAGTTTCGATGTATTTCTTAACATCATCTAGATTATTGAATCTACCTAATGCACACATAAGTTTCGGTACAAGGGCTTCCGTATTCATATCCTTTGCATAGATAATTTTATCAGTGGGCAATTTTTTTCCAACTTCATAAATATCAAAATCTACTCCTTCTTCAAGGCATTGAGTTGTTACTACAACGGCCATTTTATTATTGGTCATCTCTCTTATTTTAGAAGTAACGTCTCCATTTTCAAAGGGAACTCCCCCTATCCCAAAACTTTCAATTATTACACCATCATATTTATCTTTAACATAATTGAATATTTCTGTATCAATACCGGGAAAGATTTTAAGAAGTATAATATTTTTACATACTTCCTCTTTAAAAGCAAGTTTAGTTGCTTTAGGTCTAAAATATCTCGAAATATATTTATTATACATTATTTTATTATGTTTGATTTCTGCTATATATGGAAAATTCACGCTCTCAAAAGCATCATAGCTCTTTGTTTTAAGCTTTATGGCTCTAGTTCCGCTTATAAGTTTACCATCAAAAACAATAAAAACTCCAGCTATTTCTTCATTAGCAAATATTACGGCGTCACTTAGATTTTGAAGGGCATCTGTACATTTTTCTTCTATAGAATATTGGGACCCCGTTAAGATAACAGGTTTATCTAAACCTTCAAGCATGTAGGTAAGGGCTGCCGATGTATATGCCATAGTATCTGTGCCATGGGTAATTACAAATCCATCATAATCTTCATAGTTCTTATAGACTGTGTTTGCTATCTTTACCCAACAGTTTGGAGTCATATTGCTACTATCAATATTCATAATCATTTTACCCTCTATTTCACATCTTTCCTTAGCTTGAGGAACAAAAGAAATCAAATCTTCTACAGTATAACGTGGTGTAAGACCAGTTCCTTCATCGGAAGATGCTATTGTTCCACCCGTAGCAATTATAAGTATTTTATTCATCTTCATTCTCCTATCCAAATATATTTAATATTTACTTTCATTCTATCATGCAAAACATATTGAATTCAATTGTTAAAGGTGCCTTGATATCAAGACACCTTTAATATTAAAATCATGTTGTTTTTTATTTGAATGGAAAATATTCTAAAACTAAACAACAGTTTATTTAGAAATCTTTTTATTTGATTCTAATTTTTTAACCCAAAGGTCTGCATTTTTGATACCAAGTTTTCTTGGATCAAATACAGGATCTAGACCTTGAGCTCTTTGCTCTTCATAATCCTTAAGCGTAGCAATACCAGGCTTAGTAAGTATAAGTATTGCTATAATATTAAGCCATGCCATTAAACCAACACCAACATCACCTAATGCCCAAGCAGAACCAACTGTGTTGATTGATCCGTAGAATGTCATAACTAATAATACAACTCTTGTGATATTAAATACTAATCTATGATTTTTAAAGTTTCTAGCTAAATATGCAACATTAGACTCAGCATAATAGTAATATGCCATTAATGTTGTAAATGCAAAGAAGAATAATGCTATTGCAACAAATCCACGACCAAAACCAGGGATTAATGTATCAACTGCCATTTGTGTATAGGCCGGTCCAATTTCTATTCCTGGGATATTTTCAACTACATATCCAGCAGGACCTTCAACATTGTACATACCAGTTATTAATATCATAAATGCAGTTGCAGAACAAACAAATAATGTATCTACATATACAGAGAATGCCTGTACAAGACCTTGCTTAGCTGGGTGGCTTACTTCAGCGGCTGCAGCTGCCATAGGTCCAGTACCTTGACCAGCTTCGTTTGAGTAAATACCACGCTTAACTCCCCACATAATTGCCTGACCTATGATAGCACCAAACATTGGTTGAGCTCCAAAGGCAGATGAGAATATTAATCCAATAACTGCTGGGACCTTACTAATATTTAATAAAATAATAATTATAGCTACTATAATATATGCTATTGCCATAAATGGAACTATTAACTCAGCAGCTTTACCTATTCTCTTAACACCACCAAAGATTATAAGTGCTAATAGACCAGCTACTACTCCACCAGATACTGCAGGAGGGATATTGAAAGCATTGTTCATTGCAGCAGCAATACTATTTGCTTGAATTCCTGGTAAAAAGAAACCCATTGCTATTATTGCAGAAATTGCAAATAATATACCATACCACTTTTGTCCCATACCTTTTTCTATAAAGTATGAAGGACCTCCACGATACTCTCCATCTATCTCATCTTTCCAAACCTGTGCTAAAGCGGCTTCAACATAGGCTGATCCTGCTCCTAAGAAAGCAATTGCCCACATCCAAAATACTGCACCAGGTCCACCTAATCCAATAGCTGTAGCAACACCAGCTATATTCCCAGTACCTACACGTCCACCAAGGGCCATGGCAAAACTTTGGAATGATGAAACCCCAGAATCAGAACTTTCTCCTTTGAATAACTGATTGACCATATCTTTAATAAGACGTAATTGTGGGAACTTCATTAGTACTGAAAAATATACCCCTGCGGCCAAACAAAGAAATACAAGTGCTTTACTCCAAATAATTCCGTTTAAAAAATCAACAAATTGATTCAAAAAAACTCCTCCTTTTTTTATTTTTTTACTCCCCATAGGCCTATAAAATAAAAATAATTGCGTCATTGCTGACCTATAGCGGCATAATAAAGTAATATAGCAAGTTTTATTCCAAATTTTATAATTTCCAGAAATTTTGTGCTTTTAAGACTATTTTCAACTTTGCTAGGCTATGAAATAACTTTCAATCAATTTATAATATAATAAAATCGTGAAATAAATTTCCTGATATTCAGGAAATTTATTTCACTTTTGTTTCGTTTTTGTAACATTTTCTATCTCAAGCCATATTCATTTAATTTGTTAAAAAGTTGCCGTCTACTTATGCCTAACTTTTTTGCAGTTTCATTTTTATTATAATTACATAGAATCAATATTTTTTTAATATAATCTGTCTCAACCTCCTTGCGGAATTCCTTCAAGGGTTTAACTTTCTCAAGACTTGTCCTAGAATTTATCAATCCATTACTATCCTGAATATAATTGGCCCTTACTATACCTTGGTCAGATAAAACAACTAATCTTTCTATGATATTTTTTAATTCCCTTACATTTCCTGGATAATGATAATTCAATAAAAATTTCATGACATCTGATTCTATTTTTTTAATATCCTTCTTAAGTTCTAATTCTGCCTTTTTAAAGAAAAAATCTATTAATTTCGGTAAATCCTCTCTCCTATCCCTAAGGGGAGGAATTTCTACTGTTATTGTGCTTATTCTATAGAATAAATCTTCCCTAAAACAGTTCTTGGCAACCATTTCATAGATATTTCTGTTGGTAGCACATATCAATCTAAAGTTTATATTTATTATTTTATTACTTCCTATTCTTTCTATTTTTTTATTTTCTAAGGTTCTAAGTAGCTTTACCTGTATTTCAGGGGAAGTATCACCTATCTCATCAAGAAATAATGTTCCTTCATCGGCTGCTTCAAATCTTCCTATCCGTCTTTCGTATGCTCCTGTAAAGGCTCCTTTTTCATGTCCAAAGAGTTCTGATTCAAGTAGGGTCTCTGAAAAGGCATGGCAATTAACAGCAACAAAGGGGTATTTATTTCTATTGGAGTTTTGATGTATATACCTGGCAAAAACCTCTTTACCTACCCCCGATTCACCTAATATTAAGATGTTCACATTGCTATCAGCAGCCTTTCTCCCAATATCTAATACATTTTTAAATCTTTCATTGGCCGTCTCCAACATAAACTCACCATTTGTATCACCAGTAATTAAGTCTAGATCTTTTTGCTTTATTTCTTTCAAATCCACTAATTTTTTAATGGTAGTCAATAATTCTTCTGGATCATTACTTTTAACAAAATATGAAAAGGCTCCCTTCTTCATTGATTCAACTGCATTCTTTACTGAGCCATAACCAGTAAAAACAACTACCTCTGTTTTTTTATATTCTCTTTTTATTTTTTCTAGCAAATCTATATCATTTATTTTACTCATAAAAAAATCTGTAAGAACTAAATCAAACTCTTCTCCCCTCAATTTCTCAAGAGCTTCATATCCACTACTTACAGCATCCGTTATATACCCATTATTTCTTAATATAGACTCAATGGTTTCTCTATATTCTATTTCATTATCAACAATTAATATTTTAAATGAATAGTTTCTATTGTTCATTGTTTGATACCTCCTTTATAGAAAATTACTACTATATTTAAAGGTAAAGCTATT
>CBETVX010000044.1:0-25896 GCA_965539935.1 uncultured Eubacteriales bacterium | reverse complement strand
TATAGATTTATTTTAAGAACATTTCTATATCTTCATCAACAGTACCAATGCCACCTATTCCAAAGGTATCAACTAATACTTTTGCTACATTTGGAGATAAAAATGCTGGTAATGTTGGTCCAAGGTGAATATTTTTAACACCTAGATATAATAATGCTAATAATACAATTACAGCTTTTTGTTCATACCATGCAATATTATAAGCTATTGGAAGTTCATTTATATCTTCAAGTTCAAATATTTCTTTTAATTTAAGTGCAATTACTGCTAAAGAATATGAATCATTACATTGTCCTGCATCAAGTACTCTTGGAATACCTCCGATATCACCTAAATCTAATTTGTTATATTTATACTTTGCACATCCAGCTGTTAAAATAACAGTGTCCTTTGGAAGCTTTTCAGCGAATTCAGTGTAGTAATCCCTTGATTTCATTCTACCGTCACAGCCTGCCATAACGAAGAATTTCTTAATAGCTCCTGATTTAACTGCTTCTACAACTTTATCAGCTAAAGCAAATACCTGTGCATGGGCAAAACCACCAACGATTTTTCCAGTCTCTATTTCTGTAGGAGAAGGTAAAGTTTTAGCTAATTCAATTATTTCACTAAAATCTTTTTTGCCATCTACAGCTTCAATATGCTTACATCCTGGGAAACCTGCTGCACCAGTTGTAAATATTCTTTTAGCAACTTCTCCCTTAGGAGGAACAATACAGTTAGTTGTCATTAGAATTGGTCCATTGAATGACTCAAATTCTTCTTTTTGCTTCCACCAAGCATTACCATAGTTTCCTATGAAATGATCATATTTCTTAAAGGCTGGATAGTAATGGGCAGGTAGCATTTCACTGTGGGTATATACATCTACACCTGTTCCTTCAGTTTGAATTAGAAGTTCTTCTAAGTCATGTAGATCATGGCCAGAAATTAAGATAGCAGGTCTATTACTTACTCCGATATTTACTTCAGTAATTTCAGGATTTCCATATTTTGATGTATTTGCTTTATCTAATAATGCCATAGTATCTACACCAAACTTACCTGTTTCAAGAGTTAAAGCAACTAAATCATCTGCGCTCATGCTATTATCTAAAAGTGCTGCTAAGGCCTTATGCATGAAGCTGAATATTTCTGTGCTTTCTTCACCTAGATTAAAGGCATGATGGGCATAGGCTGCAAGTCCTTTAATACCGTAAGTAATTAATTCTCTTAAAGATCTTATATCTTCATTTTCTGTAGCTAATACCCCAACTTCTGAAGATTCTCCCTTAGCATTTATTTCTTCTTCAGTACTTGCTGTCCAAGTTAAAACATCTAAACTTCCATCGAAATCAACACCTTTAGATGATAGTGTTTCTTTGATGTCATTTCTTATTTTTAAGGCTTCTTTTATTCTTACTATAAATCTTGCATCATCGAAATTGGCATTTGTAATTGTCATAAATAAGCTATCCATTACAAATCTATCTGCATGTCTTATTTCAACACCTGCTGCTTTACCTCTTTCTACTAAATAAGATATACCCTTAAGAACGTAAATTAATGTATCTTGTAAATTAGCTGTTTCAGGTTTTTTACCACAAACTCCTACTCTTGAACAGCCTTTTCCTCCTGCTGCTTCTTGACATTGAAAACAAAACATTTTATCCATTATTAATCCCTTCCTTTCATAATTTTTGAATTTATTAATAGATCAATTTAGTTGATATCTATTCTAATATTTCTCCACTGGGAGAAATAACATTAACACTCCAAGGTATCATCTTACCACTATTTATTAGGGCTTGTTTTACAGCATTCTCCATTCCACCACAACATGGAACACTCATTCTTAAGACATCAATACTTTTAATGTCGTTATTTTTAAGGATTTCAGTGAGTTTTTCTGAATAATCTACGCTGTCTAATTTTGGACAACCAATTAAAGTGATTTTATTTTTCATAAACTTGCTGTGGACATTTGCATTTGCAAAGGCTGTACAGTCTGCAGCAACTAATAATTTGGCACCATCAAAATATGGAGCATTAACAGGTACTAGTTTGATTTGACATGGCCATTGTCTTAGCTCAGATTGTACCTCTGTGACTTGTTGCTTTTCTTCCACAATATTATTTCTTTTAAGCTCTTTAGCATGTGTGGAAGGACAGCCGCAAGCTAAAGTCTCTTTTTTAGCTGTAGTCATCTCTTCACTCCCCTTTTTATTATCAAATTCCTTAACATCCTTCTCGATTATTTTTAATGCGCCAGTAGGACAATTAGGCAAGCATATTCCTAAACCATCACAATATGACTCTGATAATAATTTTGCCTTGCCATCTACTAATTGAAGTGCTTCTTGATGACAAGCATTTACACAAAGACCACATCCTACGCATTTTTCCTCATCTATTGAAATTATATTTCTTTTCATCTTTCAATCCTCCGATAAGTGAATTGACTTTCTATAGTTATAGTAATATAATTTTAAAGACAGTTCTGTTGCATATGCAACAAAAGGAGGATTTTTTTGAAAAAATTTTTTAATAATAATTGTTTATTATTTAAAGGAATAAAAGAAGAAGAAATAGCATCTATTTTGCAATGTCTGAATGCCATTAAAAAAAGTTATTCTAAGGGAGAGTATATTTGGCATGCCGGTGACAATACAAATTACTTTGGGGTTGTTATGAGGGGGCAGGTTAATATCATGAAGGAAGATATACTTGGTAATAGGGTTGTTATAGCAAATATAGTAGATTCTCAAATGTTTGGAGAATCCTTTTCCATTGCCAAAGCCCATGCTTACCCTGTATCGGCACAAGCAGCAACTAATTGTGATATTATTTTGTTAAGTAGTGAAAAATTAACCCTTACCTGTGACAATAGATGTGCATTTCATAAAAAACTTATTGATAATATGCTCGAAATAATTGCCAAGAAAAATATTAAGCTAAATAATAGAATTAACTGTATTACCAAGAAGACTACAAAACAAAAACTGCTTTTTTACTTAACAAATGAAATGAGAATAAGTAGTAAATATGAAGTTACTATACCATTTAATAGGGAAGAACTTGCAGATTATCTCGGAGTGAATCGTAGTGCCCTTTCAAGGGAACTCTCTTCTTTGGAGAAGGAAGGTATTATTTCATTTAATAAGAATAAATTCAAACTTTTAAATATTGAAAGGTTAAGGGATATTATTAATAGTTAAACTACTTTACAAAGTTTGTCCTTTGTGAAAAAAGGTAGATTTTCTTGACAAATTTAGAAGAGAATATTATAATTTTATGATTGAAAAAGTCGTTTATATCAAATATACGAAGAATTAACAATTATATATTATAATCATAGTATTGGAAATCTATTTTACTATTACTCTATAAATGGGGTGAGAATATGAATAATATTAACTATGATTTATTAATTAGAGATCTATCGAATTGTTGTTTAAAGGATGTTTATTGTGAAAGCTGTCAAGGAGATAAATGTCTCATAGGCTATGCCAAAAACCGTGTAGTATATTCATTAAAAGAAAATGAAGAATTTATTGATGATGGATTAGATCAATTGCCCCTTTATGATGTTAAGACCTATGACGAAGAAACCGTATTAAGATCTATAGGTAATATTTTAAAACAATGTAGAAACTGCAAGGCCTATCATGATGAAGATTGTATTATTAATATTGTAAGAAGTGCATTGGAGATAATTATTTTTGGAGAAAGCCATGATTATGAAGGAAGTGTTCTTATGTATCTAGCATCTATTTCCAATGGCGATCAAGAAGCTGCATTTAAGATTAAAGAGTATTTTGAAGCTATTAGTTAAAGATTTCAAAGGAGGGAGAATTGATCATGGAAAAAATAGAACTAGTTATTGAACAAAAAATAGGTGAAACTAAGAATACAGAACTAAAAAATATAGTAAAGCAAAATTTTAAAGGAGAAACCACAGAAGCAGGAATGTATTTTGCTATGGCTAGACTTGCTGAAAGACAAGGATATCCAGAAATAGCCCTAGTATTAAGAAACATAGGAATAGAGGAAATTGAACACGCTGCAAAGTTTGCACAATTAAACGCTATGATTTCCGATGATTTATTTGAAAACATTAGATTTATGTTAGAGGGAGAAGTAAATGCCAATAAAACAAAACGAGAAGCTGCAATAAAAGCAGAGGAGTTAGGTATAGAATCGGCTAGAGATTATTTTAATGAATCCGCTAAAGATGAAGCTAGACATGCAAGGATTTTAGAGGGTATATTACAAAGATTTGGGAAATAGCGAGAAGATAATCGGGACAGTTTACATATCTATGTATTCTGTCCCTTTAGTTTAATTAGATAAGAAACTATTTAAAAATCTTTATTCTTTCATCAAGGGGGATGAATTCTTTTTCGCCGGCTGGAGCTATTGGTTTTCCGAAGGGTAGTTGGGCTATAAGTTTCCAATTCTCTGGAATATCCCACTGTTTTTTGACTTCCTCATCAATAAGTGGATTATAGTGCTGAAGAGAAGCACCAAAACCTTCAAACTCTAGTGAAGTCCATATAAGGTATTGAAGCATTCCAGAGGACTGTTGAGACCAGATTGGAAAATTCTCTTTATATAGAGGAAACTTTTCTTGTAGTCCTTTAACAATGTTTTCGTCATCAAAGAATAAAACTGTACCATAACCATTCTTGAAACTATTTATTTTTTCCTCGGTACTAGAAAAGTTTTTTTCAGGTACTATTCTACGTAAAGTCTCTTTAGTTATATCCCATAATTTATCATGGTTTTCACCTAATAAAACAACTACCCTACTACTTTGAGAATTAAATGCTGATGGAGCATATTTAACAGCATTTTCTACTACTTCAATTATTCTCTCATCAGAAATAACCGGATCTTTACTAATTCCATATATAGAACGTCTATTTTTTATTGCTGCATAAAAATCTTTACTCATAAAATTAACCTCCTAACTTATTGTTGATTTTATTATCATAAATACCCATATTAATTTAGATTAATAAAATTTATTTTTGAATGTAGGGATTCATAAAAAAATTGATAAAGCTTCACAAATTCATCACAAAGATGATATAAAATTAGAATAAAATGTATTTAGTTATATCTTGTTTAAATTAGGTACTACATATACAAATTATATTTAAAAGGAGCAGGTGATTATGAAAAAACATGGTAAACCCGTTGTAATAGTAGGAATAGTTTTATGTATTGCTTTATTAAGCTATTTCACCATTTTTTCAGAAACAAGTATTTTCACATCAAGTGACAATGAAAGTTCAGAAAGTGGAATAAATTATGTCGAAGCCATTGTACAAAGAGGTGAAATGAAAGTTACAGCAAGTGGTTCAGGAAATATTGAGCCTAGCGTTACTAAAGAAATAAAGGCCTACGACACAGCAATTGTAGATAAAATATATGTTGAAGAAGGCGAATTTGTCAATGAAGGAGATTTAATACTAACCTTTGAAAGTGATACAGAAAATGTGAATATTGAAAGTGCTAAACTAGATTTACAATTGGAACAGAATGACCTTCAAGAGCTTAAGGAAGATTTAAATAATTTAAAAATATATGCAGAGACATCGGGATATATTGGCGATATAGATGTAAAGGTTGGGGATGAATTGTCAAAGGGAGATGTACTGTCAACCATTACCGATAAGACAAAACTAGAGATTTCTGGATATTTTAATACAAGTCAAATTAAAAAAATAGAAGTTGGGGATGAGGCTGAGGTAGTTACTTCTGATTTTCTTCAAACGATTCCTGCAAAAATAATTCAAATAAAGGAAGACCCTATTGCCAGCAGTGATGGAAGTATATCCTATGAAGTAATTGCAGAAATAGATAATCCAGGTGGTATATCTACTTCTAATACGGGAACAGTTACTGTTAAAAAAGAAGAAGGAACATTATATTCAGTTAGTCAAGAAAATTTCACACTAAAAACTCAGGAGGAAATTACTCTTAAAATTGATGGAGAGCTTATAGGACTCTATATAGAAGAAGGAGAATACGTGGAAAAGGGACAGCTAATAGCAGAACTTGAGAACACAGACCTTGAAAATAGTATAAAAAGTAAAGAATTAGATGTAGAAAAGGCAGAGCTGTCTCTAACTGAAAAGCTTGAAGACGTAGATGATTTAGCAGTATATGCTCCAATTACAGGAACCATTACAAGTATAGATGTGACAGAGGGAGAAAGAGTTGGCTCCAACGAGACTATTGCGGTAGTTTCTGATTTAGAAAACCTGCAAGTTGTTATTCCTGTAGATGAGTTAGATATTAATAAAGTACAGGAAGAACAAAGAGCAGTAGTTTCAGTAAGTGCCCTTTCGGACAAAACATTTGACGCAAAGGTGACAGATATTGCTTTATTAGGAGATATAAATAATGGAGTGACAACATATGATGTAACTTTAACTTTAAGTGAAATAGAAGGATTGAAGCCAGGAATGACATCAAACGGTGAGGTTATTATAGAATCTAAGACAGATGCATTGATATTACCAATAGAAGCTATACAACAAAGGCGTAATCAGAAATTTGTATTAGTAAAAAATAATGATAATGAACCACAATCCACGGAAGTAAGTATTGGTCTAGTATCTAATGACTATGTAGAAATAATTGAAGGAGTAAATGAAGGGGATGTAGTTGTTTATCCAGTCTTCAGTAATAGCACTGAAAATTCCCAAAGAACAATGGGAATGATGGGAGGAATAGGAGGTATAAATAATGGACCTCCAGAAGGTGCAGGAGACAGAAGGAGGCCACAATAAATGATAAAGCTAGAAGATATAACTAAAACCTATAGTACAGGAAAAGTTAAGTTTCAAGCACTTAAAGGAGTCTCTTTAGAGATTGAAACGGGTGAGTTTGTAGCAATCATTGGCCCCAGTGGTTCTGGTAAATCAACTCTTATGAATATTTTAGGATGTTTAGATGTGCCAACTACAGGAAATTATTTATTTGAGGATAGAGAAATAAGTAGTTATGGAGAAAATCAACTGGCCGAAATAAGAAATAAGAAGATAGGTTTTATATTTCAAAAATTCAATCTTTTACCAGGCCTTAATATATTAGAAAATGTAGAGTTGCCTTTAATATATAGGGGAATGGAGGATAAAGAACGGAGAAAAAGGGCCTTAGAACTTATTGATAGAGTTGGATTAAGTGGACACTTAAATCATACACCTTCAGAACTTTCGGGAGGGCAGCAGCAGAGGGTGGCAATTGCCAGGGCCCTTGCTGGTAACCCCCCAATTATTTTAGCCGATGAACCAACTGGGAACTTAGATACGAAATCTGGAGGAGAAGTTCTAGATTTTCTTAAAAAACTGAATGAAAATGGAACAACTATTATATTAATTACCCACGATATGGAAGTTGCTAGAAGTGCTAAGAGGATAATATGTATTCGCGATGGACTAATTGTGGATGAGAGGATGGGGTAATATGGATTTTAAAATGGCAATAAAATTAGCCATAAAAAGTATAACCTCAAATAAAATGAGAACCTTCCTAACTATGCTAGGGATAATAATAGGGGTATCTGCAGTAATTATCTTAGTAGCTGTAGCTCAAGGCACAACACAAGAAGTTACTGAAAGAATAGAAAGCATGGGAACTAACTTGATAAGTGTAAGTATAAGGGGAAGAGGAATTGATACCTATTTGAAATATGAAGAAGTAATAGAGTTAGAAGATAAGTATGGAGTCTCTGGAGTTGCACCTTCAGTAAGTGGAAATGTAACAGTTAAATATGGAATTGAAAGCATGGAAGATGTAGGTTTGGAAGGTGCTAATGAAGAATATACTGAGGTGCGTAATCACAAGCTTGAGTATGGCAGATTTATTACTCCTCTAGACGTAGAATATAGGCAAAAAATTGCTGTATTAGGTAGTGAAGTGGTTAGTGAAATATTTGATGGAGAGAATCCTATAGGGGAAAAAATTCAAATAGATGGAACGGATTTTCAAGTGGTTGGTGTACTTGAAGAAAAGGGTAGCTCCTTAGGTGGCAGTAGTGATGAGAAAATATTAATTCCTATTTCTACAGCCCAGAGATTTTTAAATTCAGTAGGCATAAGGAGTATATATATTCAAGCTGAGTCCCCAGAAGTAGTTGAAACAGTGGAGGCACAAATTGAAGAGTACTTACTTAAAAGATTTAATAATGATGAAGATTCATATAGGATTTTCAACCAATCGGAGATGTTATCTACTGTAAATGAAGTAACTGGTAATATGACTCTTATGTTAGGCGGTATTGCAGCTATTTCCCTATTAGTTGGGGGAATAGGAATTATGAATATTATGCTTGTATCAGTTACTGAAAGAACTAAAGAAATCGGAATTAGGAAAGCTATAGGAGCAAAGAGGAAGGATATATTAATACAATTCCTATTGGAATCCGCTGTAATTAGTGGCATGGGAGGCCTTATAGGAGTTGCATTAGGAGTAGGTGGTAGTGAGTTATTAACCAAATATGCAGGCATAAATACAAGTATAACTATATTGATAATTCTAATATCCTATGGGTTTTCCATTGTCATAGGTATGTTCTTTGGAATTTATCCTGCAAATAAAGCATCTAAGCTTAAGCCAGTAGATGCATTAAGATTTGAGTAAAATCAGTAAACAAAACAAAAATCTAATATAAAGAATGTTTAATATCCACTTTTAATTAATCTTTTACATAACATTTGGTAAAGGAATTATTAGTGGATTTTTTTATAAAAAATATTTGGAAGGAAACAAGAAAATTCCCAATAAAATAGTCCTAGTAAGATGATATTACCTATGATGATTAAAAAATTTAGTAAAAATTTACTGAAATATTTCCTTAAATTTTTCTTTGTATAGGGCAAAAATTAGCTAAATACAAATAATTACTTAGGTCATACCACAAAAAAATACTATTAATCTTAAATAAATACTTGTTGACAATAGACTAAAAATTTACTAAAATTAAGATAAGCTGAAAGCGTTTTCAATTATCAAACAATTTAAAAAATAAGGGGGATTAAAGTATGAAGAAGTTTTTAGCATTGCTAATGGTACTAACACTTATGGTTTCTATGGCAGCCTGTAGTCAAGAAACTCCTAGTGGTGAAAGTGGAAGTGAAGAACTACCAAAAATAGGTGTAACAATCTATAAGTTCGATGATAACTTCATGTCATTCGTAAGACGTGCAGTACAAAACAATGCTGAAGGTAAAGCAGAACTTATCCTAAATGATTCACAAAATGACCAAGCTAAGCAAAATGAGCAAGTTGAAATGATGATATCAAAAGGAGTTAAATCTTTAGCTATAAACTTAGTTGACCCACAAGCAGCACCTACAATAATATCTAAAGCTAAGGAAGCTGACCTTCCAGTGGTATTCTTTAATAAAGAACCAAGCCCAGAAGCAATGGCTTCATATGATAAAGCATGGTATGTAGGTACTACATCAGCTGAATCAGGAATTATTCAAGGTCAAATAATAGTTGACTCTTGGAAAGCAAATCCAGAGTGGGATAAAAATGGAGATGGAAAAATTCAATACGTATTATTAAAAGGTGAACCAGGACATCCAGATGCTGAAGCACGTACTAAATATTCTGTAGATACTGTTAAAGAAGCAGGAATTGAAGTTGAAGAATTAGAACTTCAAACTGGTATGTGGGACTCTGTAAAGGGTAAAGAGTTAATGGATACATGGTTATCTAAGCATGGGGAAGCTATTGAGTTTGTTATTGCTAATAACGATGCTATGGCTTTAGGTGCAATCGAATCCTTAAAGGCAGAAGGATACTTTGAAGGGGATAAATTCATGCCAGTTGTTGGTGTAGATGCTATTCCAGACGCCCTTACAAAAATTAAAGAGGGAACTATGGTAGGTAGTGTGCTTAACGATGCTGCTAACCAAGGTAAGGCTACTTTCCAATTAGCTTATAATGTTGCTCAAGGTAAAGATGTTCTTGAAGGAACTGAGTGGGAATTAGATGAAAATAAAGCTGTACGTGTACCCTATGTAGCTATAACAAAAGATAATATTTCAGTAGCAGAAGATGCGTATAAATAAAACTAGTGAGTATAGATGCAAATTACCAAGTAAGTTTAATACAAACAAGGATGCAAAAGGCATCCTTGTTTATTTAGATTGACATATAGAATGGGGTGAAAACCTATGAATAATAGTACAAATAATAAAAATGGAAGCAAATACTTGCTTGAAATGGTAAATATAACTAAACAATTCCCGGGAGTTAAAGCGTTAGATGGTGTAAATTTAAGGGTTCGTCCTGGTACTGTCCATGCCCTAATGGGAGAAAACGGTGCTGGAAAATCTACTCTTATGAAATGTTTATTTGGTATTTATGAAATGGATGAAGGGAAGATTTACCTAGAAGGCAAAGAAGTTAATTTTACTTCTTCAAGACAGGCATTAGATAACGGAGTTTCCATGGTACATCAAGAATTAAACCAAGTTCAAAGTACAAGGGTAATGGATAATATTTGGCTTGGAAGATTTCCCCATAAAGGAATTTTTATTGATGAAGAAAAAATGTATCAAGATACTTTAAAGATATTTAAGGAGCTTGATATTAATATTGATCCAAGGGAAAAGGTTGAAAACTTACCGGTATCGGAAAGCCAAATGATAGAGATAGCTAAGGCTGTTTCCTATGACTCTAAAATATTAGTAATGGATGAACCAACATCTTCCCTAACAGAAAAGGAAGTAGGACATTTATTTAAAATAATAAGGTCATTACGGTCTAGAGGAGTAGGAATAATATATATATCTCATAAAATGGAAGAAATTAAGCAAATATGTGATGATGTAACAGTACTTCGTGATGGACAGTGGATTGCAACTGAAAGTCTTGAAAATATTACTACGGATGAAATTATTAATCTGATGGTAGGACGTGATCTTACCCATCGTTTCCCACCTAAAGTCAATACTCCAGGGGGTACGATTTTAAAGGTAGAAGGATTGACCGCTAAATATCAACCATCCATAAGGGATGTTTCCTTTGAACTTAAAAAGGGAGAAATACTTGGTATAGCAGGGCTAGTTGGTTCTAAGAGAACAGATGTGGTTGAATCAATATTTGGAGTAAGACATATAGAAGCTGGAAAGATTTATTTGAATGATAAGGAAATTAATATTCATTCACCACATGATGCTATTAAAAATGGATTTGCCTTAGTTACAGAGGAGCGTCGAGCAACAGGAATTTTTAATGTATTAGATATTACTTTTAATTCTATGATTGCAAATATTGATAAGTATGTAAAAAGGAATATGTTATTAGATGAAAAACAAATTAAAGAAGATACCGATTGGGTTATTAACAGCATGAGAGTTAAAACCCCTTCACATAAAACATCAATTGGCTCATTATCAGGAGGAAACCAACAGAAAGTTATTGTTGGACGTTGGCTTTTGACTGAGCCTGAAATATTATTACTGGATGAGCCCACCCGTGGGATTGACGTTGGAGCAAAATATGAGATTTATCAACTTATGATAGAGCTTGCTAAAAAGGGCAAGGGAGTCATAATGATCTCATCGGAAATGCCAGAGCTTTTTGGTGTAACAGATAGAATTCTTGTTATGAGTAATGGTAGAGTAGCTGGAATAGTAGACACTAAGAGTACGACACAAGAAGAAGTATTACGATTATCTGCTAAGTTTTTATAGGATAAGGAGTGAGTAAGGTGACGGAAAAAACTAAGAAAATAACTAGAAATAATATAGTGACATGGATGATGAACAATGCAATTTTTCTAGTACTAATAGGTTTATTAATTATGATTATAGTTGTTGAGCCAAGCTTTATTTCAATTAGAAACTTTAAAAATATACTATCACAGGCTTCAACCCGTGTTATTATGGCTTTAGGTGTTGGTGGTATTATTGTTGCAAAGGGTACAGATCTTTCTTTAGGTCGTCAAGTAGGATTGGCTGCTGTTATATCAGCTTCACTATTACAGTCACCTGAGTATGCATATAGAATGTATCCAGAATTACCAGCATTACCAATTATCTTACCTATTTTATTTGTTATGTGTATTACAGCTTTCTTTAGTTTAATAAATGGTATAGTAGTTGCCAAATTTAAGGTAGACCCTTTTATAGCTACTTTGGGTATGATGATTATAGTTTATGGTGCTAACTCTATTTACTTTGATAGACCACCCTATGGAGCACAGCCCATAGGGGGACTTGACTCTAGATTTACTGATTTTGCTCAAGGATCCTATGATTTAGTAATATTTACCATTCCGAAATTAATAGTCTATGCCGCAATTATTACTGGCATAGTATGGATACTTTGGAATAAAACTAAATTTGGTAAAAATATATTTGCAATTGGTGGAAACCAAGAGGCAGCAATAGTTTCTGGAGTAAATGTCTTTAAATATACACTATTAGTATTTGTGCTTGCAGGGTTACTGTATGGACTAGGCGGTGCACTGGAGGCAGCTCGTATAGGTAGTGCTACAAACAATACTGGTAATATGTATGAACTTGATGCCATATCTGCATGTATAGTTGGTGGATTATCATTTAATGGTGGTATCGGTAGCGTAGGGGGTATAGTAACTGGTGTACTTATATTCCAAGTTATCGCCTATGGTCTATCCTTTATAGGGGTTAATCCGTATATGCAGTTCATAATTAAAGGTCTTATAATTATTATTGCTGTTGCAATAGACTCAAGAAAATATGCAAAGAAAAAATAAGATATTTCCTATATGATTATACAAATCATTTATTTTACAAAAAACCCCTCTGACTTAGTATAAGTACTGTTCTATGTATGTATGTACATAGAACAGTACTTCAAAGTCATATTTATGAAAATTTGTAGAAACCTATTGAAAGAGATTTTAACTTAGATGGTTAGAGGTGCTTGCTATGAATATAGACAACTTAGTTAAAGAGTTTATTGATACTTTTGGAAATAAAAAGGATATACTTAAATTTTTTGCACCAGGTAGGGTAAACCTTATTGGAGAACATACCGATTATAATGGTGGCCATGTATTTCCATGTGCTTTAAGCTTTGGAACCTATGGACTAGTAAGTAAAAGAGAGGATTCTAAAATAAGGCTTTATTCTAAGAACTTCCATGAAATGGGAATATTAGAGACTGATATTAATAAATTATTGTATGATGAGAAACTTGATTGGGCTAATTATCCTATGGGAGTTGTAAGGGTATTTAAAGATGCAGGTTATAAAATAGATACAGGTTTTGAAGTTTTATTCTATGGAAATATACCAAATGGAGCAGGTCTTTCTTCCAGTGCCTCCATAGAGCTTGTCACAAGTGTAATTCTTAAAGGTATTTTTGAATTAGACATTGACATGGTGGAAATGGTAAAATTAAGTCAAAGGGCAGAAAATGAATTCATTGGTGTAAATTGTGGTATTATGGATCAGTTTGCATGTGGAATGGGAAAGGCAAATCATGCCATATTATTGAACACAAATACATTAGAGTATGAATATGCTCCTTTAAGGTTGGATGATGTTTCCATAGTAATAGCTAATACCAATAAACGTAGAGGTTTGGCTGATTCAAAGTATAATGAAAGACGTACTGAGTGCGAAAATGCCCTTAAAGACCTTCAAAGGCAGCTAAAAATATCTTCCCTAGGGGATTTGACAGAAATAGAATTTGAAGCAAATAAACATTTAATAAAAAATGATGTAGAAAGAAGACGTGCTAGGCATGCTGTCTATGAAAATAGAAGAACTATAAGAGCTATAAAGGCCCTTAAGGAAGGAAATATTAAGGAATTTGGTGAGCTTATGAATCAGTCCCATATTTCCCTAAGGGATGACTATGACGTTACTGGAATAGAGCTAGATACCCTTGTTGAAGCAGCATGGAAAAATGGGGCTATAGGAGCTAGAATGACAGGTGCAGGTTTTGGAGGATGTACAGTCAATCTAGTGCATACTAAAAATCTTGATGATTTTATTAAAAAAGTAGGAAAAGAATATACTGAAAAAATTGGCTATAATGCTGATTTCTACATTGTATCAATAGGTGATGGTGCTAGACAACTTTAAATAATTATAATATGAGGTAGTTTTTGATATAAATGAAAACTACCTCTTGTTCTATAAGGAGGTAATATAATGTCTATTTTAGTTTGTGGTGGTGCCGGATATATTGGTTCCCACTGTGTATATTCTTTAATTGAAAAGGGTGAAGATGTAATTGTTGTAGATAATCTTCAAACAGGTCATAAAGATGCAGTTCATGAAAAGGCAAAATTATATGTGGGTGATATTAGAGATAGAAATTTCCTTAGAAGCGTATTTGCAGAAAATGATATAGACTCAGTAATACATTTTGCCGCCAACTCCCTGGTAGGAGTAAGTATGAATGAACCATTAGAATACTATAATAACAATGTTTATGGCTCCCAAGTTTTACTGGAAACTATGAAGGAATATGGTACTAGACATATAGTATTTTCTTCAACGGCTGCAACCTATGGAGAACCGGAAAACATTCCAATATTGGAAACCGATAAAACAGAGCCAACAAATCCCTATGGTGAAACGAAACTTGCAGTAGAAAGGATGATGAAATGGGCCGATAATGCCCATGGCATTAGATATACTGCATTAAGATATTTTAATGTGGCTGGGGCCCATGAAAGTGGAATGATAGGAGAAGACCACAATCCTGAAACCCATTTAATACCACTAATTCTCCAAGTACCTCTAGGTAAACGGGAGAGGATTTCTATTTTTGGTGATGACTATGAAACTAGAGATGGGACTTGTATTAGAGACTATATCCATGTAATGGATTTAGTAGATGCTCATATATTAGCCTTAGAAAGATTAAGAAAGGGTGGAAAAAGTACAGTATATAACCTTGGAAGTGGAGAAGGATTTTCGGTAAAAGAAATGATAGAAGCAGCCAGAACAGTAACTGGTCATCCAATACCTGCAGTTGTGGCAGATAGAAGACCGGGAGATCCATCTACTTTAATTGCCTCAAGTAAAAGGGCTAAGGAAGAACTTGGTTGGATGCCTAGATTTACAAATATAGAAGATATAATAGCTTCAGCTTGGAAATGGCATGAAAGAAATCCTAATGGTTTTGGGAAATAGGAGGGTTTTTAGTGGACATATGCAAAGAAATAAAACGTCTTATAAACTATGGGATTAACAAGGGACTTATTTATAAAGAAGATGAAATATATGTACGAAATAAAATATTAGAAATATTAGAAATAGATGAGTATCAGGATATTAATGTACCTAGGGAAGGATTAGAAAATCCCCAACCAATTTTAGACAATATATTAGATTATGCCTATGAAAAGGGAATTCTTGAACATAATACTGTTACCTATAGGGATCTTTTAGATACAAAGATTATGGATTGTTTAATGCCTAGACCTAGTGAAGTAATAAAAAGATTTTATGAGGACTATAAAAGATATCCTCAAATGGCTACAAAGAACTACTATAAAATGTCTATGTACTCAAACTATATAAGAACAGATAGAACCAATAAAAATATGAAATGGAAGGCGAATACAGATTTTGGAGAACTTGATATTACTATAAATCTATCTAAACCAGAGAAGGACCCAAAGGCTATAGCTGCGGCTAAAAATATAAAATCTTCATCCTATCCTAAATGTTTATTATGTAAAGAAAATGAAGGATATAGAGGGCGAATTAATCATCCTGCAAGACAGAACCATAGAATAATACCTATAGATCTATGTAATGAACAGTGGTATTTACAATATTCGCCCTATGTGTATTATAATGAACACTCTATAATTTTTAAAGGTGACCATGAGCCTATGAAAATATCTAAGATAACCTTTGATAGATTATTAGAGTTTGTGGAAAAATTCCCCCACTATTTCATCGGATCAAATGCTGACCTGCCCATAGTTGGAGGTTCAATATTATCCCATGATCACTATCAAGGTGGAAATTATATTTTTCCTATGGAGAGGGCACCGATAATTAAAGATATGACGATAAAGGGATATGAGGACATAGAAGTTGGGATAGTTAAATGGCCATTATCTGTAATACGAATTAGAAGTAGTAAGGCCACTAGGTTAAGTGAATTAGGTGAGAAAATTCTAAAAGCATGGAGGGAGTATAGTGATGAGGATGTAGATATTTTAGCATATACAGACCAGCCCCATAATACTATTACTCCAATTGCAAGATTTAAAGATAATAAATTTGAACTTGATCTAGTACTAAGGAATAATAGAACAAATGATGAGCATCCACTGGGTATTTTTCATCCCCATGGCGATGTTCATAATATAAAGAAGGAAAATATAGGGCTAATAGAAGTAATGGGTCTTGCAGTACTTCCTGCTAGACTTAAGGATGAGCTAGAACTTATAAAACAGTGTTTGTTAGGAAAAATAGATATAAAAGATTATAGAGAATTAGAAAAACATCTTTATTGGTACAAATATTTAAAGGATAAGTATCAAGGTAAGGATGTGGATTATGATAAGGTGCTTAAGGAAGAGGTTGGAATAGTGTTCAGGAGAATTTTAATGGATGCTGGAGTGTTTAAGCAGGATAAGAAGGGGCTAAATGCTTTTGAAAGGTTTATAAAGTCAATTTAATTTCTTTTGCTTATACAGTTAGGTTATATAGATATCCTTCAATAATCCTCTTCAGTCTCCATATAAGACCTGTTTATATTTAATTTAATTAAGGAAAAAACAGGTCTTCTAAGTCGCTTCAGAGGAAACATTGAAGGATATTTAATAATGCTTTTCAAGAATAAAAATTAAATCTTCTAAATTATTTCATTTATTTTTTTATACAAACTCATATAAAAAATAATATTAAAATTATAATACTCTAATTAAATTATTTAAAAGGTGATAACATGTATAAGATTCAAAAAGCCTTTAGCGTTGAAAATAAGAAAGTAGATTTAATAACACTAAAGAATAAAACAGGTATGGAGGTAAAGCTTTTAAGCTATGGGGCTACCATAGTGGAAATACTTACCTCCGATAGAAATGGTAACCTTGAAAATATAGTCCTAACCCATGAAAAACTGGAAGATTATATAAAAAACCCATCCTATTTTGGAGCCACCATAGGGAGGACTGCAGGAAGAATTGAAAATGGAAGGTTTTCCCTTGGTGGTAAAAGTTATATTTTAAATAAAAACTATAGTCCTAATCAATGTCATGGAGGTACGAAGGGATTTAGCCATGTGATTTGGGACTACAAAGTGGAGGAAAACGAGAAAGGTATTAAAGTGTATTTTTCATATTTAAGTAAAGATATGGAGGAAGGCTATCCTGGCAATCTAGATGTAAAGGTTATCTATACCTTAAAAAATGATAATGAATTGATAATAGAATATGAAGGAACTACAGATAAAACTACATTGTGTAATCTCACTAATCATTCTTATTTTAACCTTTCAGGCAATTATAAGAGAAAGGTAACGGAGCAATATCTAATGGTAAAGTCTGATACCTATCTTGAACTTAATGAAACTCAAGTACCTACGGGAAGGTACATTGAAGTTAAGGATACTCCTATGGATTTCACAAAGACAAAATTAATAGGGAGAGATATTGAAAGCGAGTATAAGCAACTTAAAATGACAAAGGGATATGACCATCCCTGGATGCTTAAAGATGAAAATAATCAAATTGAAATATATGATAAAGAAAGCGGAAGAAAGATGATAATCTCAACCACATATCCTAGTGTAGTAATTTACAGCTATAATTTTCCCAATAATGAAAGACTTAAATATAACAAATTAGGTAGTAAGTATGATGGAATTTGCTTTGAAACTCAATATGAGCCCAACGGCATAAATATTGACAATCTAAATGATTCTATACTTAAGGAAAATGAAAAATATTATGAAAGAACAAAGCTAAAATTTACAGTTATCTAGGAGGATGGAGATGTATTTAGGAGTAGACTATTATCCAGAGCATTGGGATATAGATATGATAGATGAGGATTTAAGTGGGATAGTAGAAATGGGTGCAAATATAATTCGAATAGGTGAATTTGCATGGCATATGATGGAAAGGGAAGAAGGAAAATATGACTTTTCATTCTTTGATATGGTAATAGATAAGGCTAAGGAATATGGATTAAATATTATGTTTGGAACTCCAACGGCAACTTTCCCAGCTTGGCTTGTAAAAAAACATCCTTCAATATTGTCAGAAGATGAGTATGGGCATATTAGAATTTTTGGAGGAAGAAGACAATACTGTTTTAATTCAGAAATATATTGGGAATATTCTAAAAGGATAGTTACAAAATTAGTAGGCCACTATAGGGATGAGGAAGCCATTATAGCTTGGCAAATTGATAATGAGTTTGGTCACGAAGGTAGTGATATGTGTTATTGCAGTAAATGTCAGACTAAGTTTCAAGAATTCCTAAGGAATAAATATAAGACTATTGATAAGCTCAATGATGTCTATGGAACTATATTCTGGGGTCAGACCTATAATAGCTTTGATGAAATACCTTTGCCAAAACCTACTATAACAACCCACAATCCCAGTTTAAGATTAGATTTTGCAAGATTTAGATCCCATTCGATCAATGGATATGCCCTAATGCAAATAGAATTAGTTAAAGAGTTAAAGGGAGAACATCAAAAAATCACCCATAACTTCTTTGGAGGATTTTTTGATAGGGCCTATGACCAAAATATTATGTCCCAAAGGCTAGACTTTGTATCCTATGATAACTATCCAGTGTGGGGTGGACTTAAAGAGCCAATAACACCTGCTAATATTGCTATGACCCATGATTATATAAGGGGACTAAAAAACAAAAATTATTGGATAGTTGAAGAGCTTATGGGAGCCCAGGGACATGATGTAATAGGTTATCTTCCTAGACCAAATCAAGGAAAGATGTGGTCATATCAAGCCATGGCCCATGGATGTGAAAATTTACTTTACTTTAGGTGGAGAGGAATGACTAAAGGAGCAGAGCAGTTTTGCTTTGGTATAATTGATCATGATAATGAAAAGGGACGGAAATATTATGAAGTACAGTCCTTTATGAAGGACATAGTAAAATATGAAAAAGTAATTAAAAGTGAAATTAAGTCAGATATTGCAGTATTATATGATTTCGATAATATATGGTCTTGGCGTTTCCAAAAACAATCTACAGAGTTTAATTTTACAGATGAATTATTAAGACTCTATACTCCATTTTACAATCTAAATACTAATATGGATGTTATAAGTACCTGTAAAGATTTCTCAAAATATAAAGTTCTACTTATTCCAGTCATGCAGATAATAGATAAAGACTTAGGGGAAAAATTAACTAAATTTGTTGAGAATGGAGGAACAATTATTTTCTCCTTTAGGGCAGGGATAAAAAATAGAGATAATAATATTCATTTTGATAAAGTAATTCCCTGCCATATACAAGATATTACTGGTATAAGAATCAAAGAAACAGAAGCCCTACAAGTTGGTCAAGAAGTAAAAATTCTTGGTATAGAAAACTATGAAGTTAGAAGTGGTAGCTGTGGAGTTTGGAGGGATATTATTATTCCCCAGGGAGCAAAGGTGCTTTATAGATATGATGATAAATATTACAAAGATAAAGCATGTATTACAGTAAATACATACGGAAAAGGTAAGGTTTATTATATAGGTGGTGGGGTGGATATAGATATATTGGATGACATAGCTAAAAAAGTAGTGGAGGAAAACAAGATTAGATATCTTGAGTCGCCCCAAGGATTAGAAGTATATATTAGAGAAGTAGAGAATGAAGAATGGTTATTTATAATTAATCACACAGATAGAGAAATAGTATATTATAATAGAGTTATTGAAGCCTATGGAAGTCAAATAATAAAAAGATAGTTTTTGAATTTGGAAGGGGGTGCACAATGGCTACTATTAAAGACATAGCAGATCTTGCTGGAGTTTCAGCATCTACAGTTTCACGGGTTTTAAATCATGATACAAGCCTTTCTGTTACTGAAAAAACTAAAAAGAAAATCTTTGAAGCTGCCGAAAAGTTAGATTATAAAACTCCCAAGCAGAGGAATAAAAATGACAAAAGACTGAAGATCGGAATCATTCATTGGTACTCCCAAAAAGAAGAGTTAGAAGACCCCTACTACTATTGTATTAGGAAGGGTGCTGAAGATGAATGTTCAAAGAAAAGAATAGAAGTTACAACCATATTTAGAAATGATAATTCCCACTCAATTGGCGAAGTAAATTACTTAGATGGGGCTATAGCTATAGGTAAATTTAGTAAAGATGATATAAAAGAGTTCTCTAGATACTCATCTAATATTGTATTTGCAGATTCATCTCCCGATGAGAAAATGTTTGATTCGGTAGTAATAGATTTTGAAAAAGCTATAATTGAAGTCCTAGAACATTTGTTGAATCTTGGATATAAGAGAATAGGTTTTATTAGTGGTAAGGAATATGTTGGGTTAGAAAGAAAACCTATAGATGATCTAAGAGAAATAACATATAAGAACTATATGAAGAAGAAGGGATTATATAATTCAAAGGATATATATGTAGGAAAGTTTATTGCTGAAGATGGCTATAAATTAATGAAGAAAGCTATTGAAGGAGGGGATTTGCCTCCAGCCTTTTTTATAGGAAATGACACAATGGCTATAGGAGCTATTAAAGCTTTGTATGAAGCCAATATTAAGATACCTGAAGATGTATCTATAATTAGTTTTAATGATAATCCTACTTCAAAATATACTGTACCACCCCTTAGTACAGTAAAGGTTTATACAGAATTTATGGGAGCTACAGCAGTTGGGCTACTCATTGAAAGAATAGAAGATAATAGACAAATTCCAAAAAAAGTTGTGGTTCCTACAGAACTTATAATAAGGCAAAGTTGCAAAGGATAAATGAATTATTAAAAATTTGTACAAATTAAAAACTGTTAGAAAATTTTAAAAAGAATCTTGACAAGATATAGTAAAGATTATAGAATAGCTTTAAATATAGTTTTGAAGAAAATAAATAATTTTTTTTAAAAGGCTATGATGAAGAGAAAAATATCTAATCTTTAACTACAGAGAGCCAATGTTTGCTGAGAATTGGTGTTAAAGGGATATATAATAATCACTTCTGAGCTACCGAGTCGAAAGTGGTTTTACTAGTAGATGAGGTCGGGTGCTACCGTTATATAGCTAGGGTTCAAGGAAATCCTTCGACCTGAAAGTGAGCCAACTGTATTTAGTTGGGAAATAGGGTGGTACCACGGGAATAAACTCTCGTCCCTAAGATAGCATAAGAATATCTTAGAGATGAGGGTTTTTTTATTTATAAAACAACTTTAATAATTTATAACTTCACAATAATAAAGGGAGGTGAAAGGTATATTATCACTGATGAATCCATTGTATCAACAGGTTATAAAAATAATCTAAAAAGAAAAAAAGCCAAATGAATCTAAAGTGAGATTCTTTGGCCCAAGAAAAAAATACCTATATATTTTATATTAGACAGAAGACATAGAAAACCTTCAAAAATAGAAAAAACTTTAAAAAAGACTCTTTATAAATGTATAAAAGGGTCACTGAGAGAATTAAAATCTTTGTAAAGAAATAAGGTGATATAGTTGAATAAAGTAGTCTATGCAAAGGTAAATAACGGACTTGAGGTATTAAATAGAATTGTTGGATTACTAAAAAGAAAGAGATTTAATGTCAACAGTGTATATATGGAAAGATTAGAAAATAGCAATTATGCTCACCTACAAATATCTATTGAAGATAATTTGGATATGGGAATAAACCAAGCCATTAATCTATTGGAAAAATTAGTTGATGTTTATGAGGTAAAGGAAGAGAAAGTTTTAAATTAAGGGGGAAGATATATGACTAGAACATATTATTGTAAAGATGTAGATTTAGGTTTATTGGAAGATAAAAAGGTAGCTGTTATAGGATATGGAAGTCAAGGTCATGCTCATGCCCTTAATCTAAGGGATAGTGGAGTAAATGTAGTAGTAGGATTATATAAAGGAAGTAAGTCTTGGAAGAGAGCTGTAGATGATGGACTAGATGTTATGGAAGTAGAGGAAGCTGCAAAGACAAGTGATATGGTAGTACTTTTAGTTCCTGATGAAGTACAGAGGGATGTTTATACTAAAAAGGTTATGAATAATTTAAAGCCAGGGGATGCTCTAATATTTGCCCATGGATTTAATATTCATTTTAATCAAATATTACCGCCTGATTATGTAGATGTATTTATGGTAGCACCTAAGGGTCCCGGGCATCTAGTGAGGAGAGTTTATGAAGAAGGGAAGGGAGTACCAGCTTTATTGGCAGTTCATCAAGACTCCACAGGAAAGGCAAAGGAACTTGGTTTAGCCTATGCCAAGGGAATTGGTGCCACAAGGGCAGGGGTACTTGAAACCACATTTAAAGAGGAAACAGAAACAGACCTATTTGGAGAGCAATGTGTATTATGTGGAGGAATAACTGAGCTTATAAAGGCAGGCTTTGATACTTTGGTTGAGGCAGGTTATCAAGAAGAAATAGCATATTTTGAATGCCTTCATGAAATGAAGCTAATAGTTGACTTATTATATGAAGGTGGATTTGAAAAGATGAGATATAGCGTTAGTGATACAGCGGAATATGGGGATTATATGACGGGAAAAAGAATTATCACTGAAGATACTAGAAAAGAGATGAAGTCAGTTCTTTCTGAAATACAAAAAGGTGAATTTGCGAAAAACTGGTTGATGGAAAATAGGTTAAATAGACCTGTATTTAATTCAATTAAAAGTATGGAACTTCAACATCCAATTGTAAAGGTAGGCCAGAAACTAAGAAATATGATGGAGTGGATAAAATAAAGGAGTTGTTAATGATGAATTATGGGATTAGATCCTAAGGGGAGAGTTGATGTTTTGTTTAAAGGATCAGAATTAGTACTTGAATGTCTAAGAGATCAAGGAGTAGACACTATATTTGGATATCCTGGGGGAGCAGTTATACCCCTATATGATGCCCTATATGACTACAAAGAGTATTTTACCCATATACTTACTTCCCATGAACAAGGAGCTGTACACGCAGCTGACGGATATGCCAGATCAACAGGAAAGGTAGGAGTATGCTTTACAACATCAGGTCCAGGAGCAACAAATGCTGTTACTGGAATAGCTACAGCATTTATTGATTCAGTTCCCTTAATAGTTATATCGGGACAGGTACCAACAAATCTATTGGGTAAAGATTCCTTTCAAGAAGTTGACATTACAGGCATTACTCTACCTATTACAAAACATAATTATCAAGTAAGAGAAAGTGATGATTTATATGAAATTATAGAAGAAGCCTTTTATATTGCTCAAAGTGGACGTCCAGGCCCTGTTTTAATAGATATTCCAAAGGATTTATTTTTAAAGACATATAGATGTCATAAAAAGAAAAATAGGATAGCAGTTACTATAGAAAAAAATAAAGAAAATGGAGATAATGATGATTTAAAAGAGATTATTACTTTGATTGATAATGCAAAGAGACCGGTGATTTATGCAGGTGGGGGAGTTATTATAGCAAATGCTTGGAAAGAATTAAAGGGATTTATAGAAAAGACCCAGATTCCAGTTGTAAATACTTTAATGGGGCTAGGAAGTTTTCCAAGAAAACATGAATTATCATTGGGCTTAGTAGGAATGCACGGTTCAAGGGAGGCCAATTTAGCCGTAACAAATTCTGATCTAATACTGGCAATTGGAGCTAGATTCAGCGATAGAGTAATGGGAAATGCTAAAAAATTTGCGGTAGGTGCAAAGATTGTCCACATAGATATAGATAAGACAGAAATAGATAAAAACAAAAAGGCTGACTACTCAATAATTGGCAATATAAAAGAAATATTGACCTATCTTAAAATAAATACTAAAAAAAATACAAGGGGAGATTGGATTAATAAAATAAATAGCTGGAAAGTTAAAAGGCATGAAGATAAAAATGGATTTAATCCCTATAATATACTAAAGTGTGTAAATGAAGATTTTGATGATGAAGTAATAGTAACAACCGATGTGGGACAGCATCAAATGTGGACTGCCCAGACATGGGAGTTTATGAGACCTAGAACCTTTCTTTCATCGGGGGGTTTAGGGACTATGGGATATGGCTTAGGTGCAGCCATAGGAGCCAAGGTAGGAAATCCCAATACCAAAATAATACACATAACTGGTGATGGCAGTTTCAGAATGAATTGTAATGAGCTTGCTACTGTAAAAAGATATAACCTACCTATTTTAATACTTCTATTTAATAATAGTGCCTTAGGCATGGTTAGACAATGGCAAAACATGTTTCAAAATAAAAGGTACTCAGAGACAACATTAGGAAAAGAGGTAGAATATACAAAATTAGCCGATGCCTATGGAATTGATTCCTATAAGGTTAATACCATAAAGGATTTAAAAAGGGTAATTAAAATAGTGGACAAAAAAAGACCAGCCTTAGTTGAATGTGTTATTAATAAAGATGAAGGGGTCTATCCCATAGTACCACCGGGCAAATCAATAGATAATTTAATCATTAAGGGGGAGATTTAGATGAGTTCCTATGTATTTTACGAAGGTAAGATAGTTAAGGAAGAAGAGGTAAGTATAAGTATAAGAAGCAAAGCTTTTAACTATGGACTAGGTTGTTTTGAAGGCATTAGGGCCTATTGGGATGAAGAAAGTGGTCAGTTATATGCTTTTAAACTTAGGGAGCATTATGAAAGATTACTTAGGTCCTGTAAAATGCTTTATATTAATATTCCATATACAGTTGAACAGTTGTGTGAATGGACACTGGAGCTACTAAGAAAAAATGAGTTTAAAACTACTACATATATTAGACCTGTTGCCTATAAGGGATCAGATCAACTTTACCCTACCTTATATGATGATGATAATAGACTACTAATTTATTGTCATCCTATGGGTAACTTTGCAGGAAAAGAAGCTTTTAGAGCCATGGTTTCTTCTTGGAGACGTATATCCGATAATATGATTCCAGGTAGAGCTAAGCCAACGGGAGGATACCTAAACTCTGCCTTAGCTTCCCTTGAAGCCTTGAAGAATGGGTACGATGAGGCCATATTCCTTACCGATGATGGAGTTGTGTGCGAAGGACCAGGAGAAAATATATTCCTTTATAAAAATGGTAAATTAATCACACCTTCATTGGCTGATAATATTCTTGAGGGTATTACTAGGGAGGTTGTAATAAAACTTGCTAAGGAGGAATTGGGACTTGAAGTAGAGGAAAGAAGGGTGGCTAGGTCAGAATTGTATTCTGCTGAAGAAGCATTTTTTAGTGGCACAGCCATGGAAGTTACACCCATTGTTGAAATAGATGATAGAAAAGTAGGAGATGGCAAGCCAGGAGAAGTGTGTAGAAAAATTAAGGAACTGTTCTTTGGACTTACTACAGGAAAAAATGAAAAATATAAGGATTATTGTACTCCAGTATATTAAAAAAGGTTAAGCTTTAAGAGAGAAGAATATAAAAGTCTTCTCTCTATTTTTTTTATAAATAATATTTCCTTAATATAATAAAGGTTCACAGTTAAACCTTTGAAAAACTTCAGCTTTTAGAAGAGCTACTAAAAGATTTTATCAATAATTTAAATATATGAAGTTTTTAATATTGACAATCAAATATTTAATTTGTATAATTGCATAGTAAAAGTTTACTTTTGCTAAACAATAAGTTTAGTAAAAATAATATTTTATATATTTTAAGTCAATTAATTAAGATAAGGATAGAGATTTATTATTTAGGTTAGTTAGTTGATTTATAAGGACTTAGTTCACTTTTTTGGAGGTG
>CBETVX010000043.1:0-26055 GCA_965539935.1 uncultured Eubacteriales bacterium | reverse complement strand
CAATAAAATTATTTGTTAAATCTATTGACCTAATTTTATTTAAAATTGAGTAATGACAGTCGCCATTAGCAAAGACCTTATTTATTTCATTTCTTTCTTCTATAGTTAAATTAGTGGATTGTTTTTCTAAATAAATAATGAAATCATTAACTAAATAATTATCAAATACAACTATTTTACTATCGTAATATTTTTTTAACTCATCAAATTTTTTAGATTTTAAAAATATATCTATAATAGTTCTTAACCCTTTATTTAAAACTTCTTCCCTTTGAATCAATTCAGTATATTTAATAGCTTTCTCATATTTCCCTGTTTCCATATATAAGAAGCTCAAGTTCAAATATACTTCTTCCAAATACCCTATTGTATGAATAGGTTCTATAGAATTAATATTTGCTCTATCATATTTATTATGAAGTTCCAGGTATTTTCTAAAACTTTTAATAGCATCCTCTATTTTTTTAAGTTTCTTTTGAGAATGTCCTAAAAAGAAATAGGTATCTATCTGATTATCTTTAATTTTTTGTACTTCCTTACAAATCTGTTCAGTTTGTTCATATTTTTTATTCCAATAATATGCAATTACTAAAAAATTATATACATATACGTATGTGCTGGCGTCATATTTTTTTTCTTTAATTAATTCATAGGCCTTTATTATAGCATCAAGTGCCTCTTCATAATCTTTATGCATGCCATAGGATTGAGCAAGCTGATACCAGTTATAGATATTATCTGGTTCCTTTTCAATTTCTCGTTTAAGAATCTGCACATTTCTATGAAATTTTCTCTCCATTAAATCTTTATCTGTTGATAAATATCCGTAATGAAGTAATTGAACCCCAATATTACAAACTGGGTCCTTAAGCTTAGCCCTTTCATGGATTGCTCCTTCATATCCAAAACCTTCATAATTTTTAAATAATCTACTTAATAAGTGAACCCCATAGGAAGATTCATTATATTCATTTAAATAACTTTTAATTAGAACTAAACCTGTATTGTAATAATTTGATTCTTTAGACTTTAAAAACTTTACCAATAACTGTGGCTTTTCAACTACTTCATCTCCATCTATAATAAAAATCCATTCTCCCTTTGCATAACTGATGGTTTTATTTCTCATTTCAGAAAAATTATTATTCCATTTATGAAAATATACTTTGTCTGTATACTTCTTTGCTATTTCTACCGTATTGTCTTCTGAGCCTGTATCAACAATAATTAATTCTGATTTTATTTTTTTCATAATAGGTAATAAGCTATCTAGACACTTTTTTAAATGCTGTGATTCGTTTTTTACCATCATGCAAATACTCAGCTTCATCTAATATTCCTCCTAAAGATGTAATATTATATTATTCTTATAAAATGCTTTTACTTAAGCAATCCATAAGAATAATATAATATTATAAAAGGGAGTTATAAACTCCCTTTTTATAATATTATTCAATTATATTATCTTAATAATGAAAGTACACCTTGTGGTTGTTGATTTGCTTGAGCAAGCATTGCCTGAGCTGCTTGTTGAAGAATATTATTTTTAGTATATTCCATCATTTCTTCTGCCATATCTACATCTCTAATTCTTGATTCAGCAGCTGTTAAGTTTTCAGAGGCATTGTCAAGATTGTTTATTGTATGTTCTAAACGGTTTTGTGTTGCACCAAGTTTAGAACGTGCAGAAGACACTGTTTCAATAGCTGTATCTATTGCTCCTAAAGCAGTATCTACATCACTAGTAGAAGCAAAAGTTGTAATATCAAGTGAATCTACACCTAATGAAGAAGCAGACATACTAGTAATATTAAGTGTCATTTGTTGACTAGTATTTGCTCCTATTTGGAATACAAGTGTTCCTGTTCCTGATGCATAAGTTCCATCTAATAATTTCTTACCGTTGAATTCTGTACGTTCACTAATTCCATTAAGTTCTTCTTGTAATGCTTTGATTTCATCATCAATAGCAGTTAAATCTTCTGATTCATTTGTACCAAGGTTACCACCTTGAACAACTAACTCTCTCATACGCTGAAGTATAGAATGAGTTTCATTTAAAGCACCTTCAGCAGTTTGGATTAATGATATACCATCTTGAGCATTTCTTGAAGCTTGATCAAGACCTCTAATTTGAGCTCTCATTTTTTCAGAAATAGAAAGACCAGCTGCATCGTCTCCAGCTCTGTTAATTCTATATCCTGAAGATAATTTTTCCATAGACTTAGAAGTGTTTCCATTTACAATGCTTAATTGGCGGTTAGTATTTAATGCCATAAGATTGTGATTAATTCTCATTATTAATTCCTCCTTGAAATTTTTTGTTTTGGCATCCATGCCAAGAAAATATTTTTAGTTGGCCAACTAAAATTTTTATCTTTCATTTTATATATCGGTTAAATAAAAAAAAACTTTAGTTTAGTTAGAAAAATTTTTTTAGAATTCTTGCAATATGTGATATGATTTTGGTGTTTTTTCTCACTTAACTGTTTTTCAACAAATTTTCAACATCCTCTAGGTCTAATTTCCCTAAAGCAGCTTTTTTATTTTCTTCTTGTATTTGAAGGTATATTTCCCTTCGATGTATTTCTATCTCCTTTGGAGCTGAAATACCTATTTTGACCTTTCCTTCCTCTACCCCTATAATTTTAACTTCGATATTTCCATCTATTATAATACTCTCATCAATTTTTCGTGTAAGTATAAGCAAGTTTATTTCTCCCCTCCATATACATTTAATGGTTTAAACAAATAATATCTTATAGGATACTTTTCATTATCTAATATTATCTGTTTAGCTTTATTATTTGATGTATTAATGATTATAGGAGCCTGAAGGTTTATAGTCATATTTTGTATGTCATCTGGAACTACAGCTATGGAATACACTTCTACTTCTTTAGGATTTTGTATATTTAACTGCTTTTTTATTTTATCAGGGATATCAAATTCGTATTTTTCATTAAATAAGAAGGGGTTTGCAATAACAAATGCAATATTGGGATCGTCTACAGCCTGTAGCCATTGGAAAGGTATTTGGGGATTTGGATTACTAATTATTATAAATCTTTTTATGTATTCAAAACTAGGTATTCCTTCATCAAAATATATTATTTTCTCTTCATTTATCTCTATCTCCCCAAAATGGCGAGTATTAAGTTTCATAAAATCTCTCCTTTTATATTTTTATATACTATACATCATATTTTCCTATCAAATCTATTTTCTATATGCTCAATCTCAATACTATTTCTTTGCTTTAAATATATTTCTACTTTTCCTCTAGTATAGTTAATGATAGGTTTATTGACCCTAACATCCATCTCTACTTTTCCCCTATGCAAAGTAATATCTGCTTTACCCCTTATAAGCTCAATCTTTGGTCTGCTTTTTGGGACAAGGTCAAAGTTAAATTCTTTATTAAATAGTTCAAAGGCATTTTCTTCCGCTTGAGATGGTATAGGGTCAGTTTTTGTTTCTATGGCCGCCAGTTCATTTCCTTGCCTCACTCTTCTAGCTATACCTTCCATGGCTGCTTGTCTGGCTAGCTGAGCACCTTCCTTATTAAGGTCGCTGAAATTTTTTAGTCCTGCCTCTGCAAAACATTGGTACTGATCTATTTTAACCTTTGGAAGATCGTTCTTTATCTCAACTTTAGGATGCTCTGTGTGCATGTTTACATCAGCCTTTGGCTGTCTAATATCAAGCTTACCCGGCGTAGTTTTTATTCCGATAAGGGCAGGGGTTGAAGTTATCTTTAGCATAAAAACCTCCTCTTTGGTCAAGTTAAGAGTTAAGAGTTAAGAGTTAAGAGTTAAGAGTTTTAAAACCCTTAAAACCTCTGTCATTTATTTTCTTTTGAACTTTTTACTATTGAACTTAGGATTCTAATAATTTCGTCACATTCTTTTATTAAATCTATTAGATATTTACTATCGACCTCTTTACTTTCTTTTAATAATTTAAGCCAATATAATGTTTCAGCTGATTCTTTTAAAGAAATAGACATTTTAGATATAAAATCCTTTTTACTCTGAGCATATCTACCTTCTTCAATATTAGCTCCTATGCTTGTACCAGATCGCAATATCTGTTTAGATATTACAAATTCCTTTTTTTCTTTGTTTAAATATTTATATAGTTTTATAATTCTCAACGCAAAGTTAAAAGCTTTTTCACTTACTACACTATCTTTCATCTTTCTCTCCGCTTCTCAATTCTTAACTCTTAACTCTTAATTCTTAATTCTTAATTCTTAATTCTTAATTCTTAATTCTTAATTCTTAATTTTAATAGATTTCTTAGGATAAGTATACTTATCCTAAGAAATCTATTAAGGTCGGCTGTATTACATTTGCTCCTATGGATAGGGAGGCTCTGTAGATATTTTCGTCGGTTTTCATATTCATGATAACTTCCGCCATATCTGCATCTTCATTTTTGGATAGAAGCTCAGTATAATTTATAATATTTTGGTCTATTCTATCAATCACCATTTCCAGCCTATTGGTCTTTGCTCCTATTTCACCACGAATACTTAATATATTCTCTATATGTTCATCTAATCTTCCGAGGGTATCTTCTATCCTATCTATATCATCATTTTCAAGGGCATCACTAAAATCTTCAATAACTGCTATAAGTTGAGCTTTATCTCCCGTAGTGGCTTCACTTGTATCTACAGTATCAAGATTTGTACCATCAAAGGTTCCAAACAGTTTATGTCCCAATATATTTACAGTAATTTTATCTCCTATACCTACTTCATAATTCATCTCTTCACTATTTAATGAGTCAAAATTATATTTCCCATCAGAATCTAATAGTTCTTGGTCAGTCTTATATCCTGAAAAAATATTTTTACCTGCATATTCTGTATTTGCAACTTCTATTAGCTGTTCCTTTAATTCATCTACCTCAGCTTGAATTTGCTGTTTATCATCTTGGCTTTCTGTACCATCAGCACTTACTGCCAACTCTCTAATTCTTTGTAGTATATCACTTACTTCTGCAACAGCCGATTCAGTAACTTCAAGCCACGATACAGCATCATCGGCATTTCGTTCAAACTGTTCTAACTCATCAATAGTAGAAGATAGTTCTAAACTTTTAGATACCCCTATAGGGTTATCAGAGGGCTTATTAAATAGCTTTCCCGTAGCCATTTGATTCTGCCATTCAGATAATTTATTAAGATTTTTATTTAAGTTATAAAGCATATTATTGGTTATCATTGTATTAGTTATTCTCATTTCATTCTCACCCCACATTACTAATGGTTATATTATCTTCCTGTAACTCCCATTCCATTTATAATCTTATCAAGCATTTCATCTATAGTGGTAATCATCCTTGCATTTGCATTATAGGCATGTTGAAACTTTACCATATTAGACATTTCTTCATCCAGGGATACCCCTGATATTGACTGTCTTTGATTTTCTATCTGATTAATTAGCACCTCTTGATTTTCCTTCATTCTTTCAGCACTTTGTCCATCTACTCCTAAGTTTGATACTAAAGAATTAAAAAAGTCCTCTGGTGAACCCCATGTAAACATATCATCATCGTGTCTAAGATCTATAAGCTTTTCTATATTACTTCCATCTCCAGCCAGCCCACTTCCACTTCCATCATCATTTAATGCTGCCGCTATATTATTTAAATTACTGTCAATATCATTTGAAATATTTATTTGGTCAGCTTCTACTATTTGAACCTCATACCATGTTCCATCAGATAAAAATAGGGTTTTCCCAGGATTATCCTCTTCATATTTTGCTATCTTGTCCTCATAGGAAGAAATAGTTGTATAAGGATCCCCTCCAATATCAGTAATTGTTGAAGGAAAGTTAAAGAAATCTATACCATTTCCTGTTCCTGATAATCCGTAACCTTCTCTATGTTGTAAATTAAAGTTTGCAGCAAAGACTGTGGTAAATCTATTTAATCTATCCATATAATACGGTATACCCTTGTCATCTCCAGATATATTATCCCTCATATCTAATAGACCTTTAAGTTTACCGGATTCAGCCACAAATGTATCTCCACTCTTCCATGAAATTTCTAGCAAGTTGGCTGAATCAACGTAATTATTTTTTGTTTCCCTAGGGGATAACTCCAATTCATTATAACTAAAATGTGACACTAAATTAGTCCCATTAACTTTAATGGTCAATCTAGAAGTATTAGGATCATTGGGGTCTGTTATTTCGTTGACTTCAATATCTATAAGTTCTGAAAGTTCATCAATAAGTAGATTTCTTTGGTCTCTCAAGTCATTTGCATTGCTACCATCTAATTCGTACTTGAATATCTGCTCATTTAGATCAGCAATCTGCTCAGCATAGCCATTTATCTGTTCTACAGTTGTCTCTATAGAAAAATCTATATTTTCTTGAAGGTCTTGTAATTGGTTGTACATATGATTTAAAGTTTCAGTTAGAGCTATACCCCTCTGTCTTACTTCTGCCCTTACAGTAAGATTATCAGGGTTTTTGCTAAGTTCTTGGAGAGAGGCAAAAAATTCATCAAAAACTTGTCCAACACCACTGTCCGATGGCTCATTCATAATGGCTTCTATCTGACTTAAAGTCTCGTACTTAGCCTCCCACTCACCAAGGGATTCATTTTCTTGCCATATTTTAAAATCTAAAAATTCATCTCTTATCTGTATAATACTATCGGTTGTTACACCTGTTCCTATCATACCCTCTCCATTAGGTAAGCTTAAAGCACTAGATTGGACTACTTCCACCCTCTGTCTTGAATAACCTTCCGTATTAGCATTAGCTATATTATGTGCTGTAACATTTAAGGAAGTTTGACTGGCATAAAGGCCTGACCTTGCTATATTAAATCCAAAAAATGTAGAACTCATATTATACCCCCTTATACTTTTGCATCGAATAGATTAGTTTTTGTCTTGATTTCTCTTTCATTGGCTCTGGCACCATATATGCTTCCTTTATTATCTATTGAAAAGAGAAGATTTTTGTTGAACTCTATATATTCTAATGACTGCTTTATAAGTTTATTATTAAGGTCATTTTCTCTTTTTACATCCTCAAGGAGCTTAGACAGTTTTTCTCTAGCATTTAAAACATTTCCTTTATTTTTATCATCTAGATATTGAGCAAGCTCAGTCATATTTTTAACATTTTCAATATTAAGTTCTGAAATAATATTTCTTACTATTGCTTCCCTGATATTTTCTAATTTCCCTAGACTTAGAATCATAGCTTGCTCTTTTTTAGTGATCTCTTCAAGTTCCTTAATCTTACCCTTAATTATAATTTGTCTTTTTTCTTTAGCTATATTAAGAAACTTTAAATATATTTCATATTCTTTATCTAAAACCGTTAAAAGCTGTTCAATAGATTTACTCAAGTATAGACCCCCTTATATCATTTAGCTAAAGCTAAATGATAATTAAAAATTATGAATTAAGAATTAGTAAAATCTTTAATTATTTTGATTCTGCCTTATCAACTCTTAATCTTAAACTCTTAATTGTTTTTTAGATTTTTTTATCAAAGTTTATTCTTTCTAACATCTTATCTACTACTTCTTCTGCTGATGGGTTATAGGTACCTGCCTTTATGGCATTTTTAATTCCGTCTATTTTTTCTTGTCTTACTTCTGGAAGCTTTTTGATAGCCTGCATAGCCACTTGAAAATCCTTAGCTTTATCAGAAATCTCAACTTTGTCCTTAAATTCCATCGTTTTATTGGTCTTTTCAATTTTGTTTATTTTTGATTTGTATGCACCGATAACTTTTTGTACATTTGGATTATTGTTTATTTTCATAAAAACACCCCATTCTCTCCGATATTACTATCTATAGTATCGGCAAAAATGGGGTATATGTTTAAATATTTATTTATTTTTATTTTTAGTTTATCTTCTCTTTTTTAATTGTGCTATATGCATTTTCTCTTTATCCGTCTGAATTCTTCTTTTCTTATGTATCCCACTTGTTGCAAATCCACTTTTAAATCCTCTTTCCATATTAGTAGCACACTCATTGCAATATCTTCCTGTCCTAATAGGTTTCCCACACATTTCACAATCTAGTATTAGGCCTGGATTATCCCCAACTATTTCTAGTCTTCCCTCTCTCAGGTATCTTAAAATCTTATCCCTTGAAACTTCTGTTTCATCGGCAACCTCATGAATTGTAGATTTTGGATGTTCGTATATATAATCTTTTACTTTTCTAAAATCTTCATCGTCCTTTTTTCTACATCTATAGCAAAGTTTACTTATACCATCATATTGAAAAAGTCTCCCACATTCTTTACAATTCCTGATATCTTTCAATCTTACTGCCCCCTTTAAAATCCTTCGTAAATTAATTATATCACAAAAAACTTACATATTCTTTCCCGTGGCAAAAGTTAAGACATAGGCATCAGAAGCTCCCTTAGAAAATAGTTCCCTTGATATTTCATTAACTGTAGTACCCGTTGTATAAATATCATCAATTATTAATATTTTCTTACCCCTAATATTTTTATCACAAACAATTTTAAAGGCATTTTTCATGTTTTTTATTCTCTCAGGTCTTGTTAATTTGTTTTGACTTTTAGTACTTTTTGTTCTTACTAAAGATTTATTATCGATATGTATTTCAAGCCATCTTCCAAGGTATTTTGATATGAGGTAAGCTTGATTGAAGCCCCTTTCACCTTCTTTTCTATGATGAAGTGGTACAGGGATTATAGTATCCACATTTTTTCTTATAAACTCACTATACCTATCCTTCATTATCTCAGCTATATGATAGGATATATATCTTTTTTTATGATATTTTAATGCATATATTATATCTTTGGCAGTATCATTGTACTCTATACAGGAAAGGGCCCTTGTAAAATGATAGTCTGTATTAATACAATCATGACATAAATCAGGTATATATTCTTCATCTAAGGGCTTTCCACATTTAATGCATATCTTTCCTTCTATGAAATTTACTTTATTTCTACATTTCCCACACAAAGAATACTTTTCATGTCTCTCTATGGCTTCATTACATACTATACAATAAATATTTCTAGGATATATGAAGTTTAAAAAAACATCCGCATATGCAATAAGTTCTCTTTTCAAATTCATAAAAATATCCTCACAGTTTTATTAGGGTGCAGATAACAGGTTACAGGTAACAGGTTACAAGTTATAGGTTTGGGTCGAAGCTAGTAGCTGATAGCTAATGGCTGATAGCAAGATATTTTTAAACTCTTAACTCTTAATTCTCAACTCTTAACTATCTCTACCTATTCATTATTCACTATTAATTATTAATTGTTTTTTTACTCTTAACTCTCTTTGGCGATTGAAATCGACTCTACTAGCCTTACCTATTTATTGCTTTTCCAATTCTTAATTCTTAATTTTTAACTCTTAACTCTCCCTACGCTCCGTGTATACTTATGACCTTATCTCCACCGCAATCCTTACAACAATACATCCTTAAATCAGCTGTATCAATAAGTTTTTTAATAGTTTTAGCACAATGGGGGTAACATGCTATACCTATACTAACTGTAATATTGTCCTTAGCCTCCATAAGTTCTTCAATATTTTTATTAATCTCCTTTGCCTTTTCCTTTATTCTCAAGGCCACTTTATAGGCAGTATTTCCATCGGAATTAGGAAGGATTATGGCAAATTCTTCTCCTCCATATCTTGCAGCTATATCTGTACTTCGGATATTTTCTTTTATAACCCTTGCAAGTTCATAAAGCACCTTATCTCCAACAACATGTCCATACTTGTCATTAAATGATTTAAATTTATCTATATCTATCATTAATAGATATAATTTACTCTGATTAGTTTTTGCTTCTTTTAGATTTTTATCTAAGGTTTCATAAAAATATCTATGGTTATATAGTCTTGTAAGTCCATCGGTTATGGCAATTCTATGGACTTCCTTGTATAGCCTATCGTTTTCTAATACCTTAACTATCCTAGATGCAATAATATTCAAAAGATCTATGGTATCCTTTGTAAATTCATATTTTTTTATAGAATACACAGCTATGACACCTATAGCTACGCCATTATTTATTAGAGGTATTATGGCACAGGACCTAAGTCCAAAATCATACTTAAATTCATTTAAAATTTCTTTATCCTTCAAAAGATCTGAAGAAATAATACTTTCTTTAGTTACTAGGACTTTTCCAGATACTCCCTCTCCCATTTTAAATGTGGCCTTTTCCATATTAGGATTTACATTTCCATACCTAGCTCTAGTTGAAAGAATATTCCTTTCATTATCATAAAGCATTATTATACATTCATTTATTTCTAGGGTCTTAGCCACTATTTCAGCAGCTTTGTCCAGTATAATCTGAGTGCTTGGAAATTTATCAATTATTCTACTAAGTTTAAATAATGACTCAAATTCTCGTACCTTTTTATCTAATATCCTACTTTTTTCATTATGGTATTCTATAAAGAATCCTATAATTAGTGTTGATATCATGGTATACATGAATATATAAAGAATATCTATACTGTTCATACCATCTATGTATTTGATAGCTGAAAAAAAAGCCATGGAAGATAAAAAAAGTAATAAACCATGTAATTTTCCTAAATAATGGAATGAAGTAAGTATAGAAAATGCAAAAAAAATATAAAGAGAAGGATTTCTTTCTCCTCCCATACCATATATCAATATTAACCATAAAATAAAGTTTCCCCATAACCTTAATTTGATTCTATTTACTGTATTTAATTTATCCTTAACAAAAGTACATCCATATATGTTAAATAGCAAAATTACTAAAAATGTGAATAATATAAGGGTATATTGCCATTGATGAAAATTAGGAATGTTAAATAAAATGATAGAAAATAATATTATTCCTTTTGCTATAAAAAATAGCCTGTAGTTTAACCTATCTACCCCAATATGTCACTCCCCTTTTCAATTTTCTGAAAATAGCCAATTTACACAAATAGCTTATTACATATTATACCATATATTTGCCATTATTTACATCATATGAATTTTCTGATACATATAATATTATTTTTCTATTAAATCATTTTCTAATATTCTTTTGAACCTATATCCTAATGCGGAATTTCTATCCATAACCCTTTTATTTTTTATCATAAGATATAGATATTTCTCCATCCCCACTAAAACTACGAGTTCCTTGGCCCTAGTAACTGCTGTGTAAAGCAGATTTCTATTAGTAAGCATGGGTGGTCCCCAACTTATGGGGATAATAACCACAGGAAATTCACTTCCCTGGCTTTTATGGATAGTTACTGCATAGGCCAGCTCTATTTCGTCCAAGCTTGCAAAGTCATAATCAACGTATTTTTCATCATCATAAAAGACCGTAAGGGTTTTTGATTCCTCATCAATGTCATATACAAAACCTATGTCACCATTAAATACCCCTTCTCCCTCCTTTAATCCATCCTCTGATTTCCATTTGATATTATAATTATTCTTTATTTGCATAACCTTATCTCCTACTCTAAATAGCTTATCACCAATCTTTTTTTCCTTTTTATGGGGAGCTGGTTTATTTAGTATATCTTGCAGCTCTCTATTTAGATTTAGTATTCCAACCTTACTATTTTTCATAGGAGATAGAACCTGGATATCTTTAACTGGATTATAATTATTAAAGCTTGGTAGTCTTTTAAAGCACAAATCCTTGATTGTGGAAAGTATATCATCTTGATTTCTTTTAGATATAAAATAAAAGTCCTTATTCTTAACATTTAGGTGGGGTTTTAGTCCCCTATTGATTCTATGGGCATTGACAACTATCATGCTTTCCTTTGCCTGCCTAAAGATTTCTGTAAGTCTTACTACTTTAACCACATTACTATGGATTATGTCCATAAGTACATTTCCCGGTCCCACTGAAGGAAGTTGATCCACATCCCCTACTAATATCAGCCTTGTCCCAGGGGTTATTGCCTTCAGCAAATGGTACATAAGTAATATATCTACCATTGAGACCTCATCAATAATTATTACATCGGCAGTAAGTGGGTCCTCACCATTTTTTAGAAAGCCCATTCCCACTCCATCTTCTAAAAATGAATACTCTAAAAGTCTATGGATAGTCTTGGCCTCTCTTCCTGTGGTTTCTGTCAATCTTTTAGCAGCCCTTCCCGTTGGAGCTGCCAATACAATGTCTAAGTTTTGTCTATCAAAAAGATTTATTATGCAATTTACAGTTGTAGTTTTCCCAGTACCTGGCCCTCCTGTTATTACTGTAACCCCATTTAATGTGGCCTGTTTAACTGCTTCTTTTTGTTTATCGGCAAGGCTTATATTTTCTTCCTCCTCTATTTCCCCTATCTCTTTATCTAAATCTATATCGATATCCTTAAAATCAGATTGAACTAGCTCTATAATCCTTTGACAGGTACCTACTTCAGCATAATAAAAGGCCATGGGAAAAACAGCTATCGCCCCCTCTATATTTTCTTGATGTAGCTCTCCACTTAGAGTAAGATTAGTAAGGGATTCATCCACCAATTCCCTTTCCACAGCTAACATTTTTGAAGTCCTATCTATCAGTTCTTCCTTTTGTGCATAGGTGTTCCCTTCTAAATTATATTTAGTAAGTATATATTTAATTCCACTCATTATTCTATAGGGAGCCCTAGGGCTTATTCCCATTTTTTTTGCTATACTATCGGCCATCTTAAACCCTATACCAACTATATCATCGGCAAGTCTATAGGGATTTTCTCTAATAAGATTAATGGTCCTATCACCATATTTTTTATATATTTTCATTGAATAGGTAGTAGAAACCCCATACTGCTGAAGGAACATCATTACATCCTTTATCTCCCTCTGCTCCTCAAAGGATTCAGCTATATCCCTAGCCTTCTTAGGTCCTATACCACTAACCTCAGTAAGAAGCTCAGGTCTATATTGAAGTATCTCTATAGAATCCTTTCCAAATCTTTCAACAATACGCTCAGCAGTCTTAGGCCCTATACCCTTAATAAGTCCTGAAGAAAGATATCCTATGATTTCTTCATCAGTTGAAGGCAGCACCTGTCTACTACTTACTACCTGTAGCTGCTCACCATATATTGGATGAACCGTATAACTACCAGTAAAGGCCATGGTTTCACCTTCATTAATTATTGGAATATATCCAACCACAACTACTTCATCATCCCCTGTATTAACCTGGGCTACCACATATCCATTATCTTCATTTTTAAATATTATTTCAGTTACTACGCCTTTAATCTCTACGGCCATAAAATCACCTACATTTTTATCAGTACTATGTTTCAATACCAGTCTGTATTAATATCCTCCAATGCTTTCTCTGAAGGGACTTTGAAATTCCGTTTCATGAGATTTTTAAATTAATAAAGAAACAGAACTTATATGGAGCCTGAAGAGGATTATTGAAGGATGTATATTGATTGGTATTTGTATTATTATATCATCTATTTTTCTTAAGGGTCTCCTTTATTTCCACAATTTCCTTCTGCAGAACAGCTATGTCTTCCTTTGTTGCAGGACTATCATATTCCCTATGATGATAATAATTACTCTGATTAACGTTGTATTGATTTTTAAAGGATACATCATTTACTATAATTTTACCCTTATTTAAATGGTCCTTAGCAGTTTTTAATTCACATAGACATTTTAATTTATTATTATTTTTTAATTTAATAATAGTCTGTCCTTCTTCTCTATAAACTTCTTCTATTAAAAAATAATTTACATATCCATAAGACCCATCCTTTAAGGAAATGGGTCTTCTCATCTTAAAGGGTATAAGAACTAGGTTATGACTTAAAGGAATAGGTATAACATTTCTCATATTTATTATCTTGCCATACTTTTTTCTAGTGGAGATTATATCTACCCCATAGTATTGGCATATAAGTTTTAGTATAGTCCTTATGGTTCTATCAATCAAATGGCTTGTACCATCTTTGGTCATAATCTTAGTGGCATTACCAAATTCATCACTATATATTGGAATAACGGCACATACACCCTTTGAAATTATTTTATCTATATCTTTCAAAGAAATCACCTCTCAAAGATTCATTACAAAGATTTAACTTTTTTCTTAATTATATACGAACGCACGTTCGGTGTCAACGGGTAAAGAATAGTTAACTACTAACGGTTGATAGATTGTAGGTTTGGCTAATGGCACAACATTAGTTAACAGTTAACAGTCAACAAGTTTGGGTCAATGCTTATAGGAGACTAGTGGCTGATGGCTCATGGCTCATGGCTGATAGCAAGATATTTTTAAACTCTTAACTCTTAATTCTCAACTCTTAACTACCTCTACCTATTCATTATTCACTATTAATTATTCATTGCTTTTATCTATTTACTTGATCTTTTCGATTACCTTTGTCAGCTCATTAATGCTAATAGTTAGTTTCTCTAGCTTACCTTCTATACGTACTAATAGGTATATAGATACTGCTATAGGGAAACCTAAATTAGCAATTTGAGCATAAATTTCTTCCACAGTAAAACCTCCTTTCATTAAATTAGTTGATAGGTTTAGGGTCAAATCTTATAGGTGCTAATAGCTTACGGCCAATGGCTGATGGAAAAAGATTAGTTAACAGTTGACAGTCAACAGTTTACAGATTTAGGGTCAGAGCGTGAAAGTAGCTGATGGCTGAGAGCTTATGGCTGATGGCTCATGGCCAATAGCAAGAAATTTTTAATTCTTAATTCTTAACTCTCTTTACCTATTCATTATTCACTATTAATTATTAATTGGTTTTTAAACTCTTAACTATATTCCCATATTCATATCTATTAACTCTTAACTGAAAATGTGACAGGCTAGGATCTTGTTTTTATAAAAAAACTATCCTTAACCTGTCACTATTCCCTATCCTTTACAATCAATTATTTTAATGTTTATTCTTCCTCTGCTATTATTTCTGTCACATCGGTTGCAACTATTCTAGCTGACTTTATTGCTATGAAATCTCCACCTGTGCTTGAAAATATATTTTTATCTATAATTGTCTGCATTGCAGCCTGTACTTCTGACTGTGTCACATCAGTCCTGGGCTCATCTACAACTATTTTATTTGTTCTTCCCTCTTCATTAAGGAAGATCATTTCTAGTTTAGTTTCTGCCATGTTCTTACCTCCCTTCTTTTATTAGTTTAAGACTTCCTATTATCTATTCTTCTTCAGCGATTTCCTTTTCATCGACCCTTCTAAAATCTTCAACCATATACTGCTGAAGATTTGCTAAGGCCTGGGCCACGGCAAATACATCTTCATCCATTGCTTCAGTTTTAATATTGGAGTAGGTTTTAGTTTTGTATTTTGAGTTACCATTATCATCTACTCCAATCTGATACTTGATCTTTAACTTTGAATCCATAGGATTTATAATTACTGCCATATTTTCACCTCCTTTTTTTATCTTTTAGGACCGATCCCCTCTATGGTCATGACTTAAATACATTGTAAATCCTTTTTCAAAAAAAGAAAAAATCCAAGTAACTAATAGTTGACTTGGACTTTATACATACTTTTATAAAATCAACGTAAAATTCAAAAAATATAATAATATTTTTTTATAGTCAAAGTATACTTTGTAAAAATACCCAATATAGTCAAAAATATATATGATTTATTTATTTTTGAATTGGAATAATAATATATGTACCAAATATAAAAGGAGAGATGATTTATGGATAAACTTGCTCTTTTATTAGTTGTTATTGGAGCACTTAATTGGCTTTTAGTAGGTTTATTTGGATTTGATTTAGTTGCAGCACTATTTGGTGGTTCTGGTGCAGTATCTCCAGGACAAGCTTCAGGAATTAGTAGAGTAGTTTATGCATTAGTCGGTATTGCAGGAGCCTATGCGATTAGCTTTTTATTTAGACGTAGGGAAGCTAGAGATTAATAGAAGTTCAAATTTTCAGAAATCATAATTCTTAATAGCTAAAAAAATAATATCCTAGGAGTAAATCTCCAAGGATATTATTTTGTATAATGTATTTTAAAATTGTCAATTATTCTCCTAAGGCTTCTTTTCTTAGGATTTCTGCTTTATCTGTTCTTTCCCATGGTAGGTCTATATCGGTTCTACCAAAGTGGCCATAGGCAGCTACTTGTTTATAAATAGGTCTTCTTAAGTCAAGATCTCTGATAATGGCAGCCGGTCTTAAATCGAAATGTTTCTCTACTAGTTCAACGATTTTTTCTTCTGATACCTTCGCAGTTCCAAAGGTTTCAACTAGTATGGAAACTGGCTTTGCTACGCCAATAGCATATGCAAGCTCTATCTCACATTTGTCAGCTAATCCGGCTGCAACTATATTTTTAGCCACATATCTTGCAGCATAGGCAGCCGATCTGTCAACCTTAGTTGGATCTTTACCTGAGAAAGCTCCACCGCCATGTCTAGAGTATCCCCCATAAGTGTCTACTATGATTTTTCTTCCTGTAAGTCCAGCGTCCCCTTGGGGTCCACCTACAACAAATCTACCGGTTGGGTTAATAAAATACTTAGTATCCTTATCAAGTAAATTGTTAGGTATTATTTTATTTATTACATGTTCAATCATATCCCTTTCGATTTGATCATGGCTAACTTGAGGACTATGTTGTGTAGAAATAACTACTGCATCTACTCTAACAGGCTTATCTCCATCATACTCAACGGTTACTTGAGTTTTTCCATCTGGACGAAGATAATCTAGTGTACCATTTTTTCTTACCTCTGAAAGTCTTCTAGCAAGTTTGTGGGCAAGGGATATAGGAAGTGGCATTAGTTCTGGAGTTTCGTTACATGCAAATCCAAACATGATACCTTGGTCTCCTGCACCTATTGCTTCTATCTCATCGTCCATTTCACCTTTTTTATGCTCTAATGCTTCGTTTACACCCATTGCTATATCTGGGGATTGCTCATCAATTGAAGTAAGTACCGCACATGTATCACAGTCAAAACCATATTTAGCCCTTGTATATCCAATTTCTTCTATTGTTTGTCTAACTACCTTTGGAATATCCACATAACATTTTGTTGATATTTCTCCTGCCACCAATACTAATCCAGTGGTTACAGAGGTTTCACAGGCCACACGGGCTTCTGGGTCTTTTTTAAATATTGCATCTAATATGGCATCGGATACTTGATCACATATCTTGTCTGGGTGTCCTTCAGTTACAGATTCTGAAGTAAATAGTCTTCTCATTTGTATATCCTCCTTCTTTATATGTAGGTATCAAAACTTATTATACCCTGTATACAATAAATAAAAACCCCTTCCGATACGAAGAGGTTTTGTTCACAATACACTCATCTCTCAGAATAATATTCTGTGGGACTTAGCACCGTGTACTATGTACCGGTTGCCGGACTTCATAGGGCCCATTCCCTCCGTCACTCTTGATAAGTTTTCTATTGAATTTTCATAAATGATGATAGCATACTTCCATAGATAGGTCAATAGTTTTTAAGTTAAAAGTTTTAACCTATGTAATAGTCAATGGCAAAAATAGTTGACAGTTTACAGTCAACAGTTAACAGGGTTAGGGTCAAAGCTTACAGTCGGCTGATAGCTAGTGGCTTATGGCTGATAGCAAAAGATTATTTAACAGTTTACAGTTGATAGGTTAGGATCGAGGCTAATAGTTAATGGCCAATAGCAAGATATTTTAAATTCTTCACTCTTAACTCTCAACTCTTAACTTTTTTCTACAGGTTCATAACTGCCATATGGCTTAAAAACGTGACTATAAATGCAGCTATTATATTTCCTATAAGTATTGCTATAAATGCACTTTTAATCCTCAGGTTAAATAATGCTGCTGCTATGGAACCTGTCCATACTCCAGTAGATGGCAGTGGCACTGCCACAAAAAGTACAAGCCCTAAGGTACTATATTTCTTTATATTCCTTGCCTTTCTTTCGGTTCTTTTTATAAGCCAATCTTCAAACTTTTTTACTGCAGTAAAGCATCTAAGTTTTTTAAAAAAAGGTTTAAGGAAGAAAAGCAAGAAAGGTACTGGAAGCATACTACCTGCTAAACATACTAAAGCTGCATGGAGAGGACTCATTCCCAAGGATATGCCTATTGGGATTGCTCCCCTGAGTTCGATTATTGGTAAACTTGCTATTAAAAAAACTTGTATTTCCCTAGATATAAAGTTTAATATTTCCATGATTTTCTCACCAACTTTTAGCTGCTAGCCATTAGTGTTATTATCTAGCAAAGTATTTTTAGTTCATTTCGTTATCAGTATATTATGGTAGTATGTGTATGTCAACATTTTATAGAGGGAAGCTTTGACAGCAGTTAATAGTTAGTAGCGTTAAGACACTATAGGAATCTGCTTCGGTCTCCGATAAAGACCTGTTTTTATATTTCATAAAACATAAATACGATAAAACAGCTCTTTAAAGTCGCCTCAGCAGAAACCCTATAGTGTCTAATTTCATCTAGTAAGATTTAATACCACAATAGTAAGTTAATATTGTAATAGATATTTAATTATTTTGTAATTTCTTTTCCATTATAATTGTAGTTAGGAGGGATTTTGTAGTGAAAAAGATACTAGGATGTATTAAGAAAGCGGTAATTGATTTTGATATGATTCAAGAGGGAGATGTTATTGCAGTTGGTGTTTCAGGTGGTAAGGATAGTATGACTTTGTTATATGGTCTTAAACTTTTTCAACGTTTTTCACCTGTTAACTATGAATTAAAGGCATTTTCTTTGACCTTAGGTTTCGATAATTTTGACCTATCTCCAATTGAAGAGTTTTGTAAAAAAAATGATATTGAGTATATTATTAGACATACAGAAATTGGTAAAGTAGTATTTGAAGAAAGACAGGAAAAAAATCCTTGTTCATTATGTGCACGTTTTAAGAGAGCTATACTCCATGAAATGTGCCAAGAACATGGAGTAAATAAGTTGGCTTTAGGTCATCATAGGGATGATGCCATAGAGACATTGCTTCTAAGCATGTTTTATGAAGGTAGAATCAATAGCTTCAGTCCCGTTACATATTTGAGCCGTAGAAATATTACCGCCATAAGGCCCCTTATTTATGCTGAAGAAAGGCAGATCAAAGGAGCTGTTAAGAGAAATAATATTCCAAGGGTTAAGAGTCCTTGTCCAGCCGATGGAAATACTAAAAGAGAATATATGAAAAATTTACTTAAGCAGATTTATAAGGATATTCCCCATGCCAGTACAAGCCTATTATCGGCCCTAATGAATAAAGAGCAGTTGAATATATGGGAGAAAAAAATTAATGAATAATTAATACTGAATAATGAATAGGTGAAGTGAGTTAAGAAGTAAATTAAGAATTAAGAATTAAGAATTAAAAATTAAAAGTTAAGAATTAAGAATTTCTTGCTATTGGCCATAAGCTATCGGCTATCAGCCAAGCCCTGTAGGCTTTGACCCAAACCTGTAACCTGTTTCTTATATGGTCTGACCATAATAAATGAGGATGTGATTATATGTTTAATTTTAATAAAAAAGTATGTGCTGGCCTTATTGCGGCATTAGTAATACATGCACCTATTTCCTTTTCCTTTGCAGAATTTACTAATATATATCAGGAGCAGGAATTGAAGCAAATTTCTCCAGGGGTTACCTATGAAAATATATTAAGGTTTACCGATAAGGGATGGCTTAATCTAAATATCATGAGAGTTAATCTTAATGATAGATATACTTCCCTAGATGTATTAACCAGTGCTGAAGGTCTTTCCAGTCGTGGTCAGCTTACAAAACTAGCAACAAATGATGAAAACAGTGATAATATAGTGGGAGCAATAAATGGCGATTTCTTTGACACCAAAACCTTTGCAACTATGGGGCCTATAGTAAAGGATGGGGAGCTTATTACTACTTCTATATTTGACCCTAAATTTGCTACATTTAATATAAATGATTTTGATCAGGCCTTTTTAGATTATTGGAGATTAACAAAGGTAACATTAGAAAATGAAAATAATGGTTATCTATTAAATATAGGTTTTGTAAATAAACCCTATATAGTAAATAATACTGTGCTATTAGATAAAAACTGGGGACAAATGTCCTTTGGCAATGAAAGTTATCCAGATATTGTGGAAATAGTGGTTGAAGATAATAAAGTTACAGATATAAGACAGGGTCTAGAAGCCGTGGAAATTCCTGAGGATGGATTTGTCATATCCACCACTGGAACCTATGCACAAACTTTATTGGATAATTTTTCTGTTAAGGATGATATAAGTTTAAGTATAGAAAACGACCCAAACATAGAAAACATCAAACTTACCTTAGGTGGAGGAGCCATCATCCTAAAGGATGGTCAAGTTTTAGAGGACTTTTCTGTGAAAATACCAGGAAGTCATCCGAGAACGGCCCTAGGGATAACGGAAGATAAAGAAGAAGTCATACTTCTAACTGTAGATGGGAGAACTTCATCTTATCCAGGAGTAACCCAAAGTGAATTGGCTGAGCTACTTAAGGAACTTGGGGCTTATAACGCAATAAATCTTGACGGTGGTGGCTCCACAGAGATGATAATAAGAGAACCTGGAAAAGAGGATCTATCTATTGCCAATTATCCTTCTGACCAGTTTGAAAGAAGTCTAGTAAATGCCCTAGCAGTACTTAATGATGCTCCTGAGTCTTCCTTCAAAGATATAGAAATAGACTTGGAAGAAGAAACTATGTTTGCAGGTACTTCTATAGATATTGAAATTAATGGTTATGATAAAAACTACAGGCCCTATGAAGTAGACCCTGAGGATGTAAAATGGGATGTTGTAGGTGTAGAAGGGGAATTTAATGGAAGTACCTTTAGTGCCATAACCTCTGGAAAGGCTGTAATTACAGCTTCCTATAGGGGGAAATCGGCTAGCTGTGAAATAAGAGTATTAGATAAACCTCAAAGCCTTGAGATATATCCTTCCCAGATTCTCATGGACACTGATAGTGAAGTTAAGCTAGAGATTTATGGAATTGATTCAGAGGGCTATGGAGCTAAAATAACTGCCGAAGATATTGATTGGAATATCCCCAATAGCTTAGGAAGGGTTGAAGATAATAAATTCATTTCTTCAAATAAAAGTGCCAGTGATATTATAGAAGCTTCTATAGGAGAACTAAAATATCATATTCCAATTGCTATTGGATATGATGAGGTAATTCTTGATGATTTTGAAACAGATAATGGACAGTTTCTATCCTATCCCGAGGAAGTCACTGGTCAATACAGTTTAAGTTCCAAAGAAAAAAATGGTAGTAAATCTGGTAAACTAAGCTACGATTTTTCCACTACTACTGCCACTAGGGCAGCCTATATAGTATTTAATAATGATGGAATTGATATTGAAAAGAAACCCCAAAAGCTAGGAATGTGGGTATACGGAAGAAATGGCAATGAACATTGGCTAAGGGGTAATCTTGTGGATGCCAATGGTACTACCTATAAACTTGATTTTGCAAGAAGTGTCAATTGGAAGGGCTGGGAATTTGTTGAGGTTAATGTACCTTCAGAGGCCGTAGCACCCCTTAAACTTCAAAGGGTCTACCTTGCTGAAACCGACCCTAATTATCTTGACTCTGGATATATATATATAGATGATATTACAGCCTTTTACAACATGGAGCTCCCTTCTAATATTCCACAAAATGTTGAGGGCCAGTCAGATATTAGAAATACTCCTTCAGAGCTTCAAGGAGAAGATTCATTTAGGTTCATAGCCCATGGTAAGGTGGACAATATAGATACTTTACTGGATAATTTAGTTTTAGACAAAATGGCTGATTTATCAGAGGAAGCTGGATTTAGTGTTTTTGCAAGTTCAATTGATGAAGAACTTAAAAATAAGATTACAAATAATCATATAGTTGGAGATAGAAGCTATTCAATGATAAATTATAAAAATAGTACATTTATAAAGCTAGACAATACAGGTGGCAGTATGAGAACGGCAAACTTAGACCAATGGCCATGGCTTTTAGATGTATTAGATAATATTGAAGGTAGTAATTTATTTATACTAATGCCTGAAGAGCTTACCTTTAATGATGAGTTAGAAGAAAAACTATTCTTTGACACCCTGCAATCTTTAAAGGATGAAAAGAATATTGATGTATGGGTATTAACCGGTGGAAACAATGATGAATATCATGTAGATGTAAAAGATGGAGTAAGGATTGTAAATCTTAAATCCTACCCTGAACACAATGGTATAGATATATTTGATGAACTTAAATATATGGAATTCACTGTAAATGATGGGTATGTAACCTACGAAATTAAAAATATGTATACAGAATAGGTGACAGGTAACAGGTGGTAGGTAAAATTTTACAAAAGCAAAGGCGAAGGGCTAAGCCCTTCCCTTTTTTATTCTAGCAACTCATTTATTTTCATTATATCCTCATCAAATAAGTTCTCACTAAGTAAAGTATATATCTTTTCTTCATTTTCCCCAAAATCACCGCTGAGCAGCTTTTTAAGTTCTTCTATATTGTACAGTCCTATACTCTCAAGTATGTATCTTAGTTCTTCTTTTTGGTATGGTTTTAGCTCCGATAATTCTTTCCCTGCATAAAATTCTGTGAATTTACCTAGCATCTCATCTTCTATTATATGATTAACCTTACTTTCATCATTATCTTGGTTTGCAAAGCCTTCCATGAAGCCTATAAAGGCACTAGGTAATATTTCCTCTTTATTTGGGTGTAGGTAGGTCATAGAAATACTGGTTATGAAGGTCAACAATATTATTATGGTAATATAAATTTTTTTCTTCACTTAACCACCTCCATAACATATATTTTTACCATTTATTCTTTTTTTATAACCTATAGAAATTTATTATAAATTTAAATTGTGGATAAAATATAATACCCCATCATATATATGAATATGGGGGGTGTTTTATCTTTTGAAAATAAATAATTTAGACCTATTTAAGGAAATCAAATCCCACTATGAAGATGATGATACTATAGATATCCTTTCGTCATGTCTTAAAGAAAAGCTATCATCCAATACTATAGTAGTTTGTATTGGAACAGATAGATGTATTGGTGACGCCCTAGGGCCTATAGTAGGTACTATGCTTAAAAAAGTTGATTTCAAGTATCCCGTCTACGGTACCCTTAGGGACCCTATACATGCAGTAAATCTAAAGGAAAATTTAGATAGTATATATAAACAACATTTAAATCCATATGTAGTTGCTGTGGATGCTTGTTTAGGTGAAAAAAATTATATAGGGAATATTCAGATTAGGTATGGTCCTATTTATCCCGGTAAAGGAGTAGGAAAAAGCCTCCCTTCTGTGGGAGACCTTTCTATTGTTGGTATTGTTGATAAGTTTGGTTACGATGATATTTTTCCTATTTATAATATTAGGCTTAGTATGGTTATGGATATGGCCGAGGTGATAGTTCATAGTTTTTTAAAGTCTATAAAATAGTTGATTTGATATTTAATAAAGCTTCGAGGGTCGCTAAATTGACCTCCTGTCAATTTTACGAATTTTCCTTCGATATTTCAGCTAGTTTTCTTGCTAATTTCTTAAAGTCATTCACTTATCTTTTGATTTTTTATTTCCTTAATTTTAGTAATAAATATCCTTCGACAGCAAATGCATAGCTAACCCAATAAAATTAGAACCAATGGTATAGTTAGGATTGAAAATAAAGTTGATAAAAACACTGTCTTGGAAGCTAGATGATAGTCATTATTATATTTAGTTGCTAGGATTGTAACCATGGCCGGTGCTGGCATTGCAAGGATGATTACAGGAATACCTACTAAATAATCCTTAAATCCTAAAAATTGAAGCACAAGCATGGCCATAACAGGTATAATCAAAAGCCTTATTATACTGAATAGAAATGCTCTCTTATCCACAAATATATCCTTATAATCCACATCTGCAAGGGTAGTTCCTATAAACATCATAGCCAGGGGAGTAGTTGTATCCCCTATTAGTTTTAGAGTGTTAAATATTGGTGCTGGTAATTTGATAGAAAAAACAAACATAATAAATCCCGATATAACAGCTACGATGGCAGGATTAACAAATACTTTCCAGCTGAATTTAGTTTCACCTATCTGAGGGGAAGATTCTATATCCGAAATAGAATATTCCTCTTCATGTTTTCTAGTCATAAAATAAACACCTAGGGTCCAGATCAATATATTAAAGGGAAGATTGTAAATGGCTGCATAAAAGGTGCCTACCTCTCCGAAAACTGCTTGAGCCACAGGATATCCCATAAAGCCTACATTTGAAAACACTATAATAAATTGTAGAATGTCCTTGGTATTCCCCTTTATTTTAAAGACCTTCGCCACTCCATAGGAAAGTAAAGTTGTAAAGGCATATATGCTAAGGGATATTGCCACTAGCTTTCCACTTTTTACTAAAACCTCTGGAGAAAAATCAAAGTTCATAGCCGTTAACAAAAAAGATGGTAAAGTTACATATAGTATTAGATTAGTTAATTCCTTATTAATATTATCAGTTATTACATTAAGTTTCTTTATGATATATCCTGCTAAAATCAGCAAAAATAATACCATTACTTGCCCTTGCGCTGCCATTTTCATCCCCCTTATTAGCTGTTTTCATCATTGATAAATTGATAAAAATTATCATATCCACTTTGCACAAATTCATATAATATAGGATTATCTATCTTAAACTCACTTTCAAATTCCATTATCTCTTTAAATTCTTCTACATTAAAATACGCCTTTATATCCTTTAGGTTTTCTTCCTTATAGGCTGCCACCGCCAGTTGATTTCCTGTAGTCACATAATACACCGCATATATATCTCCATTTAGATAATATATAGGCTGCTTCACATGGTCATTGTTGGGATTAAACTCTGTATATAAAAAACCGGCTTGGTGGATATTTTGCATAGCCCCTGGCTTTTCTCCATCAAATATCTCTATAAACTCTATAAAATCATTTAAGGAATATATTAATACATACTCCGGCTTTTTAAGCTGAAAGGCTGCCTCTATGGTGGATATCCTCATCTTGCTTTTAACTTCAGCCGATACTACCCTTGGACCCATATCCGTATCCTTTACTGCAATTTCTGATATTATAAGCTGGTATCCCTTATCTAAATCTATAACCGATTCGGAGTTATAATAATTTACTCCATCTTTACTATGGGATACCTCAACCACATTTTTTATAAGGGTATAGGATTTATTTACTGGTTTAAAGCCAGTGGTATCCTTTAGACTTAGAAATTCTTTTCCGGTCCCATCTGCTCCAATGGCCCTCATTAAAAAATAGTTTACTAATTGAATATCATTATCTATTGGTTCGCATATTTTATACCACAGCTCCTGTTCTTCTTGCTTAGTTAAGGAAATATCCCTTTCTAATAAATATTCATATTCTTCTATAAGACCTGGTAAATGTTGATTGTATTTTTCATTTATTTTGTAACTTTCCTTTATTAGATATATACCTTCCCTTTCACTTATTCTAACAAATTTACCACCCAGTCCACCCATCATTTTATTAGTTACTATATTTATTTCATCGTATCTCGCATTAGTTAGACTTTCAAAGCCATCTATGCCATATTCTTCATAATCTAAATGGAAAAACTGTACATATTCATATCCTTCTTCAGTTTGCCAAAATAGCTGTACTCCTATTACTCCCATAAGGCGAGTATTGGTGGCATAGCCCTTTATATATCTATATTTAGGTTTTGGGAGCCTATTCCCACCACCCTTTATAACCTTGAATTTATCCTTCTCCATGGAAAAACTCCTTTATATTAATTAGTCACCACTAAATATTATTTCTACTACATCATTTTATTCTAACATAAATAAAAGTGTAAATGTATATTAAATTATTATATGAACATTTTGGAAGAACAAAGACGTCTTACGACGCTTTGTTAGTTCGTAGTTACTAGGTTTTGGTCCAAGCTTATGGGTCGGTAAAAGCAATAAAAACCCAATTTTTTACTGGTAATGATTTGTAATTTAT
>CBETVX010000042.1:0-26069 GCA_965539935.1 uncultured Eubacteriales bacterium | reverse complement strand
ATATTCCTATAATATCAGTTCCAAGAAAAGACTTTTAGATATTGCCAATAAAAATGATATATTAATAATTGAAGATGATTATTTAAGAGATTTAAATTTTTACACCAATGAAAATACTACCTTAAAAAGCTTAGATAGAAATGAAAAAGTTATATATATAAAGAGTTTTTCTAAAATCTTTATGCCAGGCTTAAGACTTGGATTTCTAGTTACTCCTTTATCTTTAAATAGAGATATATTAATGGCAAAACATACGTCGGATATATCTACATCTGGTTTAATACAGAGAGCCTTTGATTTATACCTTAGAAAGGGTATATGGAAAAAACATATTACTTTGATGAAAAATATATATAAAGAGAGATTTGATGTAATGGTAAATTCTATAGATAGCTATTTTCCTGAAGAAATTATTTTTAAGAAACCGATGGGAGGAATTAACTTTTGGATAAATTTAACACAACAAATAAATATCAATGATCTCTATTCACAATGTATTGACAATAATATCGTTTTTGTGCCTGGAAATGTTTTTTATCCTTCAAATAATATTGATGTAAATTATATTAGACTTAGTATTGCAGCAGTATATAAAGAAGAAATTCAGAAAGGTATTAAGACCTTAGGACAGCTTATTTATAATTATATGGGTAAAAATAATACTAAAATAAATAATAAGAATTATTATAGACCTATATTATAAAAAAGGACAAACTGTTTTAAATTAAACAGCTTGTCCTTTTTTTGTAGATTTATTATTCTCTAAGTTAATTACATCACTTTTCATTTTACATTTACCATCGAAGGTGCCCTTTTCTTCTACAACGAAACTTCCCACTTCTATATCTCCAAAAAGTTTTCCAGTGGAACAAATTTTAAGTTGTTGAGAAGCTATAACGTTACCCCTTACAGTTCCTGACAACTCAATATTATTTGCCTTTACATTGCCGATTATTTCACCTTCTTTACCTATAATAATATCACCAGATACATCCATGTCCCCATCAAATTTACCATCTATTCTAAGTAATCCCGCAGTTTTAAATGTTCCTTCAAAGGAAGCATTTTTACCAATAAGAGTATCAAAATTTTGGGTTGAAACACCATTTTTTTTCTTTAACATGTATTCTCCTCCTATGTGAAAAAATTACTTATCACTTAATATTTCTAATGGATCTATTTGATTGCCATTGAAAATCACTTCAAAGTGTACATGGGGACCAGTACTTACACCGGAACTCCCAAGTTTTGCTATTACATCTCCTTTTTTAACCTTGTCCCCTACCTTGACAAGATTTTGTTGATTATGGGCATATACAGTCTTATAACCATATCCATGGGAAATAATAATTACTCTACCATAGCCACCGTTCCAGCCAGAATAAGTTACTATCCCACTACCAGCTGCCATAATATCAGTTCCAGAATCATTAGCTATGTCAAGGCCTTTATGAAACTGTCTAGTTTTAGATATGGGATGAATCCTATATCCAAACTTTGATGTAATTGTTCCTGAAACAGGCCACATATCTGGTTTGCTTTCTAAAAACTTAAGTTGATCTTCTACTTCTTTGATTAAGTTGTCATAATTATCTTTTTCAAGTTCAATCATATTGGTAATGGTTTCCATAGACTCTTCACTTAAATCCTCTGTAGAAACTGATAGGTCATCATTTAAAGAAAAATCTAAATCTCTAATTAAAGATCTAGAGGCAGGGGGATTTTCACTGTCAGATTCACTGGGTGTAAGTCCTACCATATCTCTAACCTTGTTTTCTAAAGAATATAATTGTGATAGTTTATCCATTACAATTTTAGACGTATTTTTTAACTCTTCAATTTCAAGATTTTGATTTTTTACTACAAGGGAAAGACTATTGATTTTGTCATCCTTTATAAAGATTTCTTCCTGTAAATATGTATTTTCTTTAAAAAGATATAGGGAGGATACTACAAAGAATATGAAGGTTGCTATAAAAAGTGTAATAGTAGTTGTGATAATATATTTATATGCTTTGATTTGTTTTGTTTTTGTACTATTATGCGGAACTATTAATAAAGTAAATCTGTCAGTAAAAAATTTTTTCAATTTTATCTTTAAATTCATTAATAATAGCCTCCAAGTTGTTATGTTTGAAAATATTAAATTTTTATTACAATAATATAATACCATACTATTTCAACAAAATAATCATAAAATCCTTTTAATATTAAAAAAAATTTATAATTATTATGAAAAAGGAAGGAAAATACAATTTAATATAGAATTTTATTTGTTATAATATAATAATAATGTCTATGCTATATTGTTTTACAATAAAAGTATATTATATGCTATTAAGTTGTAAACTGTATATATAAATCAATTTTTTTATGAGGTGAGTAATATGAGTGTTACTATAAAAGATGTTGCAAAAAAAGCTAATGTATCTATTTCTACCGTATCTAGAGTAATTAATGATTCAAAACCAGTAAGTAATGAAATAAGACAAAGAGTGCTAAAGGTCATTGAAGAAACAGGATATACACCAAATCCAGTAGCAAGAAGCCTTGTCATGAAAAAAAGTCAACTAATAGGAGTAATTGTACCAGATATATCAAACTTTTTTATTGGTGAGATTTTAAATGGTGTAGAAGAAATAGGTAAAATGTATAATTATGACATATTATTGTGTAATTCTTATGGAGATCCTAAACAAGAACTGAGATACTTAAATCTACTTAAATCTAAGCAAGTTGAAGGTATTATATTTATGACTTGGAGTCTTGAAAAAGAACATAAGGAATTTTTTGATAAAACTAATATTCCTGTGGTAATGATAAATAGAAATACATCTCATTTAAATATACCTTCTATTTGTATAGATCATTTTAATGCGTCCTATGAGATGACTAAATATTTAATTAGTAAAGGACATAAAAGAATTGCCTTAATTAGAAGCGGTAGTAAAAATGAAGCCTTTGGCATAGATCAATATGAAGGATATGCAAAAGCATTAAAAGAAAATAATATAGATGTTGATGATAAATTAATTAAAAATGGTGGTTTTAAGTTTGAAGGGTCATATAACTGTGTTAAAGAACTGATTGACGAAAGTATATTGCCTACAGCTATATTTGCAACAACTGATATAATGGCTATAGGGGCAATAAATTGTCTAATAGACAATGGATATGATGTACCTGGTGATGTGTCTGTTGTAGGTTTTAACGATATTAAATTGGCTTCTATTTACAGGCCTAAGCTTACTACAATTAAACAACCAATTTATGATATAGGGGCAGTTGCAATAAGAGTGATAATCAAGAAAATTAAGGGTGAAGAAGTAAATGAGGATATATTTATACTTCCCCATGAATTAGTAGAGAGAGATAGCTGTCGAAAATTATAATATAAGAATATTTTACCTACTACTTACTAATAATAATTTTATAAAAAGTAGGAGGTGAGGATTTGAAAAGAGTAGCTGTCGAAGATTCTTTAAAATCAGTGAAGGAACATTTACAAAACCAAGGATACAATGTAGAATCCTTAGAAAATAATAGACAGAATTTGAACTCCTTTGATGCCGTAGTTGTGTCAGGACAAAATAGTAACTTTTTAGGAATGCATGATACCTCAACAAAGGCAAGTGTTATTTCTGCTAAGGGACTAACTCCTCAAGATGTACATAATGAACTTAAAAAAAGAATTAAATAAATATATAGCTCAAAGGACCTCCAAAACTGGGGGTCTATTAAGTTTTTTGCACTTTATTGAACTAACGATTTAAATGGTTAATAAAAAAATTAAAATGTTACAATTTTCTTGAAAAATATATTCCTAAGATAGATAATAAAATAAAAAGGCCAATGACATAGTTGGTAAAAGAGGAGGATTAATATGAGTTGTATTTTAATTGATGGAGAAAGTTTGACTATAGAAGATATTATTAAAGTATCTAGAGATGGTGCAAAAGTTAAATTGACAGATGAAGCTATAGATAAGGTAAATGAGGCAAGAAAAGTAGTAGATGATTTTGTTAATGAGGAAAAGGTTGTATATGGGATAACAACCGGATTTGGCAAATTTAGTGATATAGCTATTACAAAGGAAGAAACTAAACAACTGCAAAAGAACTTAATTATCAGCCACTCCTGTGGAGTAGGGGAAGCCTTTGATGAAGAAATAGTAAGGGCAATTATGCTACTTAGAGCCAATGCATTAGCAAAGGGATATTCAGGTATAAGACTAAAAACACTTAATACATTGATAGAAATGTTAAATAAAGGAGTTCATCCAATCATACCGGAAAAAGGATCATTAGGAGCCAGTGGAGATCTTGCCCCTCTATCCCATATGGTTTTAGTTATGATTGGTGAAGGGGAGGCTATGTACAATGGAGAAAAGATTTCTGGAGAACAAGCTATGAAAAAAGCTGAAATTGATATAATAGAGCTAACATCAAAGGAAGGATTAGCATTAATTAATGGAACGCAAGTTATGACAGCCATAGGTGCATTGGCTGTTTATGATGCTATGAAAATCTCTAAAATGGCTGATATTAGTGCTGCTATGACAGTAGAGGCATTGAATGGAATAACCGATGCCTTTGATTCAAGAATACACAAAGTTCGACCCCATAATGGTCAACTTAACTGTGCAGAAAATCTATTAAGATTAACAAAAAATAGTGGGCTTACCACTACACAAGGTGAAATAAGAGTTCAGGACCCATACACATTACGTTGTATACCTCAAATACATGGTGGAAGTAAAGATGCTTTAGAATATATTAAAAAGAAAGTAGAAATTGAAATTAACTCTGCAACAGATAATCCTATAATTTTTGCTAAGGACAAAGAAGTGATTTCAGGGGGGAATTTCCACGGACAGCCTATGGCTTTAGCCTTTGATTTCTTGGCAATAGCCTTATCAGAACTTGCAAATGTAGCCGAAAGGAGAATAGAAAGACTTGTAAATCCTCAGTTAAGTGGCTTACCAGCATTTCTAACACAAAAAGGTGGACTTAACTCAGGCTTTATGATTGCACAGTATGCGGCAGCAGCTTTAGTATCAGAGAATAAAGTATTGGCTCATCCAGCGAGTGTTGATTCTATCCCATCATCGGCTAATCAAGAAGACCATGTAAGTATGGGAACCATTGCTGCCAGAAAGGCTAGAGATGTATTAGAAAATGTTATCAATGTATTAGCTATAGAAATTCTAGCTGCCGCGCAGGCTATTGATTTTAGTGAAAATAAAAAACTTGGTGAAGGAACTAAAGTTGCTTATGAAATAATTAGAAAAGGTGTTGCAACTTTAGATGAAGATAGGATAATGTACGTAGATATAAATAAATGTGCTTCATTAATCAAAAACCACGAAATAGTTAATGCAGTGGAAAAAGAAATAGGTAAGCTAAATTAAGATTAATGAAATTGACATAGAAATAAATAAAGTGTTAATATAAAAGCAAAGTTAGATAAAATGGAGTGATGTAAGTGCTATCTAAAGAAAAAATTGACAGAATAAATTATCTAGCAAGTAAATCTAAAGGTGAAGGCCTAACTGAAGAAGAGAAAAAAGAACAAAAAAAATTAAGGGAAGAGTATTTGGTAAGCTTCAGAAAAAGTTTCAGAAAACAATTAGAATCTATAGAATTTGTAGATGAGTAAAAGTCACAAAGGGGGAGAATATATGGCTGAAAACCAATACGTTATATTTAAGTTAGGTAATGAAGAATATGGTGTTGATATAATGAAGGTTAAAGAAATATCTGAGTTTAAAGAAAGTACTAAAGTACCAAATACACCTTATTTTGTAGATGGAATTATAAACTTAAGAGGAGAAATAATTCCCATAATTAACCTGAAGAAAAGATTTAATATCGAAGGAAATAATATAAACTCAGACACTAGGATAATAGTGATTAATATCAATGACAAGAATGTAGGATTTGTTGTTGATGAAGCATCCCAAGTACTTAGAATTGATGAAAAGGATATTGAATCTGCTCCTGAAATAATTGCTGGAGTAGATAGGCAATATATAAATGGTGTAGGTAAAATTAATGAAAAGATTGTAATATTACTGGATCTAGAAAAAATATTAACCGACGAAGAAAAAGAAAAATTAGACGAAATGGATTAATTTCGTAAAAATTGTTGATAAAAAAATTTAGTTGACAACAGTAAAAGTCATGTTTCGCACAACTTGTAGTGTATAATACAACCTGTAAATACAATATATAGGGGTGTGAAGGAATGAAAAAATTACTGTTGTCATTTTTATTATTATTAGCTTTAATTATTAATCAGCAATTCATATTTGCTAATGAAAATGAAGAAAAGTTTGATGAATATGAGAGTAAAGAAGTAAAAATAATTGTCAATCAATTACTTAAGAAAAGAGCAGTTCTATGGAATAAGTTATTTAATGAAAATGAAAGTTTAGATAAAATACATGATGACCTAAATGAAGTAGTAACAGAACCATTATTGACCTATGATATAGAAGCTTTTAACAAGATTAAAGATGATTATACTAACATGGATAAAATATTAGACGTTAGTGTTAATAGTATTAATAATATAATTATTAAGGAGAATAAATTGAATTTAGAAGCGGAGGTAAAGTGGTATATGGAAGGACTTGAGAAAAATTACACTGAAACAATTATTTATAATATGAAGTTAATTATGGAAGATAAGTGATTATAGTGTATATTAGGTAAAAATTTAAGAAATTCACATTTTCTTTCTATAATTAAAAAAATAAATTGAAAAAATACTCCTATTTTATATTTTGTAAAAGTTATATATAATATAAAATAGAGACGAATTGATTAATTTTTGAGGTGTTTAAATGGCCAAATCAGTTGATGCAAAAACTCTTAATGAAATTGTGGATAAAACTGTCTATGCAATAGAGGCTGGAAAAAAGGAAATCTTTGAAATATCTGAAAGAGCGCGAGATGATGTAAAAAAAATAGAAGAAGAACTTTTGAGAATTAGGAAAAAAATATCATATATTATAGAGGATGTAGATAAATTAGATATTCTTGAGAAGAGGAGCAGGCAAAGACTTTTAATAGTTAATAAAAATTTTAACAAATATGATGAAGAAGACATTAAACAAGCCTATGAAGATGCTAAAGATCTACAAGTGAAACTTTCTTTAAAGATGCATGAGGAAAAGGAATTAATTAAACAAAGAAATGATTTGGAAATAAGATTAAAAAATGCCAGGGAGGTAGTTGCAAAGTCAGAGTCTTTGGCATCTAAAGTTGGAGTTGCCCTTGGTTACTTAAGTGGAAATTTACAGGGAGTATTTGAACAGCTAGAAGATATGCAAAATAGACAGGCTATGGGCATAAAGATAATTAAGGCTCAAGAAGAAGAAAGACAAAGAGTATCTAAAGAAATACATGATGGACCGGCCCAAATTATGGCCAATGTGGTACTAAAAGCAGAACTTTGTGAAAGACTTATTGATTTAAATACAGATAAAGCTAAAAATGAGCTAAAATTACTAAAGGAAATTGTTAGATATAGCTTGAAGGATATAAGAAGGATTATTTATGACCTAATGCCTATGTCACTTGATGATTTAGGTCTTATACCTACTATCCAAAGATTAATATTAAACTTTGAGGATGAAACTGGAGTAAAAGTAAATTTTATAGAGAATAGAAGAGAAGAAATAAAAGAGTCTATTATACAATTAACAATATTTAGGATCATCCAAGAAGCATTAACAAATATAAAAAAACATTCAAAGGCAAAAGGAGTAAATATAGCCTTGGATATTGGAAAAGAGAATATATATCTTAAGATAATAGACGATGGTATAGGATTTAATGTAAATGAGAAAGTAGATTCCCTCGATACAAAAAGTGGCTTTGGATTGTACAGTATTAGGGAGAGGGTAGATCTATTAAAGGGTAAAATAAATATTGATAGTGAAATTGGTAAAGGTACAAAAATAACTGTAGTAGTGCCATTATAATATAAAGGAGGAGCTTGATGGAAAAGATAAAAGTATTAATAGCTGATGATCATTCTCTTATGAGACAAGGACTTAAGCAAATATTAGAAATTGAAAAAGATATTGAGGTTATTGCTTTAGCTGTAGATGGGGAAGATGCAATACAAAAATGTATAGAGATTAAGCCAGATGTTGTCTTAATGGATATAAATATGCCCAATGTTAATGGTATACAAGCTTTGAGAAGAGTAAAAGATATGGGCCTTGATACTAGAATAATAATGCTCACAATACATGATGATAGAGAATATCTGTTTGAGACAGTAAATATTGGAGCAGAAGGTTATGTGTTAAAGGATGCAGAATCGAGTAATCTAGTTAAAGCTATTAGAGATGTTTATGCAGGAGAATCTTATATTTATCCAAGTTTAGCCTCTGAATTTGTAAAAGAATATAAGCGTAGGGGTAAAGATATAGGTGATAGTGGAAGGGATAAGTTGACTAGGAGAGAATATGAGGTTATATCACTTATTGCAGAGGGCTTTAATAATAAAGAAATAGCAGAACATCTATTTATAAGTGAAAAAACAGTTAAAAATCATGTTTCAAATATATTTAAAAAGATTGGTGTAAATGATAGAACTCAAGCAGCAATATATGCATTTAAGCATAATATCAAAAAGATTTAGTTTTTTGGACTAAATCTTTTTTTTGTGGAAAAAATAGACTAAGGGGAGTTGACAAGGGAAAAATGGATATATATTATATAATTAAAATAAATCATACATATAAATTTTTTTAACTGGAGGGATTTCAATGACTACTGATTATAAAGAGGTAGAAAATAGTATTACCCATAAATTTGAAAGTGCATGGAATAAACTGGAAGGTAAGGATGAAAAATTAGTTTTTGATTTTGCTGAAGAATACAAAGTTTTTCTAGATAAGGGAAAAACAGAAAGGGAATGTGCTTTAGAAATAATAAATATAGCTAAAAAAAATGGATATAAGAATTTAGATGATATTATAAAAAATAAAGAAGAAATAAAACCAGGCATGAAAATATATGCTAATAATAGAGATAAGGCAGTGTTAATGTTTGTAATAGGAAAAAAACCTATTGAAGAAGGAATGGGTATAGTTGGAGCACATATCGACTCTCCTAGAATAGATTTAAAGCCATTTCCTCTTTATGAAGACGGAGGATTAGCACTGCTCAAAACCCATTATTATGGTGGTATAAAAAAATACCAATGGACTTCAATGCCTTTGGCAATACATGGAGTAATGTATAAAAAAGATGGACAAAAAGTAAATATAGTAATCGGTGAAGAAGAAAATGATCCAGTATTTTTCATTACAGACTTACTGCCTCATTTGGCTAAGGACCAAATGACTAAAAAAATGAGTGAAGGTATAACCGGTGAAGGGCTTAATATAGTTATTGGAAATAAGCCATTGGGAGATAAAGACATAAAAGATAAAGTTAAATTTAATATTATGAAAATGCTAAATGATAAATATGGAATAGAAGAAGAAGATTTTACTACAGCTGAAATTGAAATAGTACCTGCTGGTAAAGCAAAGGATGTAGGATTAGATAGAAGTATGGTTTCTGCCTATGGCCATGATGATAGAGTTTGTTCCTATGCGGCTTTAAAAGCAATATTAGAAATAGAAACTCCAAATCTTACAAGTGTAGCTATGTTTATGGACAAAGAAGAAGTTGGCAGTATGGGAAATACGGGAATGCAATCGAGATTCTTTGAAAATGTAGTTGCGGAATTAATTGGACTTCAAAACAAAAATTATAGTGATTTACTAGTTAGAAGAGCCTTAGCAAATAGTAAAGTTTTATCGGGAGATGTTGGTGCTGGCTTTGATCCAAATTTCCCTAATGTACATGATAAAAGAAATGCTCCATTTATGGGTAAGGGAGTAACATTACTGAAATATACTGGTTCTAGAGGAAAATCAGGTTCAAATGATGCAAATGCTGAATTTATTGCACAGATAAGAGATATATTTAATAAAAATGATGTAGTATGGCAAGTTGGAGAATTAGGTAAAGTAGATCAAGGAGGCGGTGGCACGATAGCCTATATTTTAGCTAACTATGGTGCTGATGTAATAGACTGTGGTGTCCCAGTATTAAGTATGCATGCTCCATTTGAGCTTATTAGTAAAGTAGATTTATATATGACATATAAAGCCTATAAAGTATTTTTATCAGATATAGAAGCATAATTTAATCCACCCTTTGGGGTGGATTATTATTTAACATTTTCTAATATAAAGGTTTTAAAGGTCTTAGTTAAAGGCGATAATGGTCTAGTTTTATGATAGACTAAATAAAAATTTCTAGTAATTTTTAAACTATTTATTGGGATTTCTTTCAGTACATTATTTAATATATCATTAGAAACTGCCCTTTTAGAAATAAAAGATAGTCCAATATCTTTTTTAATACACTCTTTAATAGTTTCAGTATTTTCGATGGTAGCTATAATTTGAAGTTCCGATGATGAGATATTGTTTTTTGCCAGGATATCTTCCACAATTTTTCTAGTCCCAGAACCTTCTTCCCTAAAAATAAGTGGATATTTGATAAGGTCATGTGGCGATAAGGATTCAATAAAACTAAACTTACCCTTAGATGATGATACTAAGACTATCTCATCATCCATAATTTCAATATATTCAAGTTGACTATAATTTTTCTTTGCCCCCACCATTCCAAAATCTATCTCACCGCTTAATATTTTTTCTATTACTTCACTAGAATCATATTTTTTTAAATTATACTTAACATCTGGAAATTTCTTATTAAAACTTACCAGTAAATTTGGAAGAAAGTATTGTTCAGGAATTGTGCTAGCGGATATTTCTAATACACCTTTGATTTCACCTTTGAATTTATTAATAGAAAAAATTGCAGTATCTCTTTTATTCAATATATCTAATGCATATTTAAAGAATATTTCGCCAGATTTCGTTAAAGAAATATTTTTATTAGACCTATTTATTAAAATACTCTGAAGTTCTTCTTCAAGACTTTGAATATGATTACTAATAGTTGGCTGAGTTAAATAAAGGTATTCAGCTGTCTTAGAAAAACTTTTCAATTTTGATAAAGTAACAAAGGTTTCTAATTGTTTGAAATCCATATAAACACCTCATTAATTAAGTCTAAGATAATAGTATCATTTTTATAATTTCTATGCAATTAAGTAAGTATGTAGGAAACTTTAGAAACGTAAAAAATTCTAAAGGACAAAAGCCCTTTAGAATCAAATTAAGAATTCATCTTTTAAATAATTTATCTTTTTTACTATTTCTAGACATTCATAATAATTTTTATTATCTATTGCGTTGTTTAGTTTGTTACGTAAAAAGTCGATTTCTTTTTTCTTTTCTGAAATAGTATGGGGTATATTATCTATGGATTTTCTTAGATGTTTAATTACATCCTTTGATATAATATTGTCCCTAAAAACAGATATTTTAATCATTGCTTCCCCATTTTCCATAAGGGGAACTAATTTTATAAAATCTCCGTTATGAAGTTCACCGGTCAAAATTTTATTTCCAATTTCCTTTCCTATTTTATTCATTAACTTTCTAGAAAAAAACTCCAAAGAAGAACCAAAATTATTTTGTACATCTATATTAACTTCAAAGGAAGTAAGCATATTAAATTTACTATCAATATCTTCCACACCAACAAGACTAATTCCCATGGGAGTTATGCTAAGCATGTAAGTTCTAGAATAAACGTCATTCATATAAATAACTCCTCTCTCTACCTGCTAAAGGATAGTTAATTTTAAATTATTTTTGAACTTAAAAATGTCCTAATAATAGTTTGGTATAAATGAAAGCTTTTTAATATCATAAAAAAATACCATTGACTAACTAATTTAATGAAATGATTTTAAAATAATTATTTTTTTACAAAATAAAGTAATAATCAAATTAGGACAAGAATAGTATTTTATATAACTTTTGAAGGAGTGTTTTTTATGAATAAGAATAAATTTGTTAAAAGGGATAATATAAATGATTTAGTAGAATTATTGGGAAAAATAAGTAAACAAGCCACAGATTCACTAACTGGACAAATTGTATTGGTTGAATTATTAGCAGAAAAAGGCTTAATATCTAAAAGTGAGTATAAAAGGAAATTGATTGAGCAAAACGATGAAATCAGACAAAAAATATTAAGAAGTATTGAATAAATAAACTTTAAATATATTTTTTATAATTCTAGGGAAAAAGATTCTATGATATATTATTAAGAGAAATTATATAATAATGACTTAGAAAAATAAACAAAGGAGAAATATTATGACAGAAATAAGCATACACTTACGAAGAGCAATTATACATATCTTAGACAATTCTTTAGGAATGCCGGTTTTATCAGATAAGGAATTAAGTATTAAAGGGGATGTAAGTGAATTTTTGCAAAAGCATATTATAAAGATATTAAAAGATGAAAACTTAAAGGAAGTAAAATTTGAAAGACCTGAAGATAATGATATAAAAAAATTACTAGATAATATTAAAGAAAATAACGATGATTTTATAAATGTTACTAAGTTTATATCCACCAAACTTTATGAAATAATGCTCCAATATCAAGAGATTCCTTCAGCAGATATAGTTTTTTTGCTTATGGAAATAGATGGAATGAGATATTTAGTCTTTATGAAATTAAATTATAAAGATTCATTCATACATCATATCATGCAGGAAGAAACTGAAAGATATAATTCAATAATAAAACAACAAAATACTCTACCTAATATTAACCAAACCATTGAGGAATGTGGACTGATTAATCTAAGTAATTATTCTATTAAGATAAAAGAGAAGAAATATGATCTAGATGGTAATAAAGATTATTATTTAACAAAACTTTTATTTAAAACTACAGATGAAATGTCATATAAAGAGAAACTAGAGGTTATTGATAGAACTGCCAAAAAAATAGTTAAAAATTATTATAATGATGATCACTCAAAAATGATTGAATTAAGAAAGGCGATGCAAGACTCTGTGGAGAACAAAAATAAAATAGATATTGAAGAAGTGAGCAAAAAAGTCTTTGAAAATGAAGAAATAAAAAAAGAATATATTAATCAAATAGAGGAAAAAGGATTAAAAGAAAAAGAAGTAGAGGTAAATGAAAAACTCCAGAAAAAAATATTTAAAAAACAAAGGATAATAACTGATACAGGAATAGAACTTAAAATACCTATAGATTATTTAAGAGGAAAGGATGTAGTTGAATTCATTGATAATGTAGATGGTACATATTCAATATTAATTAAAAATGTAGAAAAGCTAGTTAATAAATAGTGTATTTTTTAAGTAGTATAGTTAAATAAACTCTTAGAAACTATGAAAGAAGAAAAATAAACATAAAAGGGAAGTATTACTAAATATAGGGCGCCTACTAAAAGTAGGAGCCCTATATTAAAATTAATTTAAATTATATAGGGAGGAGGGTAATAGCATATCCTCCTATTATTAGGCTTGCCAAATTGGCTAATAGTACATAAGAGAACGTAATAATGCGGCTTTTCTCTTTTGTAAGGATTGAGAAAGCAATGAGCTCAGCAATCAAGACCAATATTTCCCCGAATATAAGAGCGAAAAGTGCATAGCCCACAACTGGAGATAGTCCATTAAGCCAAATATTTAAAAAACCTTGAGTAAATAAATTTATAACAAGAAAGTATAGCCATGATTTTTTTTGCCTATAACCAAATATCAGAAAAATAATGCTCTCGATTATAAGTGTTAGAAATACTCTTAGAGAAACTAATTTCATTGTTCGTGATAGTGATTTTCCTGAAGTTAATGTTTGTTCTTTTAAATCTAACATAAAAACGTTGTTATAGGTTTTTAGTTTGTATTCTAATGGGATTTCAAAGTTTGTATTTTCTGAAGATATTTTTAGTACATAGCTATCTAAGTTTTTTAAATCACGGTAGTAAAAAGCATAATATTTTTCAATGATTTTGTCTGTTTTCTTAGCATTTATATAAGAGTCTTCTGACAAAATCTCTATCTCAAGGTCATCGGGTGCATTTGGAACTATTATCAATATTGATGGTGGTTCAGCTGAGTTGGCAAAGGACACATTAATAAAAGGGAAGATTATTAACATTGATAATAGAAAAAATGACAAAGTTTTATGTAATTTTAAAATAATAAAACCTCCTTTCGAGCAAGTCTAATATATCATTATTATTCTATAAGTAAATTTTAACTTACTTAATTTAACTTATCAAATGATTTTTAGATAAAATGGATATATCATTATTATAGTTCTCCATTAAATAATAGCATGGTAAGAAGTAATCCCTATTTAAGAATAGTAATGAAAGTGATATAATTTTTATAAACTTATTTTATAATTGTAAAGTTAAATTTGGTGAAGATTAAACAATTGATGATTTATATGAACAATTTGTATTAATAGAGGAGTTTAAAATGAATTGCATTTTAAGTGAACGGAGAGTATATAAAAATAGGGAAATTACCCATTTCCATGATTATGGTCAACTTATATTGCCCATTAGGGGTAGTATGAAAATTAAAACTGCACATAAAAAACTTGAGCTTGATGATAAAAATTTGTTTTTTCTACCTCCAAGTAATACACATACATTTAAATCGGATAAGCCCAATGAGTTCTTAGTTCTTGATATACCACAGCATATGCTTAAAGAAAAAAATAGGACTATAATTAATGACGGGTTTGAACTTCCTTTTGATGAGAAATGGAGAGCAATTAGGTTTTTAATATTAGATGGATTAAAGGATGATGGATATAATGGTGAAAACTTAGTTAAACTATACCATTACTTTAGTAGTTATTTATTTGAAAAAAATTTACCAAATTCGGTTAAGTATATCCATGACCACTACAACGAAAATATTGATTTGCAAGTTTTAGCAAATATTGAGCATTATAATTCTACTTATTATAGTGAATGGTTTAAAAAGAATATGGGGGTTTCTCCTACAGAATACATACAAAGATTGAGAGTGGAAAGGGCTAAAGAACTTTTAAGAGATACGGATTTAAATATGATACAGATTGCAAATGAAGTAGGTTATAATCATAATTCATCCCTTACAAGAGTTTTTAGATTGTATGAGAATACTACACCATTAGATTATAGAATAAAAACCCGAAAAGTAGATAAGTAATAACTTGATTTGAGAAAAGAAATTTGTTTAATTTAATATATAATGAAATTTATATAAGGAACTATTTAAATTAAATGGTTCTTTATTTTTTACATGAAGGCGGAGGTAGAATAGGAATGGATAATACAAGTTTAGACAGCAAAATAATTGATAACAATGACCATAATATCAAGATGAAGAAAATGTCATACTTTTTTGTTATTGTAGCAGCAGCTTTATGGGGTACAATCGGAATTTTTGCTAAAAAATTAAATCAGTTTGGCTTTATTCCTGAACAAGTAGCCCTTATTAGAGCTATTGGGGCAACATTAATCCTTGGTATATTTACATTAATCCAAAATAAAGAGCTTCTAAAGATTAAACCTCGTGATTCCATATATTTTGTTGGAACAGGGATATTTAGTTTTATTTTTTTCAATTGGTGTTATTTTGTAGCCATAAATAAAACTTCTTTATCTATTGCAGCCATACTCCTATATACTGCACCGGCTATAGTAATGGTATTATCAGCAATACTATTTAAAGAAAAGATGACTAAAATAAAAATTATTTCGTTATTGCTAACCTTCACTGGATGTATATTCGTTACAGCTTTTGTACAGGGGGCAGGGCAGAATATTACTTTTGGTGGTGTATTGGCAGGATTAGGGTCAGGATTAGGGTATGCACTCTATAGTATTTTTGGAAGGTACGCATTAAAAAAATATGACTCAATAACTGTTACAATATATACTTTTATATTTGGAATTATTGGTTTAATTCCATTTGTTGATATTAAAAAAATGATAACCCAGTTTTCAAATGTAGAAGTTTTATATTATGGGATTGCATTAGGTTTATTTGCTACAGTACTGCCTTATTTATTTTACACTAAAGGTTTAACACATCTTGAAACCAGTAAAGCCTCTATAATTGCAACCTTAGAGCCTATAGTTGCAACAATTATAGGAGTTATCTTATATAGTGAGCCTTTGACATTTTTTAAGATATTAGGTATTTTTCTTGTTGTATATGCTGTATACATTATTAGGGAAGAACCAGAAGAAACACAAAGTTAATTAAAGGATTATTTTTTATATACTGATGTTGATAATATTATTTTATATTTTACTTTAAAGATAAATTTAAAATTTAAAGGAGTGTATTTTTATGGCAAGCTTTGAAGATTTTTTAAAACTGGATATTAGAGTAGGAGAAATCATTAAAGTAGAATTTTTTAAGAAAGCTAAAAAACCTGCTTACAAGCTATGGGTTGATTTTGGTGATGAAATAGGAATAAAAAAATCAAGTGCCCAAATTACTGAATGTTATAAAGAAGAGGATCTTTTGAACAAACAAGTTTTGGGAGTAGTGAATTTTCCACCAAGACAGATTGCTGATTTTATGTCAGAAGTCCTTGTGCTCGGAATCTACGCTGAACAAGGGGTAGTATTAATTCAACCTGAACAGCCTGTTAAAAAAGGTGATAGATTAGGTTAAGTCATATATAAGGAAATTATAAAGATAACCTTTTGGATAATATTGGTACAACCAAGAGGTCACATCAAACCGTCGATAGGGTGCTAAACTGTTAGAAGGTTATAAAAAAATAATAAAAAAGCTAGGGTGCTTAACCCTAGCTTTTCCAATTGGTGCCGAAGGTGGGACTCGAACCCACACGAGTGTTACCCCACCGGATTTTGAGTCCGGCGCGTCTGCCAATTCCACCACTTCGGCTTAGTGACAAGTATTATAATACCACAAAAAAATATTTTGGTCAATATAAATTAATAATATTACTTTACAACTAATAGCTAAGTAATATTTTTATTAAATATAAAGAAAAATACATATTTAGGACTATAGGACGAATTTTTCTATATTTGAAGGAAAATGTAAATTCATGTAGAATATTTTGGGGGAATATTAAACATTTTAAAATTTCCATTTAGAATTTATTTTAGCTTATCGTTTGATTTTAATAGGAGTTATGAAATTATTGTTCAAGGAGGAGATATAGTGAATATTATTAAATGGAAGAGCAAGAATAAAAAGAAAACTTTTAAATGGAAAAACAGGAATAAAATTAATATTTTTAAATGGAGAAATTTGAATATTGGAGTTAAATATGGGATTGCTATTATTGTTACTATTATGCTATTTATGATATCAAGTGGAATTACTATGAAATTATTAATGGATATTGAAAAAAACATTCATACCCTAGAGAATAAAGCTAATAATGCATTAGATATAATACATCTTGAAGGCTTAATAAAAAATAAAGATGTAATTATATCTGACTATGTACATTTTGGTGAAGAAGAATTAATAGAAAAATACAATGAAGAAAATAAGCAGTTTAAGGAACTGGCAGCTAAAATAGAACCTATAATAGATAATGATGAGCTAAAAAGGGCCTTTTCAAATGTGACATTTTTTAATGAAGAAATTGATAGTATTTTTATTGATGAAATTATACCACTTATTGAGCAGGAGAGGAAAACTGAGGCAATTGTCCTACGAAAAAGAGTGACTAATAGAGTTACTACCATATCTATTTATTTAAATGAAATAAATCAAGACCTTATTGCTAAGAGAAGCCAAGCAATAAATGGAGCAAAGGACAGTATAGAATATGTAAAGAGTATATTGCTTTCTTCCGTGGTAGTATCCTTAATTCTTGGGATTTTAATTGTATTTTTGATTAGTAAAGGCATAACTAAAAATCTTAAAAAAGTTGTTGATATGAGCAATAAAGTATCACAGGGTGATCTTTCTGTTACTAAGATGTATTATGATGGAAAAGATGAAGTGGGTCAGCTTGCTAAAGCAATTAATGATATGGTTGCTAATTTACAAAATATTATTAAAGAGATATCCATAGCTTCTAAAGAAGTAACTGTTCAAAGTAATACTTTAACAAAAATATCTAGTGAAATAAGTGAAGGATCTGAACAAATGGCAGCTGTAATGGAAGAAGTTGCAGCTGGTAGTGAAGAGCAGGCAGTTGCTTCAAATAATATATCAAAGTCTATAAATGTATTAGATAATTTAATTAAAGATGCCAGTAATAATTCAGAAATACTTAAAAATTCATCTAATATAATACTTGAAATGGCTAAAGAGGGCAATGAACAAATGAATATCTCTATTAAGCAAATGGGTGTAGTTAATGAAATAGTAAAGGACTCAGTTAAAATGGTAAAGGACTTAGATAAAAAATCTGAAGATATATCTAAATTAGTACAAGTTATAGATACTATCTCTGAGCAAACGAATCTATTGGCATTAAATGCAGCAATAGAGGCAGCTAGAGCTGGAGAAGCTGGAAAAGGTTTTGCTGTTGTGGCTGATGAAATCAGGAAGCTTGCCGAAATGGTTAGCAAATCCCTTTCAGAAATAACAAAAATTGTAGATGGTATCCAAAGCGAATCAAAGGAAATGACTAAGTCCTTAGAAAATGGATATAAAGAAGTAATGGATGGAACTGATCAAATAGAATATACAGGAGAAATATTCCAAAGAATTAACTCTGAAGTAATTGATATGGGTAAAAAAATCGAAAATATATTTTTAAGTTTCGATCAAATCACATTAAGTAGTAGTGAAATCACTAAATCAGGAGAACAAATAGCTGTTATTTCTCAGGAAAATTCTGCTGGAGTCGAGGAATCTACAGCCTCTATAGTTCAGCAAAGTAATTCAATAAATGTTATTTCAAAAAATGCAAAATCCCTAGAAGATTTAGCAGAACAATTAAATACTCTAATCACCCAATTCAAACTAGAAGAGAAAAAAGAAGAAACCCATTAATATTAAAATTAACTTGACTAATATATTAATTTGTATGACATTATTAGTTGAATAGAATAAACTAGATATGGTATACTTGAAGAAATCAATATACAAATAGTTGGTGGTGAATATATGGATCCAGTTACCCATGGGGTAATTGGGCTAGCAATATCTGCCTTTAGTGGTGACCCTGTTAGTCTAATGAACCCTGCAAGTGTTGGATGTGCTATAGGTGCAATGTCTCCAGATGTAGATGTTATTACAAGAGTTTTAAAGGATGAATATCACTATTTAAAGCATCATAGAGGTTTTTCCCATTCTATCCCTGCTTTGGTGGGATTAAGTGGTATTATTACACTGGGATTATCTCTGGTATATAGTAATTTTTCCCTTTTAAATGTCTTTTTCTGGACATTAGTAGGAGCTTTTTCCCATACTTTTTTTGACATATTAAACTCTTATGGGGCTAAGCTGCTGGCACCATTTACTGAAAAGAAATTTAAGGCAAATTTACTAATGTTATATGATCCTGTTATAAGTATCTTGGCACTACTGTTGATATTTAATAAAAACAATACAAAAGTATTTCTTGTTAGTGTTTTAATTTCTTTTGTAGGTTATATTGGACTTAGATTTTGGATGCGGAAAAGGGCACGAAAACTTGTTGAAAAACATTATAAACATGGATATAAGCTGATTAATATTTTTATACTTCCAGCCCTTATGGCCTTTCATAAATGGGACTTTGTGATAGAGTCAAATAGTCACTATATAGTTGGTCAAATAAATATTATTAATGGTAAGGTAAAGGTAAGGAAGAAATTCAAAAAACCAGCAGAGGAAATTATAGAACTGTTTATGGATACCAATATTGGTCAATATTTTAGTGATTTTTCTCCAATTTTCCATATTATTAAGACTGAAGAGATGGGCAAGGTAGTTTTAAAATCAATTGACTTAAGATACTATTTGAGAAATAATTTTATGCATCATGCTACGGCAATATTTGATGAAGACCATAATATAATAGAATCTTTTTTCCATCCTTATAAATTAGATAAATATATTTATGTGCCGGAAGGAAATAAAGGAGTATTAAGCGCCTAATTAAATAGGCGTTTATTTTTTTATATAAAAAATAATATTATTAAAGGTTTTTTAAAAGAATTAGGGAACTAATCTTTTATATTTACGTCTATAATACATAGTAGTGTCTTAGAAGGGAGTGAATAAAATGTCTGAGGCTGAAAAAATTCTTATAGAAAAAAGTAAAAAGGGTTGTGTTGATAGTTTTGAAAAGCTAATTGATAAATATCAAACCTTGGCCTTTAATATTGCATATAAAATGTTGGGAAATAAAGAAGATGCCAGTGATATTACTCAAGAAGCTCTGGTTAAGGTGTTTAAATCCATTAAAAATTTCAAAGAAGAATCAAGCTTTTCTACATGGCTTTATAGGATAGTCACAAATACATGCATTGATATGATAAGAAAGAAGAAAAAGATAAAAACCTTCTCTTTAGACAATCCTATTGAAACAGAAAATGGGAAGATTGAACGACAAATTCAGGGAGAAGAAAACTTACCAGAGGATGTTTTTGAAAAAAAGCAAATACAAAAACGTGTACATAGGGCTATAAGTAGTCTTCCAGAAAAATACCGTATTGTAATAATCTTAAGGGATATACAGGATTTTTCCTATGATGAAATAAGTGAAATAGTAGGAGTGCCCCTAGGTACGGTAAAATCTAGAATCAATAGAGGAAGGATAATACTAAAAGATTTACTATCGGATAATTCGGAACTTTTATTAGAAAAGTAAGTCTAAAATAATGAGAGGAGGGATAAGATGAGTTGTGAAAAATATAGAGAGTTAATCTCACTTTATATAGATAAATTATTAAATAAAGAAGAAGTAGAAGAATTGGAAAAACATTTTTCTCATTGTCCAGAATGTAAAAAAGAATATGAAGAACTTAAAAGTATAAGGAAATTATTGAGTGAAACAGAAGATGTTTCTTTGCCATCTGGTTTTAAAAAGGAATTACATGATAAACTCCTTAGAGTTTCCCAGGAAGATAATGATGAAAATATGAAAGAGATGTCTTTTAAAGATAATATAAAGAAAGTAAGGAATAAAAGATTTAATTGGAAAATACTTTCTGCTATTGCTGCAATACTGTTACTAATAATTATTCCCCTATCCAATTTAGATAATCTTATGATGGAATATCAAACTAAAGATTCTGTAAGGGAAGAGGCGGCAAGAAGTGTGGAAACCAATGATATTGATAGTGGTGGCCAAATGTATGGAGTTGCCGAGTCGAAGATGGCAGCCCCAGAAATTGTTAGGCAAGAGGACTTTGATGGTGAAATAGAAAATATGAGTGAGAGTGCTTTAATTGCCAATGAAGTACCCGATTCAAGAAATTTAAATTCTAGTAGAAAAATTATATTAAATGGTTATCTTCAAATTGATACAGAGGATTATGATAAAACTCAGAATATGGTTATAGATATTACCAAAGCCAGTGGAGGGTTTGTACAAAATAGTTATACTCGTTATAAGGCTTATGACAGAGAAGACCCATCTAAATCCTTGAAAACTGGCAATTTAACAATTAGGATTCCAGGGAAAGATTTCTATAATATATATAATCAAATAAAGAGTTTAGGAATAGTTGTTGATGAGAGAATCAACAGCGATGATATTACTAAAGAGTATAGAGATACTGCCAGTGAGGTAGAAAATTTAAAAGCACAGGAAAAAAGACTTAGGGAGATATTGGATAGTGCTAAAGATGTAAAAGAAATACTGGAGGTGGAAAGGGAACTCACAAGGGTTAGAGGAGATATTGATAGATTAACTGGTAATCTTAAGACTTGGGATGATCTTGTAGATTTATCCACCATTGAAGTACATTTAAATGAAATTACTTTAAGGGATAAGGAAATCCAAAGTTTAAGTGAAGAAAATATATGGGCTAAATCTAAGAAGGGATTTATTAAAACGACAAATAATATTATAAATTTATTAGAGAATTTCCTAATATCATTTATAAGCAACTTGCCAATTATAATGGCTCTGGCAGTTGTATTTGTTATAGGATATTTAATGATTAAGAAATTCATTCTAAAAAAATAGGAGGTTGATTTTATGAAAAAAATGTTATATGTAGTGTTAATCATGAGCTTGGTAATAGGAATAATGGCTGTAGATAGTTTAGATCTATTTACAAAGAAAGTAGATGCTGTAGAAACAAATGGTGATGAAAATATAGTTACAGTAAGTGGCAAGGGTAGTGTAAAAGTTAAGCCAGATATAGCATATATAAACATAGGCGTTGATATATTTAATAAGGATGCCAATGTAGCCCAAACTGAAAATTCTAATATAATGAATAAGGTTATAGAGAGTATTAAAAATTTAGGGATTAGCGAGGATGATATCAAGACAATTTCTTATAATGTTTATAAGAATACAAAGTATCAACCTACATTAGGAGGCAAAGATGAAGAAATAATAGAAGGATATACTGTAAGAAATATAGTGGAAGTGACTGTAAAAGACCTAGAAAAAGTTGGAGAAGTTATTGATGAGTCTTCTAAAGCAGGAGCAAACTCCATAGGAAACATACGTTTTGGAGTTGTGGATGAAGCAAAATATTACAATGAGGCATTAAAAATTTCTATGGAAAATGCAGAAAGTAAAGCCCAATCTATTTTAGAAACCTTTGGGGCGAGTGTAAGTAAGCCCTATAGCATAGTAGAAACAAGTGGTAGTGCTCCGGTATTCTATTATCAAGATAGGGCAGATTTTGCAATAGAGGCTAAAGGCATGTCAACACCAATAACAACCAGTGAATTAGAAATTACTGCCAGTGTGAGTGTGAAATATAAGTATTAATGTTAATTGTGGGCTGACCCGAAAGTAGTTTATTACTTTTGGGCCAGCTCTTTTATTTTATTAAAAAACTTTAAAGAAGGAAAAAAGATATTTATTGAGAAATAGATAATTATTATATAAATGAGAAGTACTTCATAAATTTAGTATTTATTGATAAAATAATAGTATTGAAGATATATGAGGAGATGGTACTTTGAAGAAAAAACTGGCAATAATTGATGGCAACAGTCTTATAAATAGGGCTTTTTATGCATTGCCTGATTTGACTAATAAAGAAGGAATACATACAAATGGTGTTTATGGATTTCTAAATATGTTACATAAAGTTATAGAAGATTATGAACCTAATTATTTAAGTGTTGCATTTGATATAAAGGCGCCTACATTTAGACATAAGCAATTTAAAGAGTATAAGGCTCAAAGAAAGAAAATGCCTCAAGAATTAGCTGAGCAAATGCCTATATTAAAGGAAATATTAGATGCTTATAATGTTCATAGAACCCAGCTTGAGGGCTTTGAGGCCGACGATTTAATAGGAACATTAGCAAAATACTGTGAAAAAGAAAATTTTGAAGTAATAATAGTTACTGGAGATAAGGATGCACTTCAACTAGTTTCTGATAATATAAAAGTTCTTATTACCAAAAAAGGAATCAGTAACCTAGAAGTATATGATAAAGAAAAACTTAGGGAAGATTATGGAATAACACCTAATCAGATTGTAGATTATAAAGGCCTTGTTGGAGATAAATCAGACAACATACCTGGAGTTCCTGGCATTGGAGATAAAACTGCTAAAAAACTATTAAGCCAATTTTCAACAGTAGAAGAGATACTTGAAAATGTTGATAAAATTAGCAGTACTAGGACTAAAAATAGTCTAAGTGAAAATAGAGAAGTGGCTATTATGAGTAAAAGACTTGCTACTATCGAAACCAATGTTCCGATTGAAATGAATATTGAAGAATTAAAACTTAAAGAGCCAGATTATGACAAATTATTAAAACTTTTTAAGAAATATGAATTTAATAGTTTGATTAAAAAGGCTATACCTGGAAATGTTATAGGAAAAAACAGTGAAAAAAATAAGGAGTTTAAAGAGATAGTTGTTAAAATAATCAATGAATATAATGAGTTACAAGACCTCCTTAGAAACATAGATAATAAAAAAAGTTTTGCTTTAAAAATATTCAGTGAAGATAAAAATGTACGAACAAATGAGATTATTGGGATATCTATATCTGTAGATGATAAAAACTGCTTTTATATTGATATAAGAAAAAATAAAGAATTAATAGAGGCACTTAAAGGGGTATTTGAAAATCAGGATATAAAAAAATATGGTCACGGACTCAAAGGTGATATATTAGCTTTATTAAGATATGATATAGAATTAAAGGGTATAGATTTTGATACATATATAGCTGCATATCTTTTAGACCCTTCAAAATCAGATTATGACATATCGGATATAGCTAAAGAATATTATGGAATAGATATAAAAAATAGTGAAGAACTTTTAGGCAAGGGTAAAAAATCTAAAAAATATGGTGAATTAGATATTAAAGAATTGTCTAAATATGGAAGTGATTGGTGTAGAGCCGTTTTATGCTGTAAAGAACTGCAAATTAAAAAATTAAAAGAAATTGAACTCTTTGATTTGCTATATGATATAGAAATACCATTAATTGAAGTCTTAGCAAGTATGGAGTTTGAAGGATTTAAAGTGGATAAAGAAGTATTAAAGGGATTAGACGAAGAATTTACTGAGAAAATTGATGATATTACAAATAGGATATATGATCTTGCAGGGGTAGAATTTAATATTAATTCACCAAAACAATTAGGGCAGATACTCTTTGATAAATTAGGTCTTCCGGTTATCAAAAAAACAAAGACGGGATATTCCACAAGCCACGATGTATTAGTTAAACTCCATAATAGACATGAAATAATACCACTTATTATAGATTATAGACAGTTAGTTAAACTAAAATCTACTTATGTGGATGCATTATTTAATTTGATAAATCCCCTTACAGGAAAAATACACTCTAGCTTTAATCAGACTGTAACCGTTACGGGAAGAATAAGTAGTACTGAACCCAATATGCAAAATATACCTGTGAAATTAGAAATGGGTAGAAGGATAAGAAAGATTTTTGTGCCAACCGATGAAAATCATACATTATTAGATGCTGATTATTCCCAAATAGAACTTAGGGTTTTAGCCCATATGGCAGAGGATGAAATGTTATTAAAGGCCTTTAAAGAGGATGAGGATATTCATAGTCTAACTGCTTCACAAGTTTTTGGAGTGCCAATTGACGAGGTTTCCTCATTGCAAAGAAGTAGAGCTAAAGCTGTGAACTTTGGTATAGTATATGGTATAAGTGACTATGGATTATCAGAAAATCTTAATATAACTAGGAAAGAAGCAAAGAAATACATTGATGAATATCTAAAAAAATATAATGGCGTTAAAAGGTATATGGATGAAGCAGTTAAGAAGGGAAAAGAAGATGGATATGTAACTACTATATTTAATAGAAGGAGATATATTCCTGAACTAAATTCAAGGAACTTTAATATAAGATCCTTTGGTGAACGTACTGCTATGAATACACCTATACAAGGTAGTGCCGCTGATATAATTAAAATAGCTATGATAAAAGTATACAATGAACTTAAAAATAGAAATCTAAAATCTAAATTAATTTTACAAGTACATGATGAATTAATTATTGATTGTAAAAAGGACGAATTAGAAGAAGTAAAAGAAATATTAAGAGATAATATGGAAAATGCTGCGCAGTTAAAGGTACCTCTAAAAGTTGACATGAATGAGGGTAATAGTTGGTATGAAACAAAGTAAGGAGAGAAGGATGAAGGTAATAGGATTAACAGGTGGAATAGCTTCTGGTAAAAGTACAGTTTCGCAGTTTATTAAAGATGCTGGTTTTATAGTTATTGATGCCGACGTAGTAGCTAGGGAAATTGTAGAAAAGGGAAGACCGGCACTAGAAGATATAGTAGTTTACTTTGGGAAAGAAGTATTGAATAGGGATGGAACATTAAATAGAAAATATCTGGGGGATATTGTTTTTTCGGATCCTCAAAAGTTAAAAGCTTTAAATAAAATTACCCACAAGAGAATTATTGAGAATATACTTAACAAAATTGATTATT
>CBETVX010000041.1:0-26152 GCA_965539935.1 uncultured Eubacteriales bacterium | reverse complement strand
AATCACACTGTTTTTTTTACAATTTACATCAAATGTTACGGTTAATTTTAAGTTAAAACATTTAATATAATGTATATTTAAATACAACCTTTGTTATGGTTAATAAACATATGCTACTATAGATAAAGTCTTTTATATTATTTTTATTATAATTAGTTTTTACTGATTAAAGAAGCTTTATTTAGTTAATTTTATTTTTTATATTAATAGTTTTATTATATATAATTTTCTTATACTTATAAAAATAAAACTACTAATAAAACTAATTTTTCAGACAAACTACTGGCTATAAAAAATTTATATATCTTTAAATGTTCTACATTCATTTCTCTATTATAACTTCAGCACTCCTAAATATTACATACTTCTTCCTTATCCTTTACCTTTGCCTTTTGTACTAAAAATACGCTTAATAAAATAAGTATCATAGACATTATCATGGAGATATTAAGTGTTTCTCCTAAAAATATGTACCCAAGTAAAAGTGCTACTACAGGATTTACGTATGCATAGGTACCTGCTTTAGCAGCGGGCCATTTGCTTAGCACATAGATATAACTACTATATCCAACAATAGATCCAAATACTACTAAATAAATCAATGCATAAATACCTGTCATTTCAAGTCCTCCTGTAATTGCTTCTCCATTTAAAAAGCCTAAGAGTAACAATAATACTGAACCTGATATCATTTGCAATCCAATATTAGAAATCATATGTACATCTGTAGTAATATACTTTGAATACACCGATCCAATAGACCATAGTAAACCAGCTAAAAATAATAATATTATACCTTCTAAATCAATTATGCCACTATTATCCCATGGACTTACTAACATATAAACTCCTAGAAAACCTATGATTAAGCCAATATATCCCGACATTGACAACCTAACATTTTTCAATATCAAAACTTCGATAGCAGCAATATAGAGGGGAACCAAAGCAACAAATAATGAAGCTATACCTGAAGCAACCTTAACCTCTGCAAGGGTTACAAAACCAGTTCCACCTGCAAGCATTAACCATCCAATAATCGCAATAGGATAAAATGATTTAAAGTTCTTTGGAAATGAATAGCCCTTTTTATATGCATAAAGAACCATTAATAGACCAGCTGATAAAAATCGTATCCCTGCAAAGGTTAACGGTGGAATATGCTCAACTCCAATTTTTATAGCCAAATATGTAGACCCCCAAATAAAGCAAACTGATAAATATGCTAGAAAAACCAATCTATTTTCTTTCATTTTTTATCCTCACTTTCTTCTTTAAGTTAACATTATTTTTAATGAATAGGCAAAATATATTTAAAGGTTCCTTGTTATAAATTATTATTTTTTATGTTTTATATTTTAGAACTTTTACATATAGGACAGGTTTGAAGGGATAAAGGTAATTCTAAAGAACAGTCCTTTAAAAAATCTTCATCCCTTAATATTTCTTCTGCCCTTCCATCACGAAGAATTTCACCATCATTGATTACTATCACTCTTTCACAAAGTTCTAATACCATATCCATATCATGGGTAGCAATTATCTTTGTGTGGGAAAAACCCTTTAAAAGATTGATTAATCTTCTTCTAGCTCTAGGGTCAAGGGCCACAGAGGGCTCATCCATTATAAGTATATTAGGATCCATTGCAAGGACAGTGGCAATTGATACTGCTCGCTTTTCTCCTCCTGAAAGCTTATAAGGTGGCCTATCTTTTAAATGTAAAGCACCAACGGTATCTAAAGCTTTTTTCACGATTTTTTCTACTTCCTCTTCATCTATTTTATAATTTCTTGGCCCAAAGGCTACATCATCGTAGACAGAACTCATAAACAGTTGATGATCTGGGTCTTGGAAAGTAAATCCGATACTTCGTCTTATAAAGGGTAGTGTTTTCTTTGTGAGTTTCAAATCCCCTACATAAATTTCTCCATCATCAGGCAATAATATGCCCGTAAGAAGTTTTAAAATAGATGATTTTCCTGCTCCATTGGCTCCCACAATCCCTACAGATTCTCCATGTGAAATCTTAAAAGAAATATCCCTGATGGCTTTATTGCCATCGGGATAAGTATAAGATACATTATGAAATTCCACTCTATGATGACTCATCTAATCACTCCTGTAGCTACTGCACCTATCCATGCAGGAATATTAGTAAATTTAAAAGCCATAAAAATAATCATCCATACAAATATATAAGCTATATCTTTTAAAGCAGGCTTTTTAAGCTGAATATTATATTCTCCTCTAAAACCCCTTAACATCATGGCATCATATATTTTTTGTGATCTATCAAAGGTATCCATAATTATTTGCCCACACAATGAGCCCCATGCCTTAAAATGGATACCTGTATGCCCAGGAGCCCTTAACATATAGGCATTATATGTTTTATTGATTTCTTCGGCTAATAGGGAAATATACCTAAAAGTAAGTAAAAATTGTAATATAAATATATTGGGTACTTTTATCATACTAAGTGCTAAGGCAATTTTATCTATGCCCGTTGTAGCCAGTAGTAAAAGTGCAGCCAATATAGTTAATCCACCTTTAATTACCAGGGAAACAAAAGAAATCCATCCTCCAGCAATAGGTAGGCCTAATAATATAATTCTAATGCTTTTATCTAATAATGGGTTAAATATGCCTACTCCTACTACAAAAAACATACCAACTACCATTCTTTTAAATACTTTAGTAGTGGGAATATCCCCTAATGTAAAAATAACCATTGGATAAATAATAAAGGGGAATAGATTATTGATTTCATATTTATCATAGGATATAACCGATAATATATATATTATGGTAACAAACAGCTTTGATATTGGATGTATCCTATGAATAACCGTATTCTTATGGGACAATTCATCCAATATCCTTATCTCAAAAATAGAATCCTTTATGCTTGCCATATTAATAATCAAATCCTTTAGGTAGTTTTTCTCCCTTTATAAATACGGATAATATATCCTAGACCACTTATAAGAATAAGGGAGATGAAACCTCCAACTACTCCAGATAAACTAGTCCCACTATTGACTATATCTGAAGGTTCTTCCTTCTCCCCTTTAAAATCATAATCTGGTAATACAGAGGTTTTTTCTTGAATTTGTGAGAAAGTTTCATGTATTCCCTTCGGAGATTCTAGGTTTTCCTTTCCTGATGTTTTAAACATTGCCCATTCTAATCCATCTGGTTTTTCAGAGGCAAATAAAGAAAAAATACCTCCTATTGCTAATGTTAATATAATAATTGTTATCATAAGATTTTTCATAGGTTTTTCCTTAGCTATTTTACCCTTAAATGTATTTTCTAATATTTCTGGGCGCTCTTGGTATATATATATAACAATAACAGCACTAATAAGTCCTTCAATAATACCTATTGCAAGATGTATTGGCTGCATCATAAAAAGAAAAATTCTTAGGGGCAATTCTGTTTTTCCTGATATAAAGGTTTCTAAAACTACTCCTAGGGAGCCAAACTGAAGACCTATAACAGCTGCCAATAAAGAAGCAATAAAAATTTTTCCTCTTGTATATCCATCTCCAACTATTTTTTTATATATCAGTGGATAGGCAATAAAACAAGTGAAGAAGCCAAGGTTAAATATATTACAGCCCAAGGCCAATAGTCCTCCATCTGCAAAGAAAAGGGCCTGAATAATCAGTACTGAAGCCATTGTCAAAAAACCTGCATATGGTCCTAAGAGTACGGAAAGTAAAATCCCTCCTCCTATATGTCCGCTTGAACCAGTTAATGGTATTGAAAAATTGATCATTTGAGCTGCAAATATAAAAGCTCCCATGACTCCCATCAAGGGAATTTTTTTTTCATCCATATCATTTTGAACTTTTTTAATTGAATAACTTAATACACCTGCGGAAACACCCCACATGACTCCCCCTACAGTTGGTGAAATCAAGGCATCTGCCATATGCATTATAATATCTCCTCCTATAATTTGTTTATAATACTTGCATTATATGCTGCACCAAATCCATTATCAATATTTACAACACTTACACCACTGGCACAACTATTTAGCATTGAAAGCAGCGGTGCAAGACCATTAAAATTTGCTCCATATCCTACACTTGTTGGAACGGCTATAACTGGCTTGTCTACAAGTCCTCCCACAACACTAGCTAAAGCACCTTCCATCCCTGCAACAACTATTATTACCTTTGCATTCCTTATAATATCTAATCTTGCAAATAATCTATGGATGCCTGCAACACCTACATCTGTAATCTTCTCCACTCTATTTCCAAGAATTTTAGCTGTCTCTGCTGCTTCCTCTACCACAGGTAAATCGGAAGTTCCAGCTGAAACAATGGCAATATAACTATCACTAGGAATGATCTCTCTTCTTTGTATGGTAATAGTTCTCCCTAATTTATTATATCTAGCCTCATTACATATATTTTTTATTTCATTAAACATTTCTTCACTGGCACGGGTAGCCAATATATTATTATTTCTCTCTAACATATAAGCAACTATATCTCTCACTTGTTCTACTGTTTTTCCTTCACAATATATTACTTCTGGATACCCCACCCTAACTTCTCTGTGATTATCTATCTTAGCAAATCCTAAGTCCCTAAAGGGTAAATCTTCTAACTTCTCTATAGCTTCTTCTATATCAATTTTATTATTTTTTACATGTTCTAATAATTGTCTCATTTCCTCTTGATTCATATTTTACCTCCATTTTTATTTATATCATCATTAAAACTTCCTACACGATACCCTTCTAAATCCATTGTGATATATTTAAACCCAATCTCTTTAAATTTATTTGAAATATCATCTAATATATTTTCATTAAACAGTCCTTTTCTATCTTCTCTATTCACTTCAATCCTTGCTAAATCACCATGTTTCCTTACCCTAATGGCTCTAAATCCTTTGTCTATCATGTATTTTTCAGCCTTTTCAATCATCTCAAAATCTTCTATTTTCAATTCTGTATCATAGGGTATACGGGTAAGAAGACAGGCATAGGCTGGCTTATCCCAAGTCTTTAATCCAAGCTCCTTGGATAAGCTTCTAATTTCATTTTTTGTAAGCTCAACATGAAGCATGGGGCTTTTTATTCCTAATTCATCAAGGGCCACAAGTCCAGGTCTATAATCCTTTGTATCATCAAAATTTGTACCATCAATAACATACTTATATCCCTGCTCTTTTGCTATATTTTTTATTGTTGAAAAAATGAATCCTTTGCATAGATAACACCTATCCATAGGATTATTTTTAATCTTTTCATTTATATCCACCTCTATTATTTCATGGGCTACACCAATTTCTCCTACTAATTCCTTTGCCTCTTCAATCTCCCATTTAGGGATATATGGTGAGTTAATAGTAATAGCCTTTACATTATCCCCTAGGGCTTCTTTACATGCTTTTAGTAAAAATGTACTATCTACACCTCCTGAAAAGGCTATTAAAACACTTTCTAATTCCTTTAAATAATTTATTAAATTTATATATTTTTCATTATTTATCATCTAAACCATCCTCCACTATTTTATAAACTTCTTTATATATTTTATCAATATTTACTTTGTTTTCTATTGCTAATTCTTTACATTCTTCATATTCTGGTTTATATTTAATAGCCTTTCCTTCATAATAAGCTTTTTTGATTGTAACTTCTCCATATTTAGTATTTATTTTTTGAAAATCTCTTTGTAGCATTATTTTTTCAACATCAAATTTCCTAATTCCAAAGGATGTTGTTTCTCTAAATATAATATCTACCATATCCTTCTCTTTATCTGCATCTACTAAAATACTTAGTTTTATGGCTGGTCTACCCTTTTTCATAACAATAGGGGTTTTAAAAACATCTAAAGCTCCCTTTTCAAAAAGTTTTTCTTCTACATAGCCATAAAGTTCTGGATTCATATCATCTATATTAGTCTCTAAAATAAATTGTCTTTTATTTTTTTCTTCCTTCTCTACTGTACCTAAGTAAACCCTTAATACATTGGGAATTTCTAAATCCCTTGTTCCTAAACCATATCCTATTTTTTCTACATTAAAGTCCATTTCATTTTTAAATTCATCCACATTTGCTGCTAATATAGCTGCCCCCGTAGGCGTAGTGGTCTCAAAGTCCACAAGTCCTGTTTTAACTGGTATCTCTTTTAATATCTCAGTAGTGGCTGGAGCTGGTACTGGTATAATTCCATGGGCACATTTTACAAAGCCTCCTCCCAGTTGAACCCTAGAGGCCATGATCTTATCTACATTTAAATAGTCTATGCATATAGCTGCTCCCACTATATCTATGATAGAATCAATAGCTCCAACTTCATGGAAGTGAACTTCATAGAGACTTTTTCCATGGACTTTAGCCTCTGCCTTAGCCACCTCCATAAACATATCTAAACTTAATTTCTTAACTTTTTCACTTAAATCACTGGATTTAATAATCTCCTCAATCTCCTTTAATCCTCTATGATGATGGTGATTATGGTCATGATTATGACTATGTTGATGGTTGTGGTTGTGATGATGCTCATGTTCATGATGGCTATGATGTTCATGTTTATGGTCTTGTTCATGGTGATGATTCTTTATAATTACATCCACCTTAATTCCTGAAATACCCATCTTGCTGCCCTTCATAATATTTATTTCATATTCATCATCTAAGTTTAGTTTTGATAACTCATTAATTAAATATTTCTCATCTACCCCTAGATCAATCAATGCACCTAAATTCATATCTCCACTTATGCCACAAAAACAATCATAATAAAGTATTTTCATTATTAATCTCTCCTTGAATTGTTTAAATTTCATATTACCACAATAAATTGTTTATTTAAACTATAAAGATGTAAATTTTATAATAAAATCTACATCTTTATACTATTTTCCAAAAATATCAGATGGTTTTTCAATATTATTCTAATTTCTAAATGTCATTTATATTAACTATATTAGTTATTATTTCCTTTTCAGATAAATGAAGGGCTTCAATTACATGGTAGGAAAAAAGTACATCCTTTCCTTTTCCCAAATAGCTTTTAAAAGATTATTATTTATATTATAACTTTAAAAGCTAAATAAAAAAATAAATTTCTAATTTTAATCCCTTGCCTTACCTCTTAAAAAGGCCGCCTCACTTTTTTGAGACAGCCTTTTGAAAAAATTTATTCTCTTATACTTCCTAGGGCTTTATATATAACGGCAGCCATTTCAGCCATTGTTACATTATCATCGGGTCTAAACTCCCCATTGTTACCTTGTATTATTCCTAATCCATTACAAATCGCCACATAGCCTATTTTATCACTACTTACTTTATTTGCATCTTTAAATGATACTTTGAAAATTTGATTTAATTTTGCTAATTCATCATAGCCTAAAAGTTTCACTATATAAGCTGCCAATTCCTCTCTAGTAATCTTTTCATCCACTGGGAATTGTCCTTCTTCGTTTTCCAATATACCGTACTTAATAGCTAGTTGTAGATGTTTATATTCTTCATTATCCTTTGATATATTGTCAAATTTAAGTTCTTCAACTCTTTCTACCATATATGGTCTATAGCCTTTAGCATCCACAAGGATCTTTATGGCTTCTAGCTTTGTAATTTCTTTATCTAATGTAATTTCGTCTAAATTAATTATTCCCTGCTCTGCTAGAATCATTAACTCTTTTTCAGCCCAATGGCCCTTTATTTTTTCTTTAAATTCTTCCTGATTTTCATTTATTTCATTTCCTCTATAATCTAGAAACTTACCTGTAAAGGCATCTATATTTGTACCACTAACTTCAACTGGTACTAATCTATAGGCTAATTTCATCTCCCATTCTGGATTTTCAATATCATTACTTTTATTTATTCTCGTGTATATAAGCTCTGGCTCATATGCTTCGAAATATATTTCTTTAGCATCTTCCTTGCTTATTATTCCTTCTGTACTTGGAAAATTCACATCATCGCTCCAGCCAAATCGCAATTCCCTTATTTTTCCTGTTTGGGTGTCGACTGTTATCATCACCTCATCCTCACGATATGATATTCCATCTACTATTCTACCAAAGCTATAATAATACTGTGTTTCTGGCATCTCTTTTCCATTTACTATATGGGTATATTTACTATATCTTACCTCAGTATCAATTTCCTTTATTTTTTCTGGAAAATACTTTTCTATCACTTCTATTGCTTTGTCATAACCTTCTTCCCATGTAATAACTGGCTCAAAGTCTTCCACTTCATCAAAATGAGAGTATTTATATACTGTTATTAACTTTTCTGTTAAAGCATCAATTATTATCCTTCCACCATCTGAACGGCTGTTCCCTTCTTCATAAAAACTAGCTGCCCAGGATTTTCTATCCCTTGTTTCCCAATAATCTTCATTCTCCGTATATCTTATGTTTTCTACCTCAAAATCTTCTCCATATATTTCCTTTAAATATTTATTCATTACTTCAATTGCTCTTGTTTGGTCTATTGCTTTATCTAACTCCTTTACACTTTTAGCTTTTCTATAAATCTCTTCTTTTCTCTTTTCAGATATATCCCTTACCTTTTCTTCCTTAGATGCTATACCACTATAATCCATCATAGTTCCCTTTATTGCATCTACCATATAACCATTCTGATAGCTTGGATAGTATATAAGTTTAACTTTGTCAATTTTTTCACCATAGGAACTATATTTATCCCTATATGGTATATAGTTCAATGTCATATCAATATTTTCTCTCATTATTTCTTCAGCTTTGCTAGGATCTATAATGTTTTTTATAGATGGTACATCTAAGTCTGTATCCCATCTATAGCTGTAGGATATAACCTCGCCCTTAACTCCATCAACTTGTACATTTATATAGTTTCTATCATACTTTACATCATTTATCATTCTAGCATATCTAAAATAGTAGTTAGTACTTCCATATCCCGTTGGATATCTATCATCAATTAACTTAGTCTCTTTAAATTCTTCTGGATTAATCCTTTTAGCAAATTCTTCAGCTAATTTCTTTGCTTCTTCTTTAGTCATAGTGGCAATAGTTGGTCTTTCCTCGCTATGTATATATTCTCTTTTACTTATCTTATTTATTACACCTGTATCTGCGTTTATCCATACGTCCACATTAATACTCTTCTCATTATCATTCTTATACCAATCTATTGCCCATATATAGCTCTCTCTATCTTCATAATCCTGTCTAAATTCTACCCTTGTATCAAATATTTTTTCATCAATGATGGTATTAAATAACTTTTTCATTTGTTTCTTTCCTATTTCTATTGCATCTTCCTTAGAAATTTTAGCTTCCTTTTCAGTCATCTCATATCCATCATTTATACTGGTTACCGAAACAGTTCTTTCCACAACAGTTTCAATTTCTATTGCAAATCCAGTTATCAAACTTGTAAAGACTAAAGTCATAATGATTAAAAGACTTAAAACTTTTTTCATTATATAAATACCTCCTCTTCATATACTTATATTTCAAATTTTACTATTTATTTTATATAAGTAGTATATTTTAGAAATTTTTTAAGAAAAAAGTAAGTATTTATCTCTTTAGACCCTATAGTATACTATTTTGTTCCCAGTTTTATGAAAATTTTCCTTAAATAGTTTTTATTCAAAATATAACCGCCTACAAAATAGGCGGTTATTTCTATACTTCCCCAAAGGGATTGACATGGACCATACAGTGTTTTACTTTTTTAAGTTTATCTTCAATATTATCATGGACATTCTCGGCTATTTTATGGGCCTGACCAACAGTTAAAGCACTATCTACTGCAATCTCTACATCAACATATAGTTTATTGGCATGTATTCTAGTTTTAAGTTCATCTATTTGTATAACTCCCTTGGTATTTAATATTATACTTCTAATTTTTTGTAGGGTTTCTTCATCCGCCGATGAGTCAATAAGTTCCTTAACCGACTGCATATATATATCAAATCCAACCTTAGCTACTAGAATACTTATGGCTACAGATGCTAGAGGATCAAAAATAGGATACCCTAGAATAGCTCCAGTAACTCCAATCAAACTACCCACCGACGACAGAGCATCGGTACGATGATGCCAGGCATCGGCCATCATAGCTGAACTCTCTATTTTTTTTGCACCTCTAAGGGTGTAATGATACATCCATTCTTTAACCAATATAGAAAATATAGCTGCATATATAGTTATTTTACCAGGAACTGTATAATCCCTTCCTAATATGCTTTTTATTGCTTCATATCCCATAAATATGGCGGTTAGTATCAATATATTAGCTAAAACTTTCCCCATTACAGGTTCTATCTTTTCATGACCATAGGGGTGATTTTCGTCATCTTCTTTACTAGCAAGTCTGACTCCTATCATGGCTACTATGGTGCTAAATACATCTGATAAAGAGTGTATTCCGTCGGCTATTATGGCACTACTTCTACCAACAAAACCTATTATGACCTTTATTATAGATAATAGGACATTTGCTAATATGGATACTAATGATATTCTATTTACAATCCTTAATTTAATCTCTTTGTCCATTTTTTCACCTCTTATTATGTATACCACCCTAAGCTTTATATAAACTTATAATATACAATTAAAAATAATTTGGGTAAATACGAAAACCATTATATCTAATAAATACTATTTAATCAATAATTTAAAAATATATTTATTATATCTAAAATTTAAAGCTTTTCTTATTTTCTCCAAAGGATATATATTTTTTTCATATCTTTCATGTATTTATATATATGTAAATGTAAAAAATAATATAAAGTTAATATATTTTATCTAAGGAGGATTTAGAATGACATCTAGAAAAAATTTAGATCCCAATGCTAAAGCTGCCTTTGAACAATATAAGTATGAAATTGCAGATGAACTTGGAGTAAATAATACTAAAAAAAATCTAAAAAGTAAGGGTTCTATTAAAATATCTAAAGTAGCTAAAAAATCAAAAAAATAAAGATCAAAATGGGAAGGTATGAGTCTTTATATCCTTCCCATAAATTTATTAAGAATTAATATATAGACTTAAGATAAAATTTTTTTAATACTGTCTATTATTTCTCTTAATTTAGATATTTCATTCTTTAAACTTTCAATCTCAGCCTCTTTATCTTTAATTATTCTACTATAATCTATGTTTTTAACTTCAAAATCCAATATTTTATTTAATATAGTTATTATAGCTTCTCCATAACCATAACCTGGCCATGCCCATTTACCATTTAAATCAGTTACATAGAAAGCTGACCCTAATAGTTCCTTATCAATTAAAATTTGATATCTAGGATCTACTATATCTTTTTTAGGTTTTTCTTTAGAGGCATATCCTTTAAGATGTTGTATTTGAGCCCGTATCCCTATTCTAGGTGTTGAAAAAGTTGCAGCTTCCCCTTTTTTATTACTGTTTAAAGCTCCTATTCCTGCAAAATTATTTTGAGTATACTCTACTATTCCCCCATATCTAAAATATCCTGTCTCCTTTAGAGCCTGGGCAAAGGCTACATCAGCCCTTACTCCTTCAACCTCTGCCTCTTCAATATAATACTGTATTAATTCATCTACTGAACAGTTTAACTTTGGACTAGAATTTATAGATAGAAGATACTGTTTCATCTGCTCCTTAGATGCCTCTGATTTTCCTAATATACTCACTTTTTCTTCAGCAACATTATTTATTTTTTCCAATATTTCATTTTTATCAACACCTGTTCCTGGACATGTTTTTGTACTGTATTCCCTATGAAATACTAGTTTTTTTGTATTGAATATCTTAAATAGCCCTTTTAAAAGCTTTACTAAGGAGTCTAGTTGAGCACCTTCAAGTTTTTCATTGCCTTCATCAAAATTACCTATCATTTCTATCATGAAAGCATCCTTGTTATGTCCCTTAATACTTGCTGGCTCACGATTTATATCCCTTCCATCCCAAAGGGTTCCATCGGGTGCAAGGGATAAGTGCTGAGCTATATCAGACCAGCCTTTAGTCTTGGTATGGTATATATACATACCGTAAATAACCTCTTCCTTTTTCTTTGATCTTTCATATCCTTTTTTTGTAGGTCTCCATGTATGATGGAGATGTATTTCTCGTATAGGCCTTTCTATCTGAATAGATTTTAAATGTTTTAGATACTCTTCAACTGTATACTGTTTAAATCGCCTCATATAATCACCTCGATAAATTATATGTGCATCCCTATCATATATTGAATAAGTTTCAATAACAAAATTTTAAGTTAAATTAAAAAAGCAGTCCTATTCCAATACAAAACATTGGAATAAGACTGCTTTATGATAAATCAGTTAAATTATTGGAGGATGATTTTTTCATTTTCTATATCAACTTTAATATGACTTCCCTTTTCAATTTCTTTTCGTAGATATGCCTCTGCTATTTCATCTTCTATATATTTTTGAATAGTTCTTCTTAATGGTCTTGCTCCATATTTTTCATCATATCCTTTATCAAGTATAAATTCTTTAACTTTATCAGAAATTTCTATGGTCATATCCTTTTCCTTGACTTCATCTATTACTTCCTTAAGCATAAGGTCAATAATTTTACGGAGTTCATCCTTTGAAAGTTTTGTAAATACTATTGTATCATCTATCCTATTTAAAAATTCTGGTCTAAATATATTCTTCAGAGCATCCTTCACACGGTTTTCTAAAACATCATATCCATGTTTTTCAAATCCTATACCACTAGATTTAAGGCTAGTGCCTGCATTGGATGTCATGATTATAACTGTATTTTCAAAAAACACTGTTCTTCCTTGACTATCTGTTAATCTTCCATCTTCAAGGATTTGTAGGAGCATATTAAATACATCTGGATGAGCCTTTTCAATTTCATCTAATAATATAACTGAATATGGTTTTCTTCTAACCTTTTCAGTAAGCTGACCCCCTTGATCATATCCTACATATCCCGGAGGGGCACCTATTAGTTTAGATACTGTATGTTTTTCCATGTATTCTGACATATCAATTCTAATCATAGCTTCTTCACTGCCAAAAAGTTCTTCTGCTAAAGCTCTTACGACTTCTGTCTTACCAACCCCTGTGGGCCCTACAAATATAAATGATGCTGGCTTCTTCCTTTTTCTAAAACCTGAACGATTACGTCTAATAGTTTTAGCTACACTTTCAATTGCTTCATTTTGTCCTACTACACGACGATGCAATCTTTTTTCTAGATTAAGTAGTTTTTCGGCCTCTTCTTCAGTGATTTTTTGAACTGGTATCTTAGTCCATGATTCAATAACGTAGGCCACATCTTCTACTGTAATTTCTACTTCTCCACATTCTTCTTGTAGCTTTTCAATTTTTTCTTGCAATCTACATTCTTTCGCTTTATACTCTGCAGCCCTTTCAAAATCGTTGTTTTCTGCTGCTAATTCCCTTTCAAATCCGATTTTTTCTAACTCCTCTTTCAATGCTTTTAATTCCACAAGCCCTTTATTTTTAAGATTTGCCCTTGAACCAGCTTCATCAATCACATCTATAGCTTTATCTGGAAGATATCTATCAGTTATATATCTCTTTGACATCTTTACAGCTGCCTCAATTACCTCTTCAGATATTTTTACTTTATGATAATTTTCATAATAATCTCTAATACCATTTAGTATTTCTATACTTTCATCTACTGTAGGTTCTTCAACTAGTACTGGCTGAAATCTTCTTTCAAGGGCTGAATCCTTTTCAATATGTTTTCTATACTCATCTAAGGTTGTGGCTCCTATTATCTGTATCTGTCCCTTAGCAAGGGCTGGTTTTAAAATATTTGCCGCATTCATTACTCCACCATGAACTTCCCCAGCACCCATTATATTGTGGACTTCATCTATTACCAAGATAATATTTCCTGCATTAATAGCCTCATCTATGATTGATTTCATTCGTCCTTCAAATTGCCCTCTAAACTGTGTTCCTGCAACAATAGCTGTTAGGTCTAATAAATATATTTCTGCATCGAAGAGTTTTGCTGGTACTTGTTTCTCTACTATTCTTACTGCAAGACCTTCTGCTATGGCAGTTTTTCCTACTCCTGGTTCTCCAATTAGAACAGGATTATTTTTAGTTCTTCTATTTAATATTTGTACTACCCTATCTATTTCTCTATTTCTTCCAATTATTCTATCTACTTCATTCTTTTGGGCTTTTTCTGTTAAATTAGTTCCATACTTATCTAAATATTTTCTCTTTTTCTTAAGGATTTTATTCTTTAATTTTGAACTATGGGTTTTTTCTTTAGTGCTATTTGATGAATCCTTATCATTTTCCACATCATCTTTAGGAGAATCAAAACCCCCATTAACCATATTCATAAACATATTATTATTTTGAAGATCATCTACATCCATGTCTTCAAACATCTTACTCATTTGTTCAGTTAGATTATCCATATCCTCTGAAGTCATTCCAGTTTGCTTCATTATTTCATCTAATATTGGCATACCTTGTTTTTTAGCACATTCAAGGCATAAACCCTTTAGAACTGGCTTTCCGTTTTCAAATTTAGTTGTATAAACAACTGCTACGTTTTTATTACAAACAGAACAAAGTTTCATTTATACCAACTCCATACTATTAAATGTCTAAAAATTTGTTATCATTTTAGTATATCATATTATTCAGTTCTTTTATATATCTATTTTTTTCTATTTATAAATTTCCCCTATAGTTATAATACACTATAAATAATTCTTTAAACAAATATATTCATATAGTATCCATAAATATTATAAATGTTTAATTTTTAAAAAATCTAATGTTGTTAGGTTCTATATATTTGGGTAAAATAGTATTGATGTCTTTTAAAAGGAGGTTATCTTTTTATGAAAAAAGAAATAATAATCTACACATTTAAAACTTGTCCCTTCTGTATTAAAGCAAAGAAACTCTTTGAAAAAGAAGGTGTCCAATATACTGAAATAGACATAACCAATAGGAAGGACAAACTCAATGAGCTAGAAAAAGTTACAGACTGCTCTACTGTCCCTCAAATATTTGTTGATGATAAATTTATTGGTGGTTGTGATGACCTTATGCAGCTACATAGGGAAGGTAAATTTGATAAAATATTTAAATAATAACTTTTAATTTCTAATTTATAGTTAAGCCCTTTAAGAATATATATCAGAAAACTCAATATTTATTCTTTCTACCTTGTCTTTGAAAGTAGTGGTAATTTCATTCTGAATTATTTGTTTATCCTCTATCTGTTTTACCGGTAGGTCTATTATAAATTCACTTCCCTTTCCAACTTCACTTTCTACCCTAATCTTACCTCCATGGGCCTTAACAAGTCCTTCAACAAGGGATAAACCTATACCACTGCCTTCCCTATTTCTAGTCATAATAGGGTCAACCTGTCTAAATCTTTCAAATATAATCTCAATCTTATCTTTAGGTATTCCTACTCCATTGTCTTTAACAGATATAGATATATTATCTCCTTTATCATAAATATTGACCCATATATTGCCTTCCTTATCAGTAAACTTTACTGCATTGGAAAGTAGATTTAACATTATTCTTTCAATCTTATCGGCATCACAAGCAATAATTTTTTCTTCAATTTCTGTATCAAATATAAGACTTATTCCCTTACTTTTGATATACTCAGCAACAGACATTGTTATTTCTTCAATGATTCTTATGACATCATAGTTCTTAATATCTAATTTCATATAATTTGTATCCATACGAGTTATATCAATTAGATTATTTATTAATCTAAGTAATCTATAACAATTTTGCTTCATCATTTTTATATATCGGAGATTACTTAATTTGTTATATTCATTAATTGTTATATCTGTTTTTTCCATTAATTGTATACATCCTAGTATAATATTTAGTGGAGTTTTAAGTTCGTGGGATACATTTGAAAAAAAGTCAGTTTTAAGCTTATCATATTCAATAGATTGTTTTAACAAAATTTTATTTTCTTCCAAGGCAACTTTTAGAGTTCTTTCTATTTCCTTACGTTCAGTAATATCTCTCATAAGTTCAAAAATTGCTTCATTGCCATTGAAATAAATAGAAGTTGTTGATACATCCACATCTATAGTTCTACCATCCCTTTTAATAATCTTTTCTTCCCTTGGAGGAACAGTTATATTATATATCATGGCTTTGTAGATACTTTCCTTTACACTTTCAGCATGTTCTTCAGGTATAAACTCCCATATTTGTCTACCAATTATATCATCAACTTTTTCAAATCCTAAAATCCTAGCTCCTTTTTCATTAGCAAAAATAATTTTATGGTCTTGATGAACGAATACGGCATCTGGACAGCCTTCTACCAAAGTCCTATATCTTCTTTCACTTTCTTCTAATGCTTTGTGGGCTTTTTTAAGCTCACTAATATCTCTATGTACAAATATAATGACTTCTTTACTATTTATCTTAAATAAATGGGAATTGACTTCAACTGGTATAATTCCTCCATCTTTTTTCAGTATTTCTATTTCAAATTTCATTCTTTTTTCTTCTTTTATTTTCAATATAGTTTTGGCTATTTTATCCTTATCTACATATAGATCATATATACTAAGATTTAAAAGTTCTTCTCTTTTATATCCCAATTCTTTACATATTTTATAATTTACTTCTAATAATTTAAAGGGTATTTCTTTACTATTAACATCTATCAGAGCAACAGCATCCTCTATATTGTCAAAAATTTTCCAATATTTCTCTTTACTAACTTCAAGGTCTTTTTCTGTCAATTTTTGTTTAGTAATATCTTTAAATACAGACAGTATTGCAATTTCATTTCTATAGGGAATAACTCGCCCCATTACCTCTGTATATACTATATTACCGTTTTTTTTCAAAATTTTCTGTTCCATTCTTCCTACTATACTGCCATTATATATTTCTTCTATCCTATTTTTTATATCCTCTCTGTCTTCATTTAGAATAAAGTCTAAAATAGAATTTCCTATTAACCCATCTACATTCTCTGTCCCAAATAATTTAGCTGCCATATAATTTCCATATACTATTTTATTTTTAGTATGAATTATCACAGCATCAGTCGAAATATCTGCCAATGTTTTTAACTGAGTTACTGCCTCATAATTATTATATTTATATAGTTTCTTCTTATTTAGATCATTTATTATGACCACCATTATAATTAAAGAGCCTATAGATAGTAAGAATAATACTGTATAAATAGTAAATGTATTAGAAAAAGACAAATCTTTTATAAATCCATCAATTGGTAAAAAAACTATATTAAATATTATAAATTTTATAACTATATCATTTACCCCAATAATATTCTCCATAGTATTTCTTGATTCTTTTTTTGAGTAATTTATAATCTTGTCTATAAACAAAACTATTATCATTAGAAAAGCTAACTGTGCAATTATACTTTCCCCTCTACCAAAGGCTAAATATATAATTGGTAATATTGAGGCTAATAAACCAGCCTTCCATCCGAGTAAATATGTAACTAAAAATAAAGGCACAGCCCTTAGGTCAAAAGTTCTACCATTGTATTGAAAAGAATAAATCATGGCTAATATTCCTAAAATATTATTCATCAGTATAAAGATAATATTAACACATTCATTATCCTCTTCATTTACGCTAACAAAATTCTGTAACTTTATAGTCAAGTATGATAATGCTATAAAATCAACGGCATTTCGAATTATTGTATCAATCACTTCCCATCCCCCTTAATTTAACTTATTTTTCATTATATAACATTTTTCATGAAATTTATGTCGAAATAAGATGTACTGAGGATACTGAAGCTTCTAATGTAATATTAATTTATATAATTCCATTGTATCTCTTATCTTATGGGTAACAAATCTGTACATTGTCGAATACTATGAATTATGACCTTTTCGATAGGGGGAATAGATTTGCCTGAAAAAATAGTTGAAATACAAAATGTTTCAAAGATATATCATACTCTCGATGGAGAAACATTGGCTATAAATAAGCTTTCTTTAGATGTATTTAAAGGTGAAATTGTATCTATAGTTGGTCCAAGCGGATGTGGGAAATCTACGCTTTTATCCCTTATTTCGGGCCTTATAATGCCTTCATCAGGGAAAATTTTTATAGATAATGAAGAAGTAAAAAAATATAATAAAAAAATTGGATATATGTTTCAAAATGATAACTTATTTGAATGGAGAACTATACTTAAAAATGTGCTGATCGGACTTGAAGTACAAGATAGGTTAACAGCAGAAAAAATTGATAAAGCAAATAGGCTTCTTGATACCTATGGGTTAAAGGACTTTAAAAACCACTATCCCAGACAGCTTTCAGGAGGTATGAGACAAAGAGTAGCCCTCATTAGAACCCTTACCACAGAACCTGAAATACTTTTACTTGACGAACCCTTTTCTGCCCTAGATTATCAGACTAGACTTAAGGTAGAAGATGAAGTTGGAACAATAATCAAAAAAGAAAAGAAAACTGCTATTCTTGTTACCCATGATATTTCAGAAGCAATAAGCATGGCCGATAGAGTAATAGTTCTTAGTAATAGACCAGCTAAGGTAAAATCCATACATGAAATCGAATTTACTTTAGATACTGAAAGAACTCCTTTAACTTCTAGAAAGGCTCCTGAGTTTAAAGATTATTTTAATGTTATATGGAAGGAGCTTGATATAAATGAATAATAATAAATACTCCAAGGAGCATATAGATTTTTTACAAAATATTAAAAGAAAAAAGAAAATCATACTCTTTACTCAAATAGCTATTTTAGTAGCATTTTTTGCTATTTGGGAATTGGCAGCTCACTATAAATTAATCGACACCTTTTTAACTAGTTATCCCTCAGAAATGTGGAGACTATTTTTGAAATTAGTTAAAGATGGTTCCTTGTTCAAGCATATAGGTGTAAGTGTTTTTGAAACAGTGATAGGATTTATCTCTGGTACACTTATAGGCACACTAATAGCCATCATCCTTTGGTGGTCAGACTTTCTATCAAAGGTACTGGACCCCTATATGGTTGTTTTAAATGCCCTTCCTAAAACAGCCTTAGCTCCTGTTATTATAATATGGGCTGGAGCTGGTATGTCAGGCATAATTGTCACAGCCATGATGGTATCCTTAGTGGTGACTATATTAGGAGTTTACGGCGGTTTTAAGGAAGTAGATGAGAATAAAATAAAGATGCTTCAGACCTTTGGAGCTACTAAATTTCAAACTCTTCAAAAAGTAATAATACCCTCAAGTATACCTACTATAATTAATGCTGTAAAAATTAATGTTGGATTGTCTTGGGTAGGAGTAATAGTTGGTGAATTTATAGTATCCAGAGCAGGTATAGGCTATCTAATAGTATACGGTGGACAAATCTTTGAGCTAGACTTAGTTATGACCAGTGTACTTATTTTAGCAGTATTAGCTGCAACAATGTATCAAGGGGTAGCCTATCTTGAAAAAAAATTACTTACTTGGAAAGAATAAAATAATAATTCATAATCCTCTATCTATTAATTAACTGCCTAGATTTTCTTTGCACAGAGTCTAGGCAGTTAATTGTAAAATATTATTTTAAATAAATTTAAAAACTCCATACCTTTCTTTTCACAACTTATTAAGCTAATACCTTATTAATAATATAATTTCTTTCCAAAAAGAAAACTGCTATACTTTTCAATAAGCAAGCAGAATTCATAGGCAATTTTGGGGGTTATAGTTTTTTTATGCGTTTTTTCCTATGCTAAAATATTTCGGTAATATCCCTTGATTTTCCATGAGTATTTCCATAACCATTTCACATGTCTCGCCTGTTACTCTAGTACATCTTTCTACATGTTCTTTAGAACCAAATTCATAATCCTTAATAAGTACCCTACAACATACGCTTTTATTTTTCTCTCTGAATCTATCGTGTAATTCCTTTGAAAGTTTCATTACTTTTTTGTTACTACTACCGGGCTTTTTTCTCCCATATACTAATCCTAGAGCGCACTGTCCCCCAGTTACAGCTCCACAACTACATCCAGAGCCTCCCATGCCCACGGGAAATCCTGAAGTCAGTCTTACATATTCTTGAGGCATACCACACTCTAAGACTTCATTAACAGCTGAAAGTACTGCCTCAGAACATAAATATTTACCTTCTCTATAATACTTTTCTGCTAATTCCCTGGCTTCTTTTACTAATTCTTCTGTTATCTTTTTCACCTATACTACCTCCAAATCATTATATAATATAGATATAACTTTTTTCTGATAAAATAATAATTAGTAGATTTTTACAAATTTTAGTATATCATAAATGCACCCTATTCTTTATTAGAATATATAATACTTTTCAAGGTAGTATAAATTATTTTTATAGAAGAGTAAAATTTACCCTTTTTTAATTTAAATATGAAAGATAAAATAATATTCACCAATGGACTACTTGTCTTTACTGAAAAATCTTGTTAAGTATTTTCTTACTTCTGTTTCTGCCCTTTCATTAATAATATCCACCTCTATACCTTTTCTTCTTGCTACATCTGTTAAATATCCAGCAGTTGAGGTGTAGAAGGAAGTACCTACAACTAGAAATCTATGGGCCTCTGCCACAAGGTCAATGGCATCATAAAGTCTAGGAATCATATCTCCATATAGTACTATATTCGGTTCTAAAGGGCTATTGCATATGGGGCAATTGGTAGATTTATTAGTAATTTCAAATTCAAAATTCTTATTACAATTATTACATGCAACGAATTCAAAATTCCCATGGATTTCTATAACATTCTTACTACCTGCACGCTTATGTAGTCCGTCTATGTTCATAGTAACGATTGGTACTTCATATTCGGCTAATGCCAAATGGGCATCATTTGGCTCTGCACTATCTATCTTTTCTTTCATTTGAGCAAGTACTTTATAAAACTTTTCCCTATGATTGTTGAAGTATTCCCTACTTAATTTTTGTCTTAAATCTCCCATTTCAACAAAGGTTGGAATTCCACTGGCCTTAGAAATTCCTGCACCGGTCAGTGCAACTAACTTTGTCATGTTATTCACCTCTCATATGGAGTATTTGAGAATATATTTTATAATTTTCATCATCATAGCAAACAAATATAATTTCTTTAATCCCCTCATTATCATTAATAAATTTCATAACTGTATTAATTGCTATTGGAGCCGCCAGCTCTTTAGGAAATTTATATATTCCTGTACTAATATTAGGAAAGGCAATTGTTTTTATACCATTTTCAATGGCTAACTTTAAACTATTGTAATAACAATTACTTAAAAGTTTTTCCTCATTATTTCTTCCGCCCGTCCAAATAGGTCCTACTGTATGGATAACATACTTAGCCTTTAATTTACCTGCCCCAGTAATAACAGCTTCTCCTGTATCACACCCACCTTGTTTATCACGAATAATTTTGCATTCTTCTAAAATCTCAGGTCCTCCTGCACGATGAATAGCTCCATCTACTCCCCCGCCACCTAATAGACTACTATTTGCAGCATTTACAATAGCATCAACCTCTAGTTTTGTAATATCTCCTCTTATTAACTTTATTTTCTTATTTTCTATACTCATTATGCTCCTCCTTTCAAGTTAATTTTATTATTCTAAATATTTATTATTTAAACTAGATTTGTATTTTTTATTTTTTCCTTCTTTTATAAGGTTTAACATATTATAACAAAGTCCTTCTTTTAAATTTAATTTGAAATATAAAAGGCCAATTCCTAATTTTTAGAAATTGGTCTTTTATATTTGGGAAGCTCTAAGAACCTCATAGTACTGATTTAAAACTTCATCTAATTCTTGACTAATGGTAACTATTTCTTTAGATGTAAGATTAACTTCTCTATCAATACTTTTATGTAAATAATCCCTCAAAATATTAATATCACTCTCTATGTCTTGCAGTTTATTCATCACTCTTCTCCTATCTTTTTACACATTTTTTCAACCTTTACAACGACTTCATTATTTTACCATTTATTAAATATCAAAACAATAGGAATTTTTGTCGTTTTTTGTTGTTTGCTCAATAAATGCTATAATAGACCTATATTTATTTCAAAATAAATTGACAGGAGGAGAACAATGATTTATAGAAAACTTGGTAAGCTGGGTATAGAAGTATCCTTATTGGGATTTGGATGTATGAGACTTCCCACTTTAGATAATGATAGTGCTAATATAAAGGAAGATGAAGCAATAAAAATAATCCGTTACGCCATAGATAACGGCGTGACATATATCGACACAGCTTATCCTTACCATAAAGGTAATAGTGAAGTTTTAGTTGGAAAGGCCCTAAGGAATGGTTATAGAGATAAAGTTTATCTTGCCACTAAAATGCCTGTATGGCTTACTAAAACCTATGAAGATTTTGATAAATATTTAAATGAACAGTTAGAAAAATTACAGACAGATCATATAGACTTTTACCTATTGCATGCACTGGATAAAAAGAGATGGGAAAATCTTAAAAATCTTAATGTTTTAGATTTCATGGAAAAGGCCGTAAAAGATGGTAGGATAAAGTATATAGGTTTTTCATTCCATGATGAATTAGAGCTTTTTAAAGAAATAATCGATTATTATGACTGGGATTTTTGTCAAATACAACTTAATTATATGGATACGGAATATCAAGCAGGTCTTGAAGGTTTAAAATATGCAGGTAAAAAAAATATACCTGTTATAATTATGGAACCCCTTAAGGGTGGTAAACTAGTTGATCCTCCAGAAAAAATCCAAAAAATATGGGATAGTGCTCCAACTAAGAGAATCCCAGTAGAATGGGCCTTTAATTGGATATCTAATTTCCCAGAAGTATCAATTATTTTGAGCGGTATGTCTAATCTCGACCAAGTAATAGATAATATTGTAATAACTAGTAATGCTAAGACAAACTCACTAACTAAAGAAGAACTTAAAGTTATTAACCAAGTTAGGGATGAATACTTAGCCCTTACTAAAGTAAACTGTACCGATTGTAAATATTGTCTTCCATGTCCTGTTGGGGTAAATATCCCTAGGAATTTTAGTCTTTATAATGACGCATATATTTATGATGCCCATAGGGAATCTACTTTTACTTATAATACCTTTTTAGATGAAAAAAGTAGGGCTTCGGCCTGTATTGAATGTAAAAAATGTGAGGAAGTTTGTCCACAAAAAATTCAGATAAGCAAACGTCTTAAGGAAGTACATAATACTTTTGGTAAATAAACAAATCCTGATGGGCTATATTTGGGGCTCATCAGGATTTTATTATCTTCTTACTCTCCTTACTATTTAACTTCTATTCTTTTAACTCCGAAATACTTCTCTATCTTTTCTGCTAACCATTCATGGCAAGTAAATATAAAAATCTGTCTTTTAGTGCTTATTTCTTCTATAAGCTTCAAGCTACTTTCAAGTCTATTTCCATCCCAATTTACTAAAAGTTCATCAAAACATATTGGCAGTCTTGCCTTTTCTCTATCTAAATGGTCTATAAGGGACAATCTTAATGAAAGATATAATTGATCCATTGTTCCTCTACTAAAGGTTTCTCTAATCCTTGTTGCTATAACATCTCCAGATTTTTTTACAGCTATAGCATTTCCATCCTCAGTTTCTTCTATAAATATATCTGTATATTTGCCATTAGTAATAATCTCAAAGTATTTACTTGCATTTTTAAGTACATCAGGTTGATTTTCTTCCCTAAATTTTTGATCGGCATATTTAATCACTTCATAAAGGAAAGCTAATTTATCCCTTTTTATCTTAACTCTTTGTAAATCTTCATCTATTATTTCAATTTTGCTTTCAATTTCATCTAAGGTTATTCCATCGGAAAGACTTTTTATTTTTTCTTCTAATCTGACCTTTTCCTGACTAAGTTCATTCAGTTTATTATTGATATTTTCCTGTTCATCTTCTGCCTTTGCTATTTCATAATCTGTAAAATTAAACTCTTCTTCATCTAATCTATTAATTTCATCAATAATAATTTGTACATTAGGTACTTTACTTAAATCTTCCTCTAAAGATTCTATCTTAGTTTTAGTTTTATTCACATCTTCTACTATCTGAACTCCCCTGTCAATATCTCCCTCTCCAATAGATTTTAATTTTTTAATATATTTATCTATTTCATCCTTTAAATTTTCTTTATCCTTTTCTAATCCCTTTACCTCACTAGAAAGGTCTTTAATTTCTTGGTCTAATTTTTCATTTAAAATCTTTCTTCTTTCTAGATTTTGTGCTTCCTCATTTAATATAAATATCTTTTCACTTTCCTTTATGTATTCCTTAAAGGTAAATTGATTAAGAAACCTATTAAATTCATTGTATTTTTCACTATATTCATTTTTAACAATTTTAAATTCATTTTCAAGTTGAGATAACTCATATACCATATCTTTTATCTTTACTAAATTAGCTACAAACATATCATCAATATTATCTATTACTATGGATGAAATCGGTATTCCTATTAAATATTCTTCCATACTTTTCCTTTCTTGCTTTAATCTGTTATTTAGAACATCAATTTTATCCTGTAGATTATTTAATATAATTTTTTTCCTTGAATTTTTTATATTATTTTTCATATTGATATAACTGAAAATCCCTGAGCTTCCATAGATAGCTCCTAATAAACCTACTATCGTAAGGACTATAGTTTCAGTGAAAATCCCTCCACAAGCCAAAATAAGTCCAATAATTACAGCTACTAAATAAATTTTTGAAAATTTAATATCTAAAAAATCAGAACTCTGCTCAATCTCTAATTTCAACTTAGTTTCCCTAAGCTCATTTTGAGTATTTCTATATTTACTTGTTAAAACTTGAAGCTCTGATTTATTGATATTATTGAATCTATGCCTTAAACCGTCCTCCCAATTAGTAGTCAGTGTATTACTTGCTTCTTGTATAATCCTATCCTTTAATCTATCTATATTGTTTTTAATCGTGTTTAATTTGTTAGTTAGTCCTTCTAAGGTTGAATAGCTTTTGGTATAAAGATTAATCTTAATCTTATTTTTTAGAATTAATTCATCTTCTGGAGTAAATATATATTTTTCACTTCTTTTTTCTTCTAAGCTATTAATTTTACTATTTAACTTTTGATTAATTTCTTCCAATGCCTCTTCACAGTCTTGTAATTTTTCTCTAATATTTTCAGGCATAGTTAAGGCAATATTTTTATTGGTAATGTTTGATTTTAAATAATTAATCTGATCAATTATCTTCTTTGCGGGCATAAGTTTTTTGGCCTTATTTAAAAATATCTTAATATTTAACTTTTTATCCTTTAATTCATCTATTTCATAATTTATTTTATCTAATCTAATGCTAGATTTTTTTATATCTGCTTCTCTAATCGATGCTTCTTTTTTTAATTTGTTTAATTCCTTTTTTTCCTTCTCCAATTCTTTTGCCAAAGTTTTAGTTCTTCTATCATTTTTCCAAAGTCTACTATATTCTTCCTTCAAATCCTTTAATACATCCCTAGTATTTTTAAAAATATCTGTCCCATAATTAGCTAAAAGTTTATCTTCTACCTCTTCCCAAGCCCTTCCCTGTATTTTCGTTAAATCTTCAACCCTAAGGGAATATATTTTATCATAAAGTTCCTTTGAAATATGTTTTGCAATGGGTAGGGTGTCATTATTTATCTTTATTTGCTTATCACCCATTTTTACTTCTCCACTGGGTTTACTTAATAGCTTTCTATATACCACTATTTCTTCCTGGGAATCTATATGGGCTGTAAATTCTATCCTTTCATTTTTCCATGATGAATAGGGGTGATTTTGGGCCGTTGCAGGATAAAATCCATAGAACATTGTCTTTATTAAGTTGAATAAGGTTGTCTTTCCTGCCTCATTTTCTCCATAAAATACAACAATTCTAGGATCAATATCATCAATAACTTTTGAATCAGTGAATTTACCAAAATCCTTTATGTCAATTTTAGATATTTTCATCTTTATCACCTACCATTCTATACATAGCTTCTTCATCCAGGTTCTTCATAAGTTCATAGAAATAGTTTAATTTCTCCTTTCTACTTTTTACTATTTTATTTGCTAGCTCCATATTTAATAGCCTTTCCACAAGGAATTCATCGTCCTCTA
>CBETVX010000040.1:0-26423 GCA_965539935.1 uncultured Eubacteriales bacterium | reverse complement strand
CGATGGTACTTGGTGGGTGACCGCCTGGGAGAGTAGGTCGTTGCCAGTTTATATAGAAAGCCTTTGAAGATAAAAAATCTTCAAGGGTTTTTTTGTTTGCAAATATAGTCGAATATATATTGTATGTATCCTTTTTTCATTTACCAATATAATGTATATTGTTAAATTTGATATTATAAAAAAAGACAAAAGAACAAGAAATAAGACAAAAGTCCCTAAAGTTTTACGAAGGAATCTTAAAAGGATTATAGAATAGTTAATTTAAAGGAAATAAACTATAATAACTAGTGATTGAGGGAATGGGGTATAACTATGATTAAAATGGCATTTAAAATAATATTATTAATTCTTTTATGTATACCTATAGCCTATATTCAAATACATATGATAAAAACCACAGTTAAGGATGTTATAGACCAAGGAAAAAAGCCTAAAGATAGAGCTTATACCGACACATATCATTCTAATAATGAGTATATGAAGATAGCTAAGTGATCTACATCAAAGGATGTAGATTTTTTCTATTTATCACATTAAAAAACCTAATTTTCTTGTAATAGAATTATAATAATGATAATATGGTTTTGTAACAAAGAAAAATAGGTTGCTATTAATAATGGTATTTAAAGGAGAATTATTATGGCCTTAATGGTAAAGCAAACATTAAAAAATAAAAGATTAAGTTTCTGGAAGATACTATTAATGATAGTTGTAACAGTAATGATTATGAATACGACTATACAGTTTTTTAGTAGATATGGTTCAGCTATAGGTAGTATAGCAGCCATTGCCTCACTGGCTATATGTACTTTTATTTGTATTAAACTAATATATAAAAATCTTGCCCATTATAACTATAGAATAATAGATGATGAATTAATGGTAGAAAGAGTTATTGGAAGGGCAAATCATTTGTTTTTTCATATTAATCTAGAGGATATAAAGCTATTAGAAGTCTATAATGAATCTGAAGAAACAAAAAAAGATGTGAAGACCTATAAATTTGTTATAAATTCAGATAAGGATAAGTGGTATGTGGTAGAATTTTTTAAGAACAATGAAAACTATAGATTAGTTTTAGAACCAAATGAGGCCTTTTTAGAGGCTCTAAGCAAAAATATAAATCAAAATATAAAGAAAAAAATAGGGACATAAGCTCTTAGCAGCCAATGTCCCTATTTTTATAATCTAGAGGAAATTATATTTATAATAAAACTATAGATAAATATAATTTCTGTTATGGATTTCAACAAAATCTACATTGAATCTAATTTATTTAAATTGAAGATTTTGTTCTTTTGCTGAGTTTTCGTCTTTACTGATTTTACATCTTCAATGCTTATATTTAACAACCTAGCTATTTCTATATCACTTTTATGAATGCTGTATAAACTTACAAAATCTTTTAATGTAGTTATAGTAGGATATTCCTTCATTGAAATCCTCCTTTGATATATAATAGAGTTACAAATAATAAATACTATATAATATATTATTACCAAATAATAGAAAAATAATTAGTTAAAATTTAGACCAATTAAAATGATTTAGAAGGGAGTAATTTTTTGAATAGTTCAACCTTAATAAATAACCTTCTTAATGCAATTAATGAAAATGCAGCTTCATTTCATGTCCCTGGCCACAAGATTGGAAATATATATAATAAATATCATAGGAACTTTATTGAAAATATATGTAAAATAGATACAACAGAAATTCCAGGAACCGATAATTTACATGCACCTAAAGGAATAATAAAACAAGCTCAGGAAAAAGCTGCACAGTTTTATGGAGCCGATGAAAGTTTTTTCTTAGTAAACGGAAGCACCGGCGGTATATATTCCATGATAATGGCTGCTACAAAACCGGGAGATAAAATTATTGTACAAAGAGATTGTCATAAATCTGTTATTAATGCCATAATTTTAGGAGGACTTATTCCCATATATATAAAGCCAGAGGTTGATACAAATAGTCAATTAAGTCTTGGAGTGACACCTAAGTCTATGGAAGATGCTTTAATAGGCCACCCTGATGCAACTGCTGTAATTATTACCTATCCTAATTATTATGGTATATGTGGCAATATAGAAGAAATAGTTAATATAGTACATAAACATAATAAAATTTTCCTAGTAGATGAAGCCCACGGAGCACATTTAAGGCTTAGTGAAAAGCTACCTATATCTGCCTTAGATGCAGGGGCCGATATAGTAGTACAAAGTACCCATAAAACTCTGACTTCCTTTACCCAAAGCTCTATGTTACATATAAAGGGGAATAGGGTAAATAGGGATAAACTCAAGTTTATGCTATCATTAACTCAAAGCACTAGTCCATCTTATATACTAATGGCCTCACTGGACATGGCCATAGAGATAGCTATTAAAGAGGGTAAATTTTTAATGGATAAGCTTTTAGGGCATATCCATAGTTTTAAAGAAAATTTAGAGGGTTATAAAGATATTAATATACTATCTGAGGATAAACTTCAGACCCATGAAAAAATTAATATTGACCCAACTAAATTGGTTATCAATATGAAAAGCTTAGGTATATCGGGGACTAATATTGAAGAAATACTTAGAAAGAAATATAATATTCAAGTAGAGATGTCAGATGTATTTAATATACTTTCCGTGACTTCTATAGGTAATGAAAAAAATGACTTTGATAGACTTGCCAAGGCCTTAAAATCTATACATGATGATAAGCATATTGCCCATAAAAAAATAGAGGTGCCTCAGTATAGCTTCAGAATTCCTGATATGAAAATTATTCCTAGAGATGCCCTTTATAGGGAAAAAATAAGAAAGCCCTTTGATAAAAGTAGTGGTCTAATTAGTGGTGAATATATAATACCCTATCCTCCGGGAATTCCATTGATTTGTCCTGGAGAAGTAATAACCGATGAAATAATTGAATATGTTAAGATGTTAAAAAGCATGGAAATAAATATAGTTGGTTTAAGTGATGAAAAACTAGATATGATAAATGTGATAAAATAGGAAGAGGGATTTAGGTGGATGGATTATTCATAAGTTTTGAAGGACCAGATGGTTCAGGTAAGACAACTCAAATAAATAAATTAGTAAAATATTTAGAGGAAAAGGGACATGATGTAATTATTACTAGAGAGCCTGGTGGAACAAAAATAAGCGAAAAGATAAGAGAAATTATACTAGATAAAAATAATACTGAAATGGATAGTATAACTGAAGCTATGTTATATGCTGCATCAAGGGCACAGCATGTGGCAGAGATAATAAAACCGGCATTAGAAAAGGGAAAGATAATTATTACCGATAGATTTGTTGATTCTAGTCTAGTGTATCAAGGGATAGGTAGGGGGCTTGGAATAGAGTTTATTAAAAAAATCAATGATATGGCTATCCAAGGCACTATGCCCCATGTAACTATATTAATTAAAATATCACCAGAATTAGGACTAAGTAGGAAGTATGAAAGTGATGAATGTAATAGATTAGATATGGAAAAGATAGAATTTCATAAAAAAGTATATGAAGCCTATTTAGAGCTTGAGAAACTTTATCCCGACAGAATTAAAGCAATAGATGGTAATAAAAGTATAGATGAGGTATATAAAGATATAATAAAGATAATTGATAATATACTTTAAATATACTGGGGGGAGCTTGTTATGAAGCTTGTTATAGCTATTATTCATGATGAAGACTCAAATGAATTAATGAGTAAATTAACTGAAAAAAACTATGGGGTCACAAAATTGGCTTCAACAGGTGGATTTTTAAGGGCTGGGAATACAACAATTTTAGTTGGTACAACAAAGGAAAAGGTTGAAGAAGTAATATCTATAATAAAGGATATTTGCAAAACTAGGACAGAGGTAACTGCTGCTTCACCAATTGTAGGAGAAGGGAGTAGCTTTATTCCTATACCAATAGAAGTTCAAGTTGGGGGAGCAACCATATTTGTTGTAGATGTTGATAGATTTGAAAAAGTTTAGAAAGGGTATTAATGATGTCTTTTCAAAAAATAATAGGACATGATAAAATAATTAAATTTTTAAAAACGGCCATAAAAAACGATTCTTTAGCCCATGCCTATATATTTGAAGGAAGAATGGGCATTGGAAAAAAGACATCTGCATTAGAATTTGCAAAGGCTATATGTTGCAAAGAGAGTTTAGATGATAGCTGTGATATGTGTACATCTTGTCATAAAATAGACAGTGGAAATCATCCTGATATCGAGATAATGAGTCCCGATGGAAAAAGTATAAAGAACAAACAAATAGAAGAATTTCAAAACAATATACTTCTAAGGCCCTATGAAAGTAATAAAAAGATATTTTTAATTGAGGCATCAAATACCATGACTGTAAGTGCACAAAATAGATTATTAAAAATATTGGAGGAACCGCCATCCTATGGAATTATTATACTTATTACAGAGAATTCATATGGATTGCTTCCTACTATTAGATCTAGGTGTCAAACTATAAAGTTTAATAGAATCCCAAAGGAAGATATAGCTAAGTATTTGATAGAAAAATATAATTTAAATAAAGAGGAAAGTCTGGTATATTCTATTTTTTCCGATGGTTCCTTAGGAAGGGCTTTAGATATATATCAATCAGAGGGGTTTAAAGAAAGAAGAAGTGAAATAATAAAAATAATGGATAAAATTGCTATAGGAGATAGGCTGAAACTTATAGATTCTGTAGAATTTTTTGAAAAGAATAAGGATTACATGGATGAGCTTTTAGACCTACTTACCATTTGGTTTAGGGACATGCTATTATTAAAGGAAATTGATGATGAAAAAAATATATTTAATATAGACTATAAAAATAAAGTAAGGGAATACACCAATGTTTTCACAGGTTATAGAATTATGAAAGCAATAAATATCATTGAAGAAACTAGAAAAAATATAAAAAGTAATGTAAATTTAAATGTTTCAATAGAAACTATGCTTCTAAATATACTGGAGGTTTAATATGGTAAAAGTTATTGGAGTGAGATTTAAAAAGGCTGGAAAAATATATTATTTTGATCCCGATAATATAGATATTAATAAAGGTCAGAATGTGATTGTTGAGACCGCAAGGGGAGTAGAGTTTGGAGAAGTAGTAGTTGGCCCAAAGGAAGTAACGGAGGATAAAATAGTCTCACCTCTTAAAAAAGTGTTAAGGGTAGCAGAATTAGAAGATGAGTTAAAAAATAAAGAAAATAAAGAAAAAGAAAAAAATGCCTTTGACATATGTCTGAAAAAGATAGATGAACATGGATTAGAAATGAAACTAATAGACGTTGAATATACCTTTGATAATAATAAGGTTATCTTTTATTTCACTGCCGATGGAAGGGTAGACTTTAGAGAATTAGTTAAGGATTTAGCTTCTATATTTAGAACAAGGATAGAACTTAGACAGATAGGCGTAAGGGATGAAGCTAAAATGGTAGGTGGGATAGGTCCCTGTGGAGTTACCCTTTGCTGTTCCACATGGCTTGGAGAGTTTGAGCCAGTATCTATAAAGATGGCTAAAGATCAAGAGTTATCCTTAAACCCTTCAAAAATATCTGGAATTTGTGGTAGACTTTTATGCTGTCTTAGATATGAACACGAAGGATACCTATATCTCAGAGAGGGTATGCCAGATGTGGGAGAGAAAATTGATACTCCAGATGGGTTGGCAATAGTAGTAGATACAAATATATTATTAGAATCAGTTAAGGTAAGACTCATAAATAATGAAAAATCTGAAAACGAAGAAATGGATCTAAGTGATGATATATTTGTTTATCAAAAAAGAGAAATAAAAAGAATAGAGGAAAATGAGGAGAAGGAAGAAAATCTAGAAGAACAGATTTTTGATGAGGAGTAAATAATAATTTATTATATAAGTGGATATACTGAAATAATGAAGGTAAATGATATACTTGGAGGTGATAATATATGGCATATTATATCAATGACAGTTGTATAAGTTGTGGAGCATGTGAACCGGAATGCCCAGTAGATGTAATCAGTCCTGGTGATGACAAATATGTAATAGATGCATCGGGATGTATAGAATGTGGAGCTTGTGCTAATGTGTGTCCTGTAGATGCACCACATCCAGAGTAAAGAACTTTAAAGGCCCAAAAAAGGGTCTTTTTGTTTTGGTATAATATACTGTGATACATATATGAATTGTACATAGGAGGAAACTTTTATTTAATAGTATAGTATAATATAAATATTAGAAAATTATGAAATATGATAATGAATGGGGTTGAGGTATATGAGTACAAATATTTCTTTTGTAGTGGTATTTTTTGAAGGAATAGCATCTTTCTTATCTCCATGTATACTTCCGCTTATGCCTATTTATTTAAGCTATCTTACAGGAGGGTCTTTAGAGGATATAGAAAGTGGAGATAAAAAAATAAAAAGGTCAATAATCATAAACTCAATAGGATTTTTACTAGGACTTACCATAGTATTTACGCTGTTAGGAGCAACAGCAACTACATTAGGAAAATTTTTATATGCCAATAATAATATAATTAGAAAAATTGGTGGAATAGTGATAATAATATTCGGACTATATCACATGGGCTTAATAAAAATAAATTTTCTCAGTGTAGAAAAAAGATTTAATTTTAAATCTAATACACCTAGATTTATCAATTCAGTAATATTAGGGATGGCTTTTAGTTTTGGATGGACTCCATGTATAGGGCCTATATTAGCTTCAGTACTTATGATGGCAGCAAATCTAAGTACATATCTGGAAGGAATTTTTTTACTAATAATCTACTCACTAGGTTTTAGTATTCCATTTTTGATTACTGCCCTATTCTTAAATATAATAATAGACAAGATCAATACAGAAAAATATTTAGGAGCTATAAAAGTAATTAGTGGTATCTTACTAATAATAATGGGTATATTAGTATACACAGATAGAGTTTATAGAATTATAAATTTCTTGTCTTAAGGGAGAACATAAAATATAATCTAAAGAGGTGTGTATATGAAGAAAAAATTAATGTTAATACTAACGGGTATAATGATAATGATTATAGCTATTGGATGTACTAATGAAAATATTACTAATGAAAATGTAAAAGACATAGATGAAGGAAATGATAAAGAAGTTATTGTAGAAGAAAATGCAAATGATGAAGTGGCATTAGATAATGAAGGTGATGAAGAGAAAGATATGCAAGATGAAGAAATAGAAGAGGGAATTTTTATAGGAGATAGAGCCTTTGATTTCACATTAAATGATAGAGAGGGAAATGAAATAAGTCTATCTCAGTTTGAAGGTAAAGCTGTTTTTGTTAATTTCTGGGCTTCATGGTGTCCACCATGTGTAGAGGAAATGCCTGCAATTCAAAGTGTTTATGAAAAATATAAGGATAAGGATGTAGTAGTTTTAGCGGTAAACGTAACTGTAGTTGAAGAAAATGGAGTGGAGGATACAAACAAATTCTTAGAAGAAGGAGAGTATACTCTTCCTGTACTATTAGATACAAAGGGAAGTGCCGCCACAAAATATGGTATAAGATATTTTCCAACAAGCTATTTTATAAATAAAGATAGAATTATAGTGGATGCCTATGTAGGTGGAATGACTGAAGAAATGATGATAGAGAGGATAGAAAAAGCTCTAGAAAATTAGTAGGAGAGAAGTAGTAATGAATGAAGTAATATTAAATGGCAATGAAAGAATAGATGATTTACAGTGTAAAGGACTTAAAATAATTCAAAATCCCAATGGATTTTGTTTTGGGATAGATGCAGTACTACTTAGTAATTTCTGCGAAATAAAAAAGAATTCAGTAGTGGTGGACTTAGGTACAGGAACAGGTATAATCCCTATCCTTATTGCTGGTAAAAGTAGGGCCAAGAAAATATATGGTGTAGAGATTCAAAGCTATGTGGCCGATATGGCAAAAAGAAGTATAAAGCTTAATGGTTTAGAAGATAGAGTAGAGATAATAGAGGAGGATTTAAAAAATATAACTAATATTATAGAAGTAAATTCTGTAGATGTAGTTATTTCAAATCCCCCCTATATGATTTCAACAGGTCTTAAAAATCCAAATGATATGAAGGCTATTTCACGGCATGAAATTAAATGTAACCTAGAGGATGTAATTTATAATGCCAGTAGGCTCTTAAAACATCATGGCCATTTCTATATGGTACATAGACCCCATAGACTCGTTGACATTATGAGCCTATGTAGAAAGTACAAGCTAGAGCCTAAGAAAATAAGATTTGTTCATCCAAATAAAAATAAGAAAACTAACTTATTACTTTTAAAATGTGTAAAGGCTGCAAAACCAGAGCTAAGATTTCTAGATCCACTTTATGTATATGATGAAAATGGAAAGTATACTGAAGATATCTATGAAATATATGGAAAAGAAAGTATAGAAAAATAATCAGGAAATGAAGGAAGTTGCTATATGAATTATGAGACAGGAAAACTTTATATTTGTCCAACCCCTATAGGAAATCTTGAAGATATTACTCTAAGGGTATTAAATACACTTAAGGATGTAGATTTAATAGCTGCAGAGGATACAAGACATACGATTAAGCTATTAAATCATTATGATATAAAAAAACCTTTGACAAGCTATCATGAGCATAATAAAGAAGCTAAGGGAAAAGAGTTAATTAAAAGACTAAAGGATGGAGAAAATATTGCACTAGTAAGTGATGCTGGAATGCCAGGTATATCGGACCCGGGGGAAGATATAATAAGGCTGTGTATTGATGAAGCTATTGATGTACATGTATTACCTGGAGCCAGTGCCATAATAACAGGCCTGGTGGCTTCAGGACTTTCTACAGAAAAATTTTCCTTTGAAGGATTTCTAGATAGAAATAAGAAACAGAGAAGAAAAAGGTTAGAAGCCATTGAAGACGATGATAGAACATTAATTTTTTATGAATCTCCCCATAGGTTAATGGATACCCTAAAAGATATGGAAAACATATTAGGTGATAGGCATATGGTGGTGGCTAGAGAGCTTACAAAAAGATATGAAGAAATACTTAGGGGTAATATATCTAATATCATAAGCCATTTTAAAGATAATGAAATAAGGGGAGAATTTGTGCTATTGGTTGAAGGAAATAGTGGTGGAAAAAGGAAGGAAAGCCATTGGGAATATATGGATATAAAGGAACATATTTTATTATATATCAATGAAGGAGTTTCTAAAAAAGAAGCTATAAAAAAAGTAGCTAAAGATAGAGATATTCCTAAACGGGAGGTATATAAATATAGTATAGACATTTAATGTGCTAATGCTAAGGGGGGATGGGTTAGCATGAAATATACTAAAGATATGACCATAAGTAAAATTTTGTTCAACAATTCCAGAACTATAGAGATTTTTCATAAATATAATCTTGATTGTTTAAAATGTTTAGGAGCAGAAAAGGAGACGCTTGAAGAAGTAGCCAGGGTTAATAATCTAGATGTAAACAAAATGATTGAAGACTTAAATAATATCGATATTGAAGAAAAAAAGAATGCTTGTGATTAATCACAAGCATTCCTATTACTTCATACTTTCTATTTCTTCTATACAACTTGGGCAAATATTTTTTCCTTTGTAATTCTTATTATCCTTAGCTTGCCCACAGAAGATACAAGCAGGTTCATATTTTTTTAATATGATTTGGGATCCATCTACAAAAATTTCAAGAGCATCCTTTTCACCAATACTTAATGTTCTTCTTAGTTCTATTGGAATTACAACTCTACCGAGTTCGTCTACCTTTCTAACTATACCTGTAGATTTCATGTTTTCTCCTCCTTTAGACAAAATTCGACACTGTTCAAATTAAATATACCAAAACTTCCAATAAAAGTCAATGGTAATTCATAAAATAATATAAAATATTTTTGCTATGTTATATGAAATTTAGAATGTATAATATTAAAATAAGGATTATATGTTTTAGAATAGGAGTGGATAGAATGGCAGCCAATAAATACCTTATAGAACTGCAGAATATAACAAATAATTCTCTATATATAGTAGGAGAGTATGTAAGGAATTATTTTTTAAACATAAAAACTACAAAATTAGACATATTTATTAAAGATGATCCTTTGATAGTTAGCAGAGAATTTGCAGAGATATTTAAAGGTATTTTTATCCACCCAAGGGAAGATGAAAATAGGGTTATAGTTAAAATTCAAAATGATGGAGATAGTGATGACTTAGTTTTTAGTTTTACTAGTCTTAATAATAAGAGTATAATTGATATCCTAAAAGATGGTGATTTTACTATAAATTCAATGGCTGCTCCAATAGTAGACGGTAGGGTTGATTTTGATAACATTATAGATCCATATAATGGTAAGGAAGATATTAAGACAGGAATTGTTAGGGAGATAAGTGAAGAGGTTTATGAAAAAGACCCTATTAAAATGATTAAGGCGGCTGGCCTTATGGCTGAATTAGAGTTTGATATAAGTGATAAAACCCTTGAATATATCAAGATTCATAGTGAAAAGCTATATAAAATTTCTCATAAAGAGGCGACGAAGGAACTATTTAAGATACTTGACTGTAACAAAGCCCATTATTATTTTAATATAATGGACAAGTATATGAATATACTCAATAAGATATTTCCTGAAATTGAGCCAATGAAGGAAGTTGGTAAATGTAAATACCATGTTGTTGATGCTTGGACCCATTCTCTATATACAATGAAAATTATTGAAAGTATAATATATGCTGATGGATACTTTGAAAAACACTTGAGAGAAGCCTATGAAGACCATATGAGTAAGATATATGCAGATGGACATACAAGGATACAGCTAATAAAGCTAGCTGCACTATTTCATGATATAGGTAAACCAAGGGCAAGATGGGTAGATGAAACTGGGCGAGTTAGATTTAGGGGACATGAGATAGTTGGGGAAGAAATAGTTTCTAATATATCAGATAGGTTAAAGCTTGATATAAAAGAGAAAGAGTATTTAAGTAAAATAGTAAAAGAGCATATGTGGCCACTGACATTATATATAAAAAATGATGTTAGTGGTAAAGCACTATATGATTTATTTAAAAAATTCGGTGAAAACACTTTAGATATAATACTAATAGGTCTTGCAGATATTATATCAACTAGACAGCTTCTTAATCCCCACGAGGAAATGGGAATGTATAAGGTTCATGCTGAGTATCTTGCAAATAATTACCTTACTCGCTTTAAAAATATAGAAGACATTTCTGGAATAATTAACCATAAGGATATATATAATAATTATGGAATAGAAGATAAGAGGGTCATAGATGAAATAATAGACTCAATTAAAAGAGCCATTTTCTTGGGAAAAATACCATTAGAGAAAAATAGAATTTATAACTATATCTCTGAAAATTTATTATAACTAAACTATGAGATATAGGTTAATCCATATCTCATAGTTGGTTAAATGTAAAAATATTGTTTTCATGTTTTAGGTTGTGATGAATTCTTTCTTAAATCACCCTTCTTTTTTTGGAGAATGTATCATTAATAAAGTTTTTTATAAACATAACTACTTGTATTAAGGCAGCTATACCTGTTATAATATCACCAGTTTCATTTAATGATGAGGCGGCAGCTTCACTTTTTTCAGTTATACTGTCTATGGTACCCCTAACAGACTTAACATCATGGGACACTTCCCCAGTAATTTCATCAATATTTTTTGCAATTGAAGGCATTTCATCTAAGGTTTTTTCAATGTTCTCTTTATTTGCTGTAATTATTTCCCTCACGTCCTTAAGGGTTTCATAGAATTTTTTTAGAACTAATGTTAAATAGCCTATTAAAACTAATAAAGCTATCCACAAAAGAACAACACCAAGATCAAAGAGGCTAATCGTAATATCTGTCATATAATCACTCCAATTATTAAATTTATCTTTTGAGATTATTTTCTACATAAATTTTCAAATTCCTCTATTCTTCTGAGTCTTTTTTAACTTCATATTCTACAGAGTCGATTACTTCATTTTTAAATTCCTTCTTTTCTCCTTTGAACAACTCCTTTGCTTCATCGATTTCATTCTTTAACCATTTCATAGACTCTATTATTTCAGCATTTACTTTATCCTTCATTTCCATAAGTTCATTTTCTAAGGTGTTTTTTACTTCAGTTGCATTTTCCTGTATCTTTCTTCTAGTGTTTTTTCCAGAGTCTGGAGCAGCTAATATACCAGCCAAGCCACCGATAAGGCCTCCAACTATTGCTCCCAAGGCTGTACCGGTTGAAAAACCTTTTTCATAGTTTATACGGGCTTCCTCTTCACGTTTTCTTCTAAAATAATCTAACATTTCAGCACCTCCGAATAAAAAATAATTGTTAAATATTTACCCTAAAAATTTTTTTAGAATCAAAATTAAACTGTGTTTTTAAAATATATATGCATATAAATAATAAATAATTAGTTTTTGTCCTAAAAACTTCCATAAAAGATTAGAAAGTGTATAATTATAAATAAGAACTTAAAAATGGAGGGATAGTATGTTTAAAGATATTAGATATAATGAATATTCTAAGGAAATGATGGAGCAGTTAGAAAAGGGGGCCTTTCTTACAGTAAAAAATGATAATAAGCTTAATACTATGACCATAGGATGGGGCACACTAGGTTTTATGTGGAATAAGCCAGTATTTATAGTGGCAGTTAGATATTCTAGATATACATATGAAATGCTGGAAAAAGCAAAGGAATTTACCGTAAGTGTACCATTAAAAGTAGATATGAAAAAAGAATTAGCTATTTGTGGTACAAAATCAGGAAGAGATATGGATAAGTTTAAAGAATGTGGATTAACTTCTGTAGATTCTAAGGTTATCCACACTCCAATAATAGGAGAATGTGAATTACACTATGAATGTAAAGTAGTTTATCAACAAGCTATGGAGCCAGGACTATTGGCACAAGAAATAAAGGATGCAAAATATCAAAATAATGATTATCATATAATGTATTATGGTGAGATAGTTGCAAGTTATATAAAAGAGTAAATAAATCCAGTAGAAGATATAAAAGATACTATCTTCTACTGGATTTTTCATACTACGGATTTTTTCATCTAAAAGTCGAACATGAAAGCTATTGGATTGTAGCTAAGAATAGTTCCTTAAACTCTTTGCTAAACTTCCATCTCCTTAAGGTCATCAGCAATAATGAGATTAGCCTCAGTTGCAGCCTTAACATCTTCCACAGTAACTCCAGGACCTATTTCTTTAAGAACTAACCCCCGGTCTGTTACTTCTATCACTCCCATTTCAGTTACTATAAGGTTTACTTGACCAGCTGCTGTAAGTGGAAGGTTACACCGCATTAAGATTTTAGGTTTTCCCTTTGCAGTATGGGTCATAGCTACAATTACCTTTTTAGCTCCAGTAACTAAATCCATTGCCCCACCCATACCGGGAACTAATTTGCCAGGTATCATCCAGTTAGCTAGATTACCCTTTTCATCTACTTGCAGAGCACCTAAAACAGTGGCATCAACATGACCACCTCTAATTATAGTAAAGGAGGTAGCACTATCGAAGAAAGCAGCACCAGTTTTGATAGTAACAGGTTGGCCTCCAGCATTGATTAAATCCTTATCCTCTTGTCCTGCTTCAGCAGCAGCACCTAGACCTATGAAACCGTTTTCTGATTGTAAAATCACATCTATTCCTTCAGGGATATAATTAGCTACCTTTGTTGGTAATCCAATTCCAAGGTTTACAATGTCTCCATCCTTAAGTTCCTTTGCCACTCTTTTAGCAATAAGCTCTTTAACTTGATTCTTATCCATTACTTTCCACCTCCAACAACGTAGTCTACAAATATACCAGGTGTCATAACGTCATTTGGATCTATTGTACCTACTTCAACTATTTCTTCAGCTTCAGCTATAACAATATCCGCTGCAGTAGCCATAATGGGATTAAAGTTCCTTGCAGATTTGTTGTAATAGATATTGCCTTTAGTGTCAATTTTTTTTCCACAGATTAAGGCTATATCGGCCTTGATAGGAAGTTCTAATATATACTCTTTACCGTCTATTTCCATCTTCTGTTTACCCTCTTCCACCATTGTTCCCACTCCAGTGGGAGTTAATATACCTCCAAGTCCAGCTCCAGCGGCCCTAATTCGCTCCACTAAAGTACCTTGAGGTATTAATTCAACCTCAGTTTCTCCTTCGTTCATTTGACGGCCCGTTTCTTTATTAGTGCCTATATGGGAAGCCATTATCTTTTTTACTTGTTTATTGACTATGAGTTTTCCAACCCCCACATCGGGCATAGCAGTGTCGCTGGTGATTAATGTTAAATCCTTTACGCCACTTTCAACAAGGCTATCAATAATCCTATGGGGACTACCGACCCCTAAAAATCCAGCCACCATGATGGTCATACCATCCTTTATATGGCCAATTGCTTCATTCATAGAAACTACTTTGCTCATTATAAATCCCCCCAAATCAATACTTATTAAAAGGTTTTAAAAAGTATGATAATTTTAAATATTTGCTTATCTTAATTTTATAATAAAAAAAAGAGCATATCAATTGCTCTTTTCTTTGAAAGATATAATCATTTATAATTCTTTAAATACTTGGATATCCAACTCTAAACCTCTTGTCATTTATTCTAATACTTCTTGCTTCAATAAACATAGATGAGTCTAGAAGCTCTAAAGCAAAGTTAGGTAAAGCTATGTCTTCATCGGTTAATTCTTCTATAGGGCGATCAATATTTATAAACTCACCTATACCGTCTTTGTAGTAAATAATTGAATTAAGTTGAGTAGAATTAACTAGAGGACTTTTTTCCAAGGAACCATTAGAATTAACATAGTAGAAGGAAAATACCTCTTCAAATACCAATTTATATTTATTATCTCTTGTATTAGAGGTAGTAGTAATATCTATAGAAATCTTATCCTTAGGTATATCTATGCTCATTTTTTCTATAGTACTGGGACCTATAAAACTTAAAATATTTTCTAGATTTGATTTTAACATTTTATCACATCCTTTGCATGCTTGATAAAGGACCATAATGAACTACTTATTTATTTGTACCATAACCAAAAATATAATTCAATAGAAATATATAGAATAGATTATTTCTTCATTATAATAATTAGCAATATTATTTCATATATTTTATACAACGGAGTATGAAATATTTTATTAGACCCTTTATTTTGGAGGATAAATATGATAAATATTATTTGGTTTTATATGATTATTATAGGTATTTTATTTTGTATCCTAAATGGAAATCTAGAAGTAATAAATGAAACATTATTAATTAAGACTGAGGAAGCAGTGATTTTTGCCATAGGACTTACGGGTATAATGGCTACATGGCTTGGACTTATGAAGATAGCAGAAAGATCAGGACTTATTAAAGCAGTAGGTAAAGCCCTAGGCCCCCTTATTAGAATACTATTTCCAGAAATTCCAAGGGAACATCCTGCTAAGGGTGCTATTATAATGAATATAGTTGCTAATATGTTTGGAGCTGGAAATTCCGCAACGGCTTTAGGAATTAAGGCCATGGGAGAACTTCAAAGCCTTAATCATAATAAGGATACAGCTACTAATGCCATGGCAATGTTTTTAGTAATAAATATGTCATCGGTACAGTTAATTCCCCTTACTGTATTGAAGATACGTGCTGATGCTGGGTCCGTAAATCCTACAGAAATAATTGGGACTACATTGGTGGCAACAACTGTTTCCACCATAGTAGGGATTATTAGCTGTAAATTCTTCGAAAGGAAGTAAAATATGAATAATTTTTTAGGTGTTTTATCCATAACATCCATACCTTTTATGATTACTTTAATAATTGTACATGGATATATAAAAGGAGTAAAGATATATGATACCTTTGTGGAGGGAGCAAAGGATGGATTTAAGACATCAATAAAAATTATGCCCTATTTAATTGCCATATTCTTGGCAATAGGGATATTTAAGGACTCAGGAGCCTTAGATTTTTTCTCAAATATCCTTGGTGGTCTAGGAAAGCTTATAGGACTTCCAAAGGAGCTTATACCGCTGGTCATTTTAAAACCAATATCAGGAAGTGGATCATTAGCATTAGTAAAAGATATCATTACAACTTATGGTCCAGATTCCTTCTTAGGCAGACTTGCATCTACTATGCTTGGTTCTTCGGAAACTATATTTTATACAATGGCCATATATTTTGGAGCAGTAGGTATAAAAAGAACACGACATACATTAATTTGTGCCATTATATCCCACTTAGCTGGAGTTATTGCCGCTGTTATTATCTGTAGAGTTATATTTATGTAAGTAAAAAGTATAAACTTTCTTGACAAGTTACGAATATTTTAATATATTTTTAAATATAATAGTATATTATAGATTTTAAAAGTTATGATGGGAAGAGTAGATGTACTTAGCTAGTTTCAGAGAGTCGGATTAGGTGAGAGCCGATACTAGAAGGTACTTTGAAGATGGCCCCTGAACTGTCTGATTGAAATAATAGTAGGTCAGAACGGTTTGCAGCCGTTATACTGCAAAGTGATAGACTATTACTTATTGAGGTCATTATGGTGACATAATGACGAAATAGGGTGGTAACGCGAGATAATCCTCGTCCCTTTTATGTTAAGGGACGGGGTTTTTATTTTGTAAAGAAAGGTATCAGATTACGGGATTAAAGAGAGTATTTTAGGTTTTTAAAAATTTAAAAGTTTCAAATTGAAACCTGTCACCTGTGACCTGTAACCTAAATATAAGGAGGAAGATAAGATGTGCAAAGGAACTTATTATGTAACTACACCAATTTATTATCCAAGCTCAAACCTTCACATAGGACATACCTACACAACAGTTGCTGCCGATGCTATAGCAAGGTTTAAAAGAGCTACTGGACATGATGTAAAATTTTTAACTGGTACAGATGAACATGGGCAAAAGATTGAAGATGTAGCAAAGGAACATGGAGTTACTCCAAAGGAGTATGTCGATAAAATTGTGGACGGAATAAAGAAATTATGGGAAACCATGGAGATCTCCTATGATATTTTTATAAGAACTACTGATGAATATCATGAAAGAAGAGTTCAAAAGATTTTTCAAACTCTTTATGATAAAGGAGATATATATAAAAGTGAGTATGAGGGTTGGTACTGTACACCTTGTGAATCCTTCTGGACAGAAACTCAACTTAAGGATGGAAAATGCCCAGATTGTGGCAGGGATGTAGAGCTTACAAAGGAAGAAGCATACTTTTTTAAGATTTCAAAATATCAAAATAGATTATTAAAGCTATTTGAAGAAAACCCAGAATTTCTATTACCTGAATCTAGAAAGAATGAGATGATAAATAATTTCTTAAAGCCAGGACTAGAGGATCTATGTGTTTCTAGGACATCCTTTGACTGGGGAATAAAAGTACCCTTCGACGAAAAGCATATTATTTATGTATGGTTTGATGCCGTATGTAATTATATAACTGCTTTAGGATACCCGGAAAACAAAGATGGAGATTATGCTAAATTCTGGCCTGCAAATGTTCATCTAGTAGGAAAAGAAATAGTTAGATTTCATACAATAGTATGGCCTGCAATACTTATGGCCTTAGATATTCCAGTACCTAAGAAGGTTTTTGGTCATGGATGGATATTGCTTGAAGGTGGCAAAATGTCAAAATCTAAGGGTAATGTGGTAGATCCAGTAGTTCTTGTAGAAAGATATGGAGTAGATGCTTTGAAATACTTCCTATTAAGGGAATATTCCTTTGGTCAAGATGGAGTATTTACTAATGAGGTATTACTTAACAGAATAAATTCAGACCTTGCCAATGACCTTGGAAACCTTGTAAGCAGAACTGTTGCCATGATAGAAAAATATAATGGTGGAATAGTTCCAGCACCTAAGGTAGAGGGCGAATTCGATGGGGATCTGAAGAATGTGGCTATATCTACATGGGCCAAATTAGAAGAAAGAATGGATAAACTTGATTTTAGTAATGCCCTAGAAGAAATATGGAAACTAATTAGGAGAACTAATAAATATATAGATGAAACTACTCCATGGATTTTAGCTAAGGATGAAGGAAACAAGGATAGACTTGACACAGTTCTATATAATCTTGCTGATTCCATAAGAATAATTTCTATACTTATTCAACCCTTCATGGATAAGACAGCTAGAAAGATTTGGGTACAGCTTGGTATAGATGAAAATGAAGGAACTGGCTGGGAAGATGCAAAAGAGTTTGGAAAGCTTACCTCTGGTGTAAAAGTGCATAAAGCTAATCCATTATTCCCTCGTATAGATGTAGAGAAGGAACTTGAAGAGCTTTCAAAATCAGAGAAGAAAGAAGAGAAAAAGGAAGAAAAGAAAAATAAAAAGAAGAATGTAGAAGAAAAGGGCGAAATATCTATAGATGATTTCTTTAAAGTAGATATGAAGGTTGCCGAGGTAGTTCAAGCAGAAAAACATCCAAATGCCGATAAACTATTGGTATTACAACTTAAGGTAGGAGAAGAAAAAAGACAAGTGGTATCTGGCATAGCTAAGAACTATAAGCCAGAGGAATTAGTAGGACAGAAGGTTATACTTGTAGCCAACTTAAAGCCTGTTAAGCTTAGAGGAGTAGAATCCCAAGGAATGATTCTAGCTGCAGAATCTAGAGATAAACTTACTTTAGTGACAGCTGATATTGAAAGTGGAAGTACAGTTAGTTAATATAGAGCTATGATAATAGAAAAGTAGATATTCTTTAGAATATCTACTTTTTTTCCAACTTTAAGACTACTTTATGGTTATTATTAGTATTTGTGATAAAATAAATATGAATTCTATTTATTATTTTTAAGCATGAATTTTTTTTTACAGGCACACTATTTTGTAGAAAATTATGTTTTATTGGAGATACTTAATATGAAATTATTGACATAATAATAAACCCATTAAATATTATAAAATAGATTATGTTAAAAGGATAACCTTTAGGATAATATTTTTTGAAAATAATCATTACATATTTAAGGAAAAAAGTAAGAGACTATTAAATATAATCTTGCATATTGGGTATACAGATTTGAAAATTAATTATTTTGCGGTAAAATCACAGGAAAAAGGAAAGGAGACTTACTATGTTATTTGATTCCCATGCACATTTGAATGATGAGAGGTTCCATAAGGATAGAGATGAAATAATTAAAAGGGCTAAGGAAAGTGGAATATCATATATTATGAATCCAGGAGCTGATTTTGAAAGCTCAGTTAGTGCAGTAGAGTTAGCAAATAAATATGATATGATCTATGCTGCCGTAGGAATCCATCCCCATGATGCTAAGACCTTAGATGATATGACGCTACAGCTTATAAAGGGTATGACTAAAAAGCCAAAGGTTATGGCTATAGGAGAGATTGGACTTGATTATCACTATGACCATTCTCCCAGAGAAGTTCAGAAGAAGTGGTTTAGGGAACAAATAAGATTAGCTAAAGAGGTAAATCTTCCCATAATCATACATGATAGAGAAGCAAATAATGATGTGATGAATATATTAAAGGAGGAAAGGGCCTTTGACACTGGGGTTCTTATGCACTGTTATTCTGGAAGTGCAGAGCTGGCAAAACAGTATGTGAAGCTAGGGGCATTTATATCCATAGCAGGTCCAATAACCTTTAAAAATGCTAGAAAGACAGTTGAAGTGGTAAAGGAGATTCCTTTAGATTATATGATGATAGAAACAGATTCTCCCTATTTGACTCCTGTTCCCTTTAGGGGAAAGAGAAACGAGTCTAGTTATGTTAGATTTGTGGCAGAGAAAATTGCTGAGATAAAAAATATTTCCCTTGAAGAGGTTGCTAGCAGAACCACTGAAAATGCTAAGAAATTTTTTGGTATAAAATAGTATATATGGCAAATTTCCTGGGAAATATGTAGAAGTTTTGGGAAATATACAAAAAGAATACCTAAGAATAAATATGACAATAATAGCATAATATAGGTGATGATAATATATTTGACAAGGGGTCTATTTTATAAGAGAATACATATATAAATAAATCCCCTTCACAAGGAGGAAATAAAATGGAAAAGTTTAAAGAACTTGCCAATATCTTTAGCCTCAAAAAAGTTATCTTCATTACTGTTGTTGTGCTAGTATTAGGCATAGTATCGGTTGAATCTTTTGTGAAAAAGGATATTACCATTATAGATGAAGATAAGGAGATTGGGATTAGTATTTTATCATCTAATGTTGATGATGCCTTAAAAAAAGCTAATATAAGTTTAAACAAATATGATAAGTTAAGTATGGATAAAGAAACTAAATTAAAGGATGGAATGAAACTTATAATCGATAGGGCTGAGGCCGTTGATGTAAAAGTGGATGGGAAAAACCTACAAGTTTTAACAACATTTAATAAAGTGGAAGATATATTAAATCAGCACAATATTGAAGTGGGAGAAAAGGATAAAGTTATTCCAGCCTTAGATGAAAGAATAAATTCTGATAGGGAGATTGAGATAGTAAGGGTAACTGAAGAATTTGTTAAGGAAGAAGTAGAACTGCCCTTTGAAACTATTACAAAAGAAAATGATAGTCTAGATAGTAAAATAGTAAAGAAAATCCAAGAAGGTAAAGAAGGAAAAAAGGAAATAGAGTATAAAGTAACCTATGAGAATGGAGTAGAGGTTTCTAGGGAAGTAGTAAATGAAGAGATAATAGATGAGCCTATTGATGAAATAGTAGAAAAGGGAACGGCAAAATTCTTAGTGGCCTCAAGGGGGCAAGTTCTTAGATATGAAAAGGCCATAGTAATGAGTGCCACTGCCTATGACCTTTCCTATGAAAGTACTGGGAAAAGACCAGGTGATCCCTATTATGGAATAACCCGTAGTGGAACTAAAGCTAGACCAGGGGTAGTAGCAGTGGATCCAAAGGTTATTCCCCTTGGTACAAAGTTATATATAGAGTCCTTAGATAGTGAATGGGAAGACTATGGATTGGCCTCAGCTGAAGATACTGGTGGCGCCATAAAAGGGAATAAAATAGATTTATTCATGGAAAATAGTGAAGATGTACAGAAATTTGGAAGAAGAAATGTAAAAGTATATATATTAGAAGAGGGTAAGTAAGAATGATAATTAAAGAAGTTATAGTAGTAGAGGGAAAAGATGATGCCGCAGCGGTAAAAAAAGCCGTTGATGCTGAAATAATCATTACCCATGGTTATGGGATAACTGGAGAAACATTTAAGAGAATAGAATTTGCACAAAAAAGAACTGGGGTCATAATTTTTACTGACCCTGATTTTGCGGGGGAAAAAATTAGAAAGAGAATTTCTGAAAGAATAAAAGGTTGTAAACATGCATTTTTACCGAGGGAAGAAGCAACGAAGGATGATGACATAGGCATCGAAAATGCCTCTGTTGAAAGTATAAGAGAGGCTCTATCAAAGGTACGTATGGAGATAAAGTTTAAAAAGAAGGAGTTTAGTCAGAGGGATTTATTACTAAAGGATTTAGTAGGTACAGATAATGCTGCCAAGAGAAGGGATAAGCTAGGCAAAATATTGGGCATAGGATATTGTAACTCGAAACAGTTTTTAAATAGATTAAATAATTATGGAATTACTAGAGAAGAATTTGAAAGGGCAATAGAAAGGATATAAATATAGCATGATATATCCTATAAGTTAAATCTAAAATGAAGTAGGGATAATATGGACAAATTGGTTTCACCAAGAAAAACTAAAGAAATAGTAGATAAATATAACTTTCGGTTTTCAAAAAGCTTAGGTCAAAACTTTCTTATAGATGAAAATATTATACATAAAATAATTAAGGGAGCAGATATAGGCAAGGATGATGGAGTTATTGAAATAGGTCCTGGAATAGGTACCTTAACTCAATATTTAAGTGAATATGCTAAGGAAGTTGTAGCAATAGAAATAGATAAAAATCTTATTCCAATACTAGATGAAACCCTTGATGGATACAACAATGTAGAAGTGATTAATCGGGATGTTTTAGAAGTTGATTTAAATACTTTAGTTAGAGAAAAGTTTGATACAAAAAGAGTGAAGGTTGTTGCAAATCTTCCCTATTACGTTACTACTCCTATAATAATGAAATTTTTAGAAGATGAAGTACCTATAAGGGATATAGTAGTAATGGTTCAGAAAGAAGTTGCAGATAGGTTAAAGGCCCTTCCAAATACCAAAGACTATGGAGCATTAACAGTAGCTGTTCAGTATTACTGTGACCCTGAGATTATAACCAGGGTTCCTAGGTCGGTATTTATGCCTCAACCAAGAGTGGAATCTACAGTGATTAGACTAAGACTTTTGGATAAACCCAAAGTAGATATTAAGGATAGGAAGACATTTTTAAAGGTAGTGAAGGCAGCCTTTGCAAAGAGGCGTAAAACCCTCCTTAACTCTTTATCAATGAGTGGGATAAATCTTGATAAGGATAAAATAAAAGAGATATTGATATCCAGTGATATTGACCCAAAGAGAAGGGGAGAAAGTTTAAATATAGAGGAATTTGCAGTGCTAGCCAATAATATGTATGATATATTATAGATAAAATTTTCAGTAGTTATACATTATATAAAATTAATAAAAATTAAATAGATAAGGAAATAAAAGAGGAGCTATGTCTTAAAATAAGACACTGCTCCTTTAGTTTATTTTTATAGCTCATAGCTAGGATCGATGTGTTTATATACGATTCTACAATCTGTAGCTATGTTTTCTGGTATAGACTTGAAAACTTCATTACTGGAGTATTCTGTTAAAATAGTATTATTATTTCTATCTTTAACGGTATAGAAATTACAATAATCTAACATTAACTTAATCGATTTTATATTTGTGGCCTCTCCAAAAAACCCTTTATAACCCCGTTCAATTCCAGTATTAACTATGGTTTCTACTAGTTTTACAAATATGTACTTTTGATGTTTAGGGTATTTAATTCCTCCCATAAATAAATGAACATATTCTCCTGTAGTTGGTTTTTTATTTGTCTTATATTCAATTGTATCAATAAATCTTTCATCTAAATCTAATAATAGATCTATTATATTATTCATAGGTTCAAGACTTCCTTCAAATACTGGAGCTTCTTCATATGGATCAAAGTCTTCACATGCGATTACCCCTACAACTTCTCCAGTTTCCCGTTCTCTAGCAATGAAAATCAACTCTTGATCTACAACATTTTTCATATATTCTAAGTTGAATTTAAACATATCTTCTACAGATAAGTTGGAAGCTGCCACCATAGGTTCCCTAACTAGTTTTCCATTTATTTCTATACCGGCAAATGTTTCAGCAAGACATTGGGCAGTTTCAATGAGTAATGATTCATCCGATGGATCAAGGATTTCATAGGTAAGGTCTAAGTCTGTAGGATATTTCACATTCTCTAATACAAAAGGCCTTTCTTTTAACTCTATATTGTTCATAATTATTCCTCCATTCCCTTTATTTTCAATGCATACAAATATAGGATAACATGTATAAATCGACAAAATAATAGGACTATAGAACTAATTTTTACATATTTTATCATATTTTGAGCAAAATTGACATATTCATATTTCCGCAAATAAGGAATTATGTTATAATATTGGAAGTATTTTCTTAACAATACATATATTAAAGGAGGAAAAGCCGTGATAAAAATTAGTACTGATTCATCAAAAAAGGTTATACTTGTAGAAGTAGCGGGAATGATACAGAAAGAGGAAGTTGTAAAGTATATTGATGATTTAAAAACAGAAATAAGTAAAATTAACCCTAGAGAATATTCCTTTATAATAGATGCTAAAGGACAAAAAGCTTTATCTCAAGATGCAGCTCCTCTAATGAAAGAAGCCTTTGAGGTTTACCTCGGAACACCCTTTGCAAATAGATTTTCAGTTACATTAGATTCTGCCATAGCTAGAAGTCAAGTAAATAGGGTAGCAAAGGATGAGGCAAATCAATTTATAATGGTATCAAGTGTTGAGGAAGCCTATAGTAAAATTAAGTAGACAATAATAATTAATAAAAAACTAATTACAACCTACTAAATATATAGAAAAAGAACCCTAATATTATGGATATATTTTCCTTGTAGTAAACAGCATTGGTCGTTATAACTATAAAGGATATTAGCCATTGTATAGGGCTCTTTTTTATTTTTTGTCCTTTTTTTCTAAATAAATAGTGAACTATTTAAGATTACTGACATATATTAATATTAAATGGGCTCTAGGAGGGAGGTAAATAATGAGTAGTAGTAAAAGATATAAAAGATATTTTATTATACTTGAGAATGAAGACTCAGGATTTGAAAACAAGCCGAAAAAAACTCCAAAGGGATATGCGAAAATTGAAGTGAGAAATGGAAAAGGAACAATAAACGTATATGTACAGGATCTAAAATATTATGAAAATGGAGAATACATTTACAGGAATTATCTTATAAGTACTAAGGGAGAAAATGCTTGTGTAGATACAGGAACTGTTATGATAGATGAAAAAGGTAAAGGGGAACTAAAAAATCAGCTAAATCCAGATAATGTCGATGGTGAGGGAAAAACAATAGAGGATTTTAATGTTGTGGCAATAGTTGCTGAACCTATAAATAAAGACAATGACAATAGGAATGTACTTAGTCCATTGGTAGGATATATAAATAAAGAAAAAGTAGATTGGAAGTCAGTACTTATAAGTGGTGAAACTGTCAAGGCAACAGAAAATGATGATTTAGATGAAGAAGATAAGGAAAAATATGAGAAGATAATGGAAGCCATAAAGAAAACATCTGAAGACTTATATATAGGGCCTGAAGAAGAGGATGAAGAGATTGAGGAAAATGAAGGGATTGAAAAATCCCAGGATTTAGTAGAAGTTATAGAAAATGAAGATAAGAATAAAGAAGTAAAACCAAAGAATAAAAAAGAAGATACAAGTGAAAATATGGATTCTAATAAACACTATGATGTAGAAATTGAAAGAGAAGAAGAAAAAGAAGAAGTTGAAGAAGAGGAGAACAGTAAAGAAGAAGACGTTAATTTAGAGATAGAAAATACAAACAAAGAAAACACGAAACATTATAGAGAGATCGATTATAATAAAGATCCAGTAAAAGATAGAATTTATGGAAATCATCCCAAGTATAAACCCTATCATCAAGTAGTTTATAAGTATGTTAAAGATATGCTCAAAGAATACGAAGAAATAGAACCCTTTGAAAGGAATTTAAATAGGTGTAAATGGTGGAAAATCGATTATAATAGCCAAAGTATGTATAGAGGATTTCTTCCTTTCTTTGGATATATATTAAATACCTATTACTATAGTCCATATATGTGCTATATGGGTAATTGTAATGATCTAATGTATAAATATGGTCACTATATATTTGGAGTATGTTATGATAGGGATAAAGAGGTAAAATATTATGTTTATGGGGTACCAGGTAGATATTTATATAAAGAACAACCCTTCAGAGGTATGACAGGATTTGTTTATTGGCATCCATTAGAGGATAAAAAGCCTGAAAAGGGAGACTATGGTTATTGGCTTCACTTCGTTGATGCCAAAACAGGTAATGTAGTATTTCCAATGAAACCTACCATAACTCCTATGTATTAAGCCAAAGGGGTCTAGCATTATTTATAGACTTATTAATAGGCCTTATATTATAGAAATATAGTTGAATTTTGAGCTATATTCAACAAAAAAATTACGCCGCTTTTAGCGGTGTAATTTTTATAAAAATATTTTATTTAGCCAGTTCAAAACCAGAATTTTCTATGCCACCTATAAGAACATATACTTTAGAAAATCCAGTTTTAGATAATAATTTTGCAAGTTTTTCACTTTTCTTGCCATCTTCACAGTATACTAAGTACTTTTGATGTCTATCAAAACTAGAATATTTATCCTTCATGACTTTATAGGGCATTAATATAGCGTTTGGAATATGACCCTCAAGGTATTCACTTTCATTTCTAATATCTAAAATTGTCAAATCAGTATTTTGGCTAATGAGAACATTAGCCTGCTGGGGAGTTATTTTATTATAGGCGTATTTTAAAGTTTCAGAGAAGGTTTCATCAGACTTAGTAAAGTACATAAGTAATATTCCGCCAATTACTATGGCAATTAATATTGCTAAAGCTATGTATAGGTTCTTTCTTGTAATAATTACAACCCTTAACATTATACCACCTCTCATTATTATCGTATTATTAATATATTTATGAGTGGACTAATTTATTACTTTTAATTAGGTAAATAAGAGGAAGTATATTTAATACTAAGGAGAAAAAACCTATATTAATTTAAAGTTCTCAACATAAAGTTCATTAAAAAATAAGTATTTTCGAAGATTTAAA
>CBETVX010000039.1:0-27338 GCA_965539935.1 uncultured Eubacteriales bacterium | reverse complement strand
TTTATTTCATAGTTTTTATGTTTTTGATTACTAATCATTTCTATGGAACTACAAGCTATACTATGGGTATCTTCTACTGCATAGGCTATAACTTCCATAGTACTTTCAATTTCTTTAGCTAATATTTTTTGATTTTTAGACATATTATTTAAATCTAATATTTGATTTTTTATTTCACCTACTATTTCTTCTGTTTTTTTTATGACATGACTAGATTGTACAGCTATATCGTTGATTTTAGATATTTTATCACCACATTCATTCATAGCATTATTTGAATTTTTTATGCCTTTAACTATTTCTCTAGTAATGTTTTGAATTTCATATATGGCATTTTCTGTTTCGTCGGATAATTTACGGATTTCATTGGCAACAACTGCAAAACCCTTTCCCTTTTCACCTGCCCTTGCTGCCTCAATAGAAGCATTTAACGCTAATAGATTTGTTTGATTTGATATATCCTTGATATAGTCAACAATTCTATTTATATTTTGAGATGATTTATCAAGGTCGGTATTATAATCTGTAGCTTTTTTTATCTTTTTAGAGAATTCATTTAAATAATTTTCTATTTTACAAATGGTTGAATAATTATCTTTAAGTAAATTCATGGAGTTTTCAGATTCATCAAGTATTTTTTCATTCTTCCCATTAAGCCTTTCAGCGAAGGTAACAAATTCATTAATACTTGAGGTTATTTCTTCAATACTTGCTGCATTTTGTTGACTATATTCTTGAACTTGAGTAGAAGTTTGTACTATTTTTTCAAAGGCATCTATATTATCCTGTGACATCCATAATAATTGTTGTATATCAAATCCAATAGTTTCTGTTATTTTAAAGAGTTGAGAATAAGTGATTTTCTCAATACTATTTTGCTTCTTTGACTTATCATTTTCTTTTTTGGATAATGAAGTACTTAAAGCACTTCTAAAAATAATTATGATAGCTATTAAATTTAAACCTAACAAACTATATTCTATAACCTTAGGTAAAACAACAACTGTCTCAATAATGCTTATAACAGGGATTATCATTAGAAGCAAAAGTATCTTATTCATATTTTTTTCTTTTCCCATTCTACCACCCTTTTCTTTATAGTTTATTTATGAAAATTTTTGACATTAGTAATAATATTGCAAATATTATACCAATTGGAATCTTTTTACTTCTTCCCATGGTATCTAAATTAATATTAATTATAAAGTGGAATTTGATACTTTTTCCCAATTAATTTACAAAAAATATCTCATCCTTGGTAATATATATCAAGTTTTTTGGTAAAGTAAAATACCTACGCTTTTTTTATAATAAGCGTAGGTAAGTTTTAAAGGTGATAGGCATAGTATTCTTTTATTCCATCTGCTATTGATTTTGCTATTTTTTCAATATATTTTTTATCCGTTAATTTTTTTTCTTCCTGTGGATTTGAAAGATATGCCACCTCCAAATGTACAGCGCTTGTAGTTACGGATTTTAACAAATAAAAATCAGCAGTTTTAACTCCTTTATTTATTGTTTTTAGCTCCTGGGTCATTTTCCGAATAATAAAACTAGCTAATATTTCTCCTTGCTTATCTCCCCTATAGTGATAAACTTCTGTCCCGGATATATTTGGATTAGTAAAGGAATTCATATGAATACTGATAAAAAAATCAGGTCTATTTTCATTTGCAATCCTAGCCCGTTTACTTAGGGGTACATATATGTCCTCTTCTCTGGTAACTTTTACTTTTGCTCCCGAATTTTGTAGTATTTCTTTAAGAACCTCTGCTATCTGTAGATTAACATCCTTTTCCATAAGCCCCTTAGCTCCAATTATTCCTGGATTTTTTTCTCCCCCATGACCTGGATCTATTACTAGAATTCTATTGTTTAAGGGCTTATCTTTAGTGGGTTTTTCATATTTTTTTATATCTACTCCTGTATAATAATATCTAATTATTTCTTCTAATGACTTTCCTTCCTTTGCCATTTTATTTGCTCCATATTGGCATAATCCTAACCCATGGCCTTTGCCAATGGTCTGAAATCTCATGATTACTGGACTCCAACCAAATCTAGTTGAATTAAGTCCTAGATTTTCCATAATTTCAGTTCCCTTAAATATTTTATCTCCTATCTTTATTTTACAAATCCTTCCTTCTTCGTCCCTTTCTATTTCTTCTATTACTCCCTCTATCCGAGGTCCTTTCATGGCTGAAAGCTTATTGAAATTTATTCCTAATTTTTCTTCTATTTCTTTCATGGTTATATCTTTTTCATTTTGCCAATAGGGTGATTCTTCACATCTATCACATAGAACTTTTCTTAAATATACTACCTTATGATTTTTAACATTTTCAGAGTTCTCTGTGGCTCCTCCACAGGTTGAATGATACTCAGGATCTATTACTTTATTATTAAAGGTTATAATGAGCTTCTTTGTTTCCCTTTCGGCCCTTTTAATCTTTTCAAAATTTTCTTGGAATTTATCCTTCCATTTGCTTTTTAAGTCCTCAAGTCCCATTATTTTACCACAATGTCCATCTAAGCAAAAGTCTGCTTCTGGATGAAGGGAACAACCCTTCCCTCCAAAGGTTTTAGATTTTCTTATAAGAATAGTTCTTGCTATTATACATTGTACTTTTATAACTTCTAAGTTGAAATCTATATCAATTTGAGCTGCTACCATAAGGGGTATAAGCTCATCTATATTCATATTAATTAACTTTTTATTTTTACTGTCATAGACTTTTATTACTACATCCTCCTTGTCATCATTCAAGACACATGCCTCCTTTAATCGTTATCTAGTGTTACTATTTTATTTAATGCTTACTGATAGGGTGATTTAGGTAATCCCTTTCTATATTTCCCTCTAGTTTGAAATCCACCGACACCCTTTACTCCTGTAATAGTATTCTCTAATATTTCCTCTATGGATATATATCTATCAACACTTGTATAAGCGATTTTTTCACTAATAAATACAGGGTCTAAACAGTGAATTAGTGTCCTATGGGGTGAACTGGCAAAGTTAGCTCCTGCATCTATTATTGCTTCAAATAAAGATTGACATGCTCCAGCAAAAACCACTAGTTCATCCATGCTAGGCTCATACTGTCTAGCCACCTTTACAGCTTCAACAAAATAAGCTGAGTTTCTATAGTTTTCTATATTATTAAAACTTCTAAAATCCTTTAGCAAACTATCATGCCCCGTTAGAACTAATATATCGGGGTTATATTCCCTTAAAAGACCCTCTATAACTTTAGGCTGTTCTTTTTCAGGTATTATCTTTCCAACAGCTTCTACTTCTAATTGCTTGTATATATTTAGACATATTTCTAAATACTCTCCATCTCCATCTATATGAAGAACCTTACCAGCTCTACCAAAATAGCTGCTATTTCTAAGGTGTTCTGGGGCGTGCCTAGTATATGAACTAATATCATTTTTTCTTCTATTTTTAAGAATATTTTTAACTATTCTGTCTACCTTTTTATTAAAGGATTTATTAAACTTTTTTATTTCATCCTGTGATACTATATCTAAATCCTTCTCAGGAGAGTCAGCCAATATTCTTAGGTCTACACCTTTAAGAATAGCTGTTTTTTCACTATTTAATCCTTCATTAATTTCAATTACTTTGAATAAAATATCATGATTATATGATTTTCTTGCTACTATATCTCCAATTTTCAGTTTTGTCATATAAATCCTCCTTAAGTATATATACCGACCTATTATATACTATGATTTTTCAATACTTTAAGTGCATACTCACTATTAAATATATGACTTGTAAAATAAATAATATATGGGGGTGAAAAACTATGATTTATACAATTGTACCAGCCAGTAACGAGGAAAAAAGTATTGGAAATACCCTTCGTATGATAGCAAAAACAAAAACCGATAAAATATTAGTTATATTAAATGGTTGTACCGATAATAGTTTGGAAGTAATAGGGGAAATAGAAGATGAGCGTATTGAAATTATTTACTTTAATAAACCCTTGGGTTTAGATGTTCCTAGGGCAATAGGCGCTTTTTTTGCCTATTTAGATGGTGGCTCATCTTTTATATTTGTTGATGGTGATATGAGTGGAAATATCTCTGCCAATATAGACAAGATAATATTTGATGTGACCTATAATGGTGTGGATATGGCCCTTACAAATTGTTATCTATATGATATTAAAGAAAATTCTATAGCTAAAAAGCTTTTGGCCTATAGAAAACAATTTAATATAGAATTAGGCATTTACAATACCATAGGTTATAGTATTCCTAGCCACGGTCCCCACGGAGTCTCTAAAAGACTTCTAGATAGGATAGAAATCAAAAGTCTGGCAATACCGCCTGTGGCTTTATCTAAAGCTGTAATGAATAATTTAAATATAAAAATATCCACCTATATACCCAATAATGCTTTAGAATCTACTACTAAAGATGAATTTCATGCAAAACAAATTGTAAGAACTATAATAGGCGACTGCATAGAAGCCCTTCATATTTACAGAGGTATGCCTCCTAGAAGGGGTTTTGATGATATTAATTTTTTAGGATACCATAAAAATAGAAGGTTTGATATTCTAGATATGATAATTAATACTGAACAAAGGCGTCTAAAGAGGCTTTATTAGTTGTTAATTCTCAGTTCTTAGTTTTAAGATCAATTTTTTCCAAAAAAATTTAAGTTTTTAGGGGAAAATAGTAGGAATCTTTATGATGGGATTTTTTATAAAAAAGTTTTCTTATATTCTTTTATAAACTCCTGCTTTTTTTCTATGTTTTCTAAAATTTTTAGTATATCTTTTTGATATTTTACCTTGGTCTGTGATATATCTTCAAAATAATATTTATTTAATTTTCCCCAAATGCTAAAGGGAAATTGCAGAAAAGAAAAGATTATTTTATACTCATCCTTATCTAATGTTCTAACTTGATCATAATTTTCTATTATTTTTCCCCCAATATTAAAATCCCAATTCAATTCATTCATTGTTGTAATAATAAAATTAATCAAGTCAAAGGCCCTTATTTCAAATCTACATTTTTCAAAACCTATTACATGATATTTTTTTTTCTCGTCCACTACTATATTATTTAGATTATAGTTGCCATGACACACATAACCATCTTTTCCATCAATATTTACTCTGGAAAAATAATTATTTTCTTGAATACTTTTTATTGATTCTACTGCCCTATTATAAATCATGTTATAATTTTCCAAAAATAGATAGTCACTATAACTTTTTACTTTTTTCATCTCCACTAAACATTTCATATATGTAAAATCTTCACATCTTTTTAAAAGTATCTCCTGCCATTTTCCCAAATTAGAAATAATTTTAGCCTTTGATGGGGGCTTGTATCCCTTAGATGCCCTATGTAGTAATCCTAAAGTTTTACTGGCCTCAATTACATCTATATAATCATAGGCATTTCCCAGTCTCCCATCTATCCACTTAGTTAATACAAATAATGAATTATTATGTTTTACATATTTATTTTCTTTAGTTATAATATATTTATCAATGTTTCTGAAACCATTTTTTAGTAGATGATTTTTAAACCAATGGATAAATAGAATCTTCCTTTCAGAAACTTTTATTTTTTTCAAAATATAGATGTTTTTTTTTGTTCCAACTATATATTTAGAATTTATGGGGATAATTTTTTTGCTTTTTATGTTGAATTTTTCTAATATACCCTGTACATCTATTTCCAATTGAACTACCTCCATTTTATTCTAATAATACCTATAGGCATATTAAGACAAAGGCCATGTAATAAATATATATTATGATTAATGCCTATATATCCTAAAATTTATAATTCAGGAGGAATTATCAATGATATTTTCAAAGTATATAAAAACTATTTCTGTAGGACTAATTTTTTTATCTAGTATCATATCAGGAATGTTTCATGAATTTTTCCCATACACTCTAATACTTCCCATAATCTCATCAGTACTAATAATAGTATTGATGAAAAAACAAATTAAGTTTGTTAATGATTACATAATTGATATAAAAAAGGGAAATGTATCAGTTAGGATGAATAAATCTATATCTAAGGATTTTTTAAAATTAATTGATTCAATTAATGATTTGAATTCCCAGATGAGAACTATACTTGGTAATATGTTAATAACATCTGAAAAGCTATATTTACTTATTGAAAATATTAATAAGGCAGGTAACGAAATCTCTCTATCCTTTCAAGATGTTGCATCAACAATTAATGATATGGCATCCATAGTTGATAGACAAGCTAAAGAAACCTATGATACTAGATCTGCCACTGAAATTTTAGTAAATGATAGCAATGAAATAGACAAGTATGCTAGCAATACCAATTCTATAACTGAAAGTATGAGTAGTTCCATCGCAAGAAATTTTGAAAACTATAATAATTTAGTTAAGAAGATGGAAGATAACTCTAACTTTAACCTTGAGATCGTTAATGAAATCAAATCATTACAATCTCAAATATATAATATAAACAATATAATCAATATAATTAAGGAAATTAGTGACCAGACAAACCTATTAGCCCTTAATGCTTCTATAGAAGCGGCTAGGGCCGGAGAAGCAGGCCGAGGCTTCGTTGTGGTAGCCGATGAAGTTAGAAAACTTGCTGATCAATCTAATGATGCCCTAGGCAATATTAATTCAATAGTTAAAGAGGTAGTGGATAAAATAGATACTTTATCTAAAGACATATCTGAGGAAGCCATACGATTTAATGAAAATATTGAGTTTATTAATAAATCAAAAACTGAAATGGAAAGTGTTAAAACTTCTGTATCCAGTACTATCACAGCTGTTGAAAGTATCAAGAAGCTTTGTTCTAACCAGCTATACAATGCAAATAAATTATTTGAACTAATTGATGATATATCAAAGGCCAGTGAAAATGTTACTGCAAATATAGAAGAGACAGCTTCTATATCTGAAGAACAGGTGTCTAACCTTCAGTTTATGGCATCGTCCCTTGAGAATTTACATAAACTTTCTGAGAAGCTTAATGATACCGTTGAAGAATATAAATCTAATCTTAAAATCGATGAGGCTACTAAGAAAAATATTGAGGATTCTCTTAAAATAACAAAAGAATTTATTAGAGAAAATAATTTTTCTTCACTGGATGATATTGATGAGAAGAAACTTTCTGAACTTCAAGAAAAAAATGACAAATTTGAATTAGTTTCATTAGTAGATTCTAAAGGATTAGCTATTAGATTTTCTAAGAATATAGGCTCTGATTCTGTAGATGTTTCCTATAGACCTTTTTATAAGGAAAGTATTAAGGGTAATGACTATATTTCAAAGCCTTATATTTCAATAGCCACCAATAATTATTGTGTAACTGTGTCTACTTTTATCCAATATGAAGATGAAATCCTAGGTGTTTTTGTAGTTGATATTGCCCTATAGGTGATATTAGCTTTATAGTGTAAAGTAGGCAGTTAAAGTATCAAGATAGATTTACAATGGGTAGCTTGTCTATTTATTATAGTTTTTAATCATATGGTTTTGGGTAATAATAACCTTAGGAGGTGGAATCAATGAAAAAAGTAGTTATCTTTACAAGTAATACTTGACCTCATTGTCATACAGCGAAGGAGTATCTTTTGCAAAAAGGAGTAGATTTTGAGGAAAGAAATATTAACTCTGACCCTAGTGCTAGGAAAGAATTAATACAAAAAAGAATAATGGGTGTTCCTGCTATTTTTGTAGACGATGAGATTATAGTAGGTTTTGATAAAGAAAGATTAGATGAGCTTTTATAGTATTTCCTAATTTAAGTTTAAAGGAATGATAGGGTAAGACCAAAATTTTGGTTTTACCCTATTATTTTTTTGCTTGAATTTTATCACAAAATATAGGGTCAAGAATACTATAATATTGAGATATACAAAGATTCAAAGTTATTGAATATGATAGTGATAATTCCATGATTTTGCTATCAATTAAGCCTTAAATAAATTTTCACACATCAGATAAAAAATGAATAATATGATATTAAGTTTAGAGTTTTACATCATTTTAAGGAGGTGTAATGATGGGCTGTCTTGGTGGAAAAGATTATAGCGATTTATTACCACTAATTCTACTATTCATCTGTCTATATGACGGAAATGATTTTCTAGATGACCTACTAGATGATTACGAGAAGTGGTTACCTTGGTTACTTGTAATATTATGCTTCTGTGACGATCTAGTTGAAGATGTAGTTAAAAATATTGAAGAGTGGTTACCTTTTGTATTCCTTTATTACTGTTTCTGTGATAGAGGTTGTTAATAAATAAGAGCTGGGAATAATCCCAGCCTTCCTAGATATAGATTTTGAAGATTTAATAATTATATTATATCAAGGAGGTGTTTTTGTTAATGTTCTTCAAAGGATTTGATGACAATTATTTAATATGGATTATATTATTATTCTGCCTATGTGGTGATAATGATATATTTGATGATATAGAAGATTATTTACCTTTATTACTTCTTCTATTATGCTTCTGTGATGGCAACATTCTTGATGATATAGAAGATTATCTACCTTGGTTACTTGTATTACTTTGCTGCTGCTACCACTAATATATAATATAAATTCAGGCTGGACTCATCCAGCCTTTTTTATTTTAAAATTTATCACGGTTTATCATGTTATGAATAATATAATATTGAACCAGAAAGCTTAATAAACTTTCAGGAGGTGTTTTTATGGGTCTTTGTAGAAGAAATAGATGTAATGATGACAATAATCTTCTTTTCTTAATAATACTATTCTTATGTCTATGTAATCACTAGATAGTGGTTTAACATATATTTTTCACCTTTTGTACAGAGCTGAATAGTATGATATTAAAAGAAGAAAGTATCCCCCTTCTTTTAAGGAGGTGAGCTAATGAGCTTTTTTAGCGGTGGCTTATTTCATGACAACAATATTTTTTTATGGATAATCTTACTATTATGTTTATGTGATGATTTTGATGATATCTTCCATGACATCGAAGATTGGTTACCATGGATAATTTTATTTTTATGTTTATGTAATGATTATTAATAAACAGAAATTATAGCTGGGGGTAGATCCCAGCTTTTTTTTAACTAATCCTTTATCTTATAGGAGGTGCATCTATGGGACTATTCAATAAATTTGATGACGAGCTAATTTGGATAATTATAATTGCTTGTGTTTTCCTTTTCTTATTTAACGATTGCTAAAATTTATATATAGATATCATTATTCAAAAGCTGAGATGTTTTCTCAGCTTTTATTTTTTATAAAAGAATTTTTGCCATGTGTAACTTTTTTTAGGACTTTGAATAATATGTTATTGACCAAGGTAATCGGTTAGACTCCCAAAGGAGGTGTATTAATGGCATCCTATACTAAACAGGAAGCATATATATTATTTTTAATTTTACTTTTACTAATATTAGGTGCTGAGGACTAATCACTAGTAATAATACCATGGATTTTAGCGTCTATATCAATAAATATAGTTGGTTTATATATAATTAGGCTCAAAAGTAACAATATTAATCTTCATGAATAGTATGATACTGGGAAAGATAGTTAGTCCTCGATACTTGTTGTGATTAATAGATAAAAAATATAATTATGAGGATTTAGTATTTTAGTACCATGAAAATCAGTTTGTTTCTCTGAGCTAATATATTAGCCAGTTTAACATATATATTTCCTTATAAGGAGGTGTAGCTATGGGTGGCTTCAATGATTTCTTTGATGATGATTGCATTGCGTTCATCTTATTTTTGATCCTATTACTATTAGTACTTGGTACTTCTTGTGATTAAATTTAGCTAATAGGTAATGATTATGCTATGGCCTACCTCCTATAGGGCCCTAGCTTGGAATAAATAGTTTTTTCACACTTTAAATACAACTGAATACTATGGTATTGACCAAAGCATTTAATCCCTTTAAAGGAGGTGTTACCATGGGTTGTGGTGGAGGAAGTTTCTTTGATGACGATTGCATTGCGTTCATCCTGTTTTTAATACTTCTACTATTAGTACTTGGTACTTCTTGCGATTAATATCGATAGGTCTATATTTTTATAGTTCCTTCGTTCCAGCCTGAATTTAAATTATTTATAACCAAGACAGCCCTCTTGTTATAAATATTTAAATAGATCTTAACTATTACAAATTTAAAACTAATTTGTTTATTTTGCTGAGACAGTTTTATTAGTCTCAGCCTTTTTTATAATCCATAGGAAATTATATTCATTATAAAGCTGTGGATAAAATATAATTTCTGTTATGGATATCAACAAAATCCACATAGAACTTAATTTATTTAAATTGAAGATTTTGTTCTTTTTACTAAAATATATTTCAATAGTAGTATATGTTTCATATCAAAAAGTGTGAATATTTTATTGAATTTATTACAGAAATTACGATTATTTTACAATACTATTACATCGGTTATTTTTCCTATCCTCAGTGCTATAATAAAACCATAAAAGACTTTTATTATGGACTTGGGCGGTGATATTATGGAAGTACTAATAGTTATTATGAGTATAATTTTATACTTTTTACTTGATAGATCGGATAGTAGTACAGAAGTAAATGGCATGGACTTTATTGATGAAAAAAAATAAGTATTTTAAATTACATATTAAGTAGCAAATTCAACTTTTAAGTTGAATTTGCTACTTTTTTTATTGCTTAGGAGCTCAAACTTTTTTTAGGAGCTAATAAAGCTTTTTTTATTTTACTTCTATTTTTTTATATTAGGACATAATTAATAATTAGGGGGTGAATTGGTATGCTTTCTCCAAGCTTAGAAGACTATTTAGAAGAAGTTTATAATCTTTACATTAATAAGGATAAGATTAGAATCAGAGATATTGCAGAAAAGTTAGGGGTTTCACCTCCTTCCGTGGTCAAAGCTCTACATAAACTTAATAATGAAGGATATTTAGATTATGAAAGGTATAAGAGAATTAGGTTAACTGAAAAGGGATTACGTCTTGGTAAATCACTGGTTAAAAGAAATGATATACTCCAGGAATTCCTAATAATAATAGATAGTAAGTGTGACCCGGCGGCAGAAGCAGAAGCCATGGAGCATTATCTTAGTCCTTCAACGGTAAGTACCTTTAAAAAACTATCTAGCTTTTTAAAGGAAAATAAAGATGTATTAGAAAAGTTTTTAGAGTACAAAAATGAGGCACAATAATATGTGCCTCATTTAATTCTATACTAATCCTAATAATCCTGCAAATTGAGTTGTTATAAAGCATACAACAATTGCTGAAGCCGTTGTAATAAGCACTGTGGCAATCGTCCATTTTGTACTTCCACATTCCCTTTTCATGGTCCATAGTGTTGTTCCACAGGGGAAGTGCAATAGTGAGAAAATCATTACATTTAAAGCTGTAAGAAAGGTCCATCCATTATCTATAAATAACTGCTTCATTTCGGATAAACTATTAAGCTCAAGCATAGCTCCTTGAGACATATAGCTCATTATTAGTATTGGGATTACTATCTCATTGGCTGGCAAACCCAGTATAAATGCCATTAATATAAATCCATCTAACCCTATTAGCCTTGCAAAGGGATCTAAAAGGGCTGCCCCATGGTCTAATAAACTAACATCTCCTATTGTTACATTTGCTAATATCCAAATCACCAATCCAGTCGGTGCTGCCACTGCTACTGCACGACCAAGCACAAATATAGTTCTATCTATAATTGATGTATATATAATCCTTCCTATCTGTGGCTTCCTATAGGGAGGTAGTTCTAAAGTAAAGGATGAAGGCACTCCCTTAAGTAATGTCTTTGAAAGAGCCCAAGATACTAATAGGGTTACTATTATACCAAATACTACTAACAGGGTTACAAATAGTGAGGCTACTAATGAACTATACTGGCTAGCTACAACCCCCCCAACAAATATTGTGGCCAAGGCTATGAGAGTTGGGAATCTTCCATTACAAGGTACAAAATTATTTGTTAACATTGCTATAAGCCTTTCCCTAGGGGATTCTATAATCCTACAAGCAATAACCCCTGCCGCATTACACCCAAAACCCATACACATTGTAAGGGCCTGTTTACCATGGGCACCTGCCTTTTTAAATAGCTTATCTAAATTAAAGGCTACCCTTGGTAAGTACCCAAGGTCTTCTAGTAGTGTGAAAAGTGGAAAAAATATTGCCATGGGAGGAAGCATAACAGATACAACCCATGCCAATGTTCTATATACACCTAATACTAAAATTCCATATAGCCACTGGGGAGCATTTATAGCTAAAAAGAAATTCATTATCTTTCCTTCTAGCCAAAACAGTCCATTGGCAATCATTGCCGATGGATAATTGGCTCCAGTTATTGTTATCCAAAATACTAACCCTAGTAGCAAAAACATTATAGGAAAGCCTAATAGTTTAGACGTAAGAAGATCATCTAATCTTTTTCCTATATATATTTTTCTGTTATTTTTTTTAATTACAACTTTATTAGCTATTTTTTCAGCCTGGGTATATATGTCCTTTACTATATCATCCCTTACAGAATCATTATTATTTTCTTTAATACTATCAGCTATACCCATTAACCCATCAATCACCTGTGAATATTGCTTAGAATTCACTTTTTTCCACCCTCCTCCTTTTCATTTTCAAACAAAGATTCATCATATATAAACTCATAGATAGAATCTAATATGGTCTTATCCCCGTCTATTAATCTTAAGGCCACCCATCTTGAATCCAGTTTTCCTTCTAGTATATTATCTATCTGCGGTGTGATTTTTTCTATGATCCTTTCTACCTTCTCAGAATACTTCATTTTATTGGCCTTTGGCATTTCTATTCCAAGGGCTACATTGTAAACTCTATCCATCAATTCCTGCAGCCCCTTTCCAGTTCTAGCTACTGTGCCTACTACAGGCACTCCTAATTCTGCTTCTAAGTCCTGAATATCAACCTCAATACCCTTTCGCTCTGCCTCATCCATTAAATTTACACATACTACAACATTATCTGTCAGTTCCATAACCTGAAGTACAAGATTTAGATTTCTCTCAAGACAAGTAGCATCGGTTACTACTATAGTAGCATGGGGTTTTCCAAAACAAATAAAATCCCTTGCCACCTGTTCCTCTACTGAATTAGCCAATAATGAATATGTCCCTGGCAAATCCATTAGGATGAATTTTTTATCCCTATGGGTATAATTTCCCCTAGCATTCATTACGGTTTTTCCTGGCCAGTTTCCCGTATGTTGTTTAAGTCCAGTTAATTCATTGAAAACCGTTGATTTACCTACATTAGGGTTTCCAGCTAAAGCTATAACAAACTCATCGGTTCTTTCTATATTAAACTTTTTCTTAAGAATATCCCTTCCACTTGATTGATGGGTCAATCCCATATTTACACCTCCCATTCTACTATTATGTCCTTTGATTCTTCCTCTCTAAGTGCTATCAATGCTTCCTTTATACTATAGGCCGTTGGGTCTCCCAAGGGACTTCTTCTGAGAACTTCTATAACCGTACCAGGTACTATACCTAAATCCATCATCCTTCGTCTTGGAAGTCCACTACACTTTAGGGCAATAACTTTTACCCTAGAGCCAATAGGTGCTGAAGATAGTTTTATCCTTTTAATTAAAGTATCCATCTCTAATCCTCCATTTCCTTATATTAGCCATGGCTAAAATTATTCTTTTTTCACTTATATATTATGAGTTTTATTAAATTTCGTTCTTAAATTAGCCTAAGCTAATAATTTATTGTTCATAATTCCATCTTATGAATCAGAAGAAAATGGGTTACAGAAATCTTTCTTTTTTTTTAGTTGATTTTTAAGATATACTATGTTAAAATTTTATTAAAGAACTTAATATAGGTTTTTCTTCAGGGCAGGGTGAAATTCCCGACCGGCGGTATAGCCCGCGAGCCACTAATGTGGTTGATCTGGTTAAATTCCAGAGCCGACAGTAAAGTCTGGATGGGAGAAGATAAATCATAGGATATGTTTTTAAGTATAAAAAATATATTATTATGTAAATTAGCCCTGAAGATAATTATCTTCAGGGCTTTGTTATTTTATTAGTACAAATTTTTAGGAGGTTATGTTTATGGAAAAAAATATCAGTATCAAGGAAAGTTTTTTTGATATAAAGAAACTTAAATCAGTTAATACCATGGTAAAAATCTCATTTTTATCTGTAATATCCTATGTCCTAATGATTTTAGAATTTCCCATCCCTTTATTCCCTTCATTCTTGACTATTGATTTAAGTGATTTACCTGCCCTCATTGGAGCCTTTGCCTTTGGCCCTATGGCAGGAATAATAGTGGAACTTCTTAAGAATATATTACATCTTTTGACTAAATCTATGACAGGAGGTGTGGGGGAACTTGCAAACTTTATAGTTGGCTCTGCACTAATTGTTCCAGCTTCAATATTTTATCTAATAAAGAGAAAGCGATCCTATGCCCTACTTGGTATGATAGTGGGAACTATTACAATGGCAATGGTCGGAGGCCTAGTAAACTATTTTATTCTTATACCTTTTTATGCTCAGATAATGCCTATTGAACAAATCATAGCTTTAGGAACTGCTGTCAATGGTGCAATAGTAGATTTAAAAACCCTAATATTATATGCTGTAGTTCCCTTCAATATTCTTAAAGGAGTTGTAATCTCTATACTGACACTTTTAATGTATAAGAAAATCTCCCATATATTTAAGTAGTTTTCAATAAAAGAATAATAACATTAAAAATATTTTTTTATACTATCTATACCTTCAAGTAGATACTGAAGTCCTTTATAGTTTATGGATGGTTCTATTATTACAGGTTTATCCTGCTGAGCCATAAGCCTTACTATCTTCTCTGTATCAAAGGCCCATCCATCAATGCTATATTGATTGATATTGGGGCCTATGTGATGATATTTATTATAATACTCGGAATCACAATAGGCTCCACCTCCCTTGGTGGTCCATAGATGAAATGCCTGGGAGTTTTCTATCAACTTCTCAGCAGCTTTATAAAAATCAAATTTATTGATAATGGAAGCAAAGTAAAGATGACCTGTATCAGTTAGTATTCCTAAATTTTCATAGGGCTTTATCAACTGAATCCATTCATTGTAATCATAGAAGTTTTTATTGGACCCAAAATATTCTAAATATAGTTTAACTCCATATTCCTTAGCCATATTATTTACTCTATCTAAAGAATCCATCAGTGTTTTTTTGAATTTATCTTCATCCTGCCATTTTTCTGCTATGCCTGGAAAGTGAAGAACATAGTACTCCGCTGAAACATCTTTTAGTTTTTCTAGATTATATGTTAATAATTTAAAGGACAATTCCCTCTTTTCTTTATCTTCATCAATAAAAAAGGCTGAAAAATGATGATATGTATACCAAGCTGGAACATACACCGGTAGATGGATGCTGTAGGGAATATTAAGTTTTTCAACTTTTTTAATACTTTTATTAAACTTTATCAGCTTATTTTCATAACCCTCTTCTTTCCCTAGGGATAACTCTAATCTTCCAAGTCCCATATCTAAAGCTTTATCAATATCTAAATTAACTATATTAATACCTAAATTTTTATATTTTTTCATAAGTTACTCCTTTATATCTTTATATTCTTAATAATAATACAAAATAATACTCGGAACAAATGTGTTTTGAATTATAAAGTTTTTATGAGATTTATTCAGTGAGAATAATAGGTTCATCCTCTGTAACAACTATAGTATGTTCAAACTGTGCAACATAACTGCCGTCCAAGGTCTTTAAAGTCCATCCATCATCTTGAGTTTTTACATACTCTGCTCCAGTGGATATAAATGTCTCAACTGCCAAGACCAGACCCTTTGTCAGTACTTCCTTATGCCTGGGTGCATAATAATTATATATATGTTTAGGATTTTCATGGAGTTTTTTACCTATCCCATGTCCTGTTAAATTTCTTATGATATTAAAACCTTGAGATTTTGCTTCTGCTTCTATTTCCCTTCCAATCTCATTTATTAAAACCCCATCTCTCACTATATTTATGGCTTTGTATAAAGCATTTTTTGAACAATTCAGTAGCTTACCCTTTATAGTTAAACCTGGCTCTACTAGTTTAGTTGCACCAGTATCAGCAAAATAGCCATCTAACTCAGCAGAGACATCAACATTCACTAGATCTCCTTCCATTATAACTAAATCCCCTGGTATACCATGGGCTGCCACATCATTTACACTAATACAGGTATAGCCTGGAAAATTATATTGGGATACGGGAGCTGATTTTGCTCCATATTTATCCAACATCCTTCCAGCTATTTCATCAAGTTCACCGGTTGTCATACCTGGTTTTATACTTTCTATCATTTTATCCCTTATCTCAGCAACTATTTTTCCAATTTTTTTTAGAGCTAATAGGTCCCCATTGGAACTAATAATCATATATATTCCCCTTTCTTACAACTATATATTTTATCATTTTTTATATACCATATTCTTATTTTTTATATCTTACCCATATTCTAGAAAAAGAATTTTATAATCTGTTCTTAATTTTTATAAAAATATTTAAAAAAATAAACCGCCTTTGGCGATTTATTTCTCACAAAGTATTTGTCCCATCATAAGCCCCATACTTGAAGCCATCTGCAATCCTCTAGTCCATCCACTGGAATCCCCAAGACAATGAAGATTTTTAATATTTGTTTCAAAATTTTCATCAATTATTACCTTATTGCTATAGAATTTAACCTCTGGTCCATATAAAAGAGTTTCTCTACTTGCAAAGCCAGGCACCACTATATCCATGGCTTCAATAAAGTTCAATATATTTATCATAGGTCTATAGGGTATTGCTGAGGTTAAATCTCCCGCTACGGCATCGGTAAGGGTCGGTATAACATTGCTTCTTTCCAGTTCATTTTGCCAAGTCCTTTTTCCATCTAATATATCTCCGTACCTTTGAACTAATATTTTTCCATTTCCAAGCATATTAACAAGTTCTGATACTTTTTTTCCATATTCAATAGGTTGATTAAAGGGCTGACAAAAATTGTGGGAGCTTAAAATGGCAAGGTTTGTATTATTACTTTTCTTTTCCTTATAGGAGTGACCATTTACTATTGCCAACTGATTATCATAGTTTTCTTGACTTACAAAGCCCCCTGGATTTTGACAAAATGTCCTTACTTTATTTTTAAACGGCAATGGATATCCTATGAGTTTAGATTCATAGAGGACATTATTCACTCTTTCCATTATTTCATTTCTAACCTCAACACGAACTCCTATATCAACAGTACCTGCCCTATGCTTTATACTATGTTTTACACACATAGATTTAAGCCAATCGGCACCCTTTCTTCCTGTGGCTATTATTATCTTACTTCCGTATATATTTTTTATAGCTTCTTTATTTTTAGAATCAGATACCACTACTCCCCTAGCTTTTCCATTTTCTATAATGATATCTTGAACAAGGGTGTTAAAGACTATATCTATTCCATTATCTAGTAGATAATTTTGAATACCATAATATATTTCTTGAGCCTTTTCCGTTCCAAGATGTCTTATTGGACAGTCTATAAGCTTAAGTCCTGCCTGTATAGCCTTTCTTCTTATTTCCTTAAGCCCTTCATCATTATTTATTCCTTCCACCTTAGGGTCTGCTCCAAATTCAAGATAAATGCTATCAGCATAATTAATAAACTCTTGGGCTCTTTCCCTACCAATAATCTCTGGAAGGTCACCACCAACCTCACAAGACAATGAAAGCTTACCGTCACTATAGGCTCCAGCACCTGAAAAACCAGTAGTTATATCACAGTAAGGTTTACAATATAAACATTCCTTAGTTTTTTCCTTTGGGCAATTTCTCTTTTCTATTCTTTTTCCCTTTTCTATGAGTAGTACTTTTTTCTTTGCTTTTTGTCTTATAAGTTCTAATGCAGTAAAAATCCCCGATGGCCCTGCCCCTACAATAATAACATCATAATCCATAGTCTTTAGCTCCTTTTTCTTTGCTTCTATCTAAATATATTTTATCATTTTTTTATATTATTTAATAATAATTAAACTATAGCCTTACTATATTGTGCAATAATATATATATATGTAAACTACAAAAATCTATAACACTGAATATCTATCTTCCTATTATTGACTTTTAAATAGGAAACAAGTATAATCTAAAGAACACATGTTTTGTATATTTTGTTAATATATGGGGGATTTCTTATGGATTCTTTAAAAGTATTGGAGCTTAAAATAATTGAGCTAAGGGATAGAATGCATCGATTAATAGAAAGCAAACAGGAGCTTATAGACCCTGAAATAGTATCTATAAGTCAAGAATTAGATAAACTTTTAAATATATATAACGATATAAAAAAAGCTTTAGAATAGTAATATCTATTTCTAAAGCTTTTTAATATAATCATTTATTTTATTTTTTAAGTTTTTTCCATGAATCCTTAAGGGCAACCACTCTATTAAATACTAGATTATCATCTGTAGTATCCTTAGTATCTATAGAGAAATAACCATGTCTAAAGAATTGGAATTTATCACCGGGTCCATATTCTGCAAGACTTGGCTCAACCTTACATCCCTTTATAACTTCAAGGGATTTAGGGTTTAATCTATCCTTCCAATCAGTAGACTCATCGCTGCCTTCTTCATCTTCATCAAGTAGTAATCTTTCATAGAGTCTTATTTCTGCATCTATAGCATGGCTTGCTGATACCCAATGAAGAGTTCCCTTTACTTTACGCCCAGTAAACCCTGTACCACTTTTTGTCTCTGGATCATAGGTACAACGCACTTCTATAATCTCACCGGTCTCTTCGTCCTTTACTACTTCTTCACATTTAATAAAGTAGGCATATTTTAACCTTACTTCATTACCTGGGTATAAACGGAAGTACTTTTTAGGTGGATTTTCCATAAAGTCTTCCTGCTCTATGTATATTTCCCTAGAGAAAGGTATTTTCTTTTTACCCATCTCCGGTACATCTTGATTTACATCGGCATCCAGCCATTCTACCTGTCCCTCTGGATAATTAGTAATAACCACTTTTAAAGGACGAAGTACAGACATAACACGGGGAGCCTTTAGCTTTAGGTCATCCCTTAGACAACTTTCAAGCATAGATATATCTACTACACTATTACTCTTTGATATACCTATTTGTTCAATAAATCTTCTTATTGAACTTGGAGTAAATCCACGTCTTCTAAGACCTGATAATGTTGGCATACGTGGGTCATCCCAGCTATCCATATACCCATCTTCAACAAGTTCCCTTAATTTTCTTTTACTCATAATAGTGCCTGTTAGATTAAGTCTAGCAAACTCTATTTGTTTAGGAGGCTGCTCTATTTCACATTCCCTTAAAACCCAGTCGTATAGTGGTCTATGGTCTTCAAATTCAAGGGTACATAATGAGTGGGTAATTCCCTCAATAGCATCCTCAAGGGGATGAGCATAATCATACATAGGATATATACACCATTTATCTCCCGTATTATGATGGGTAGAAAATTGTATTCTATAAAGTACTGGGTCACGCATATTTAAGTTTGGTGAAGCCATATCTATCTTTGCCCTAAGAACCTTTGACCCTTCTTCAAATTCTCCATTTTTCATTCTTTCAAATAAATCAAGATTTTCCTCCACAGATCGATTTCTGTACGGACTCTCCTTACCAGGCTCTTTAAGGGTACCACGATACTCCCTCATCTCTTCTGGGCTAAGGTCACATACATAGGCTTTACCCTTTTTGATAAGTTTTACTGCATATTCATAATATTTATCAAAGTAATCGGAAGCATAATATAATCTATCTTCCCAGTCAAATCCAAGCCATTTAACGTCTTCCTTTATTGACTCTACATATTCTGTTTCTTCCTTACTTGGATTAGTATCATCAAATCTTAAATTGCATAATCCATTATATTTTTCTGCTGTACCAAAATCAATACATATGGCCTTAGCATGTCCTATATGTAGATATCCATTTGGTTCAGGTGGAAAACGAGTATGTACCCTTCCATCATATACTCCATCTTCTAAATCCTTATCTATTATATTATGGATAAAGTTAGATGGAAGATTTATTAATTTGCCATCATTACTTCCATTGTTACTCATTCTTTTACCTCCTTAGAGTTTGAAATTCTTATACTTTATTTTAAATCAAATTATACTATTTTTCAAAGTGTTTTAATAATATAGTTTACATATTTTGCTTTTTTTATGAGTACATACAGCCTGCCGATTATTTTAATACAGAGGGACGGTTCTTTTTAATACAGAGGGACGGTTCTTTTGTATCCGTAAAAATTATAAAATAATTAATTTATAATTACTTTATAAAAATTGAGTAAATTATATAAAAAATGGGATTGAATCTTAAAAAGTTTAGAATTAATCCACATATTATTAATAAAAAAAACAGGGAAGCTCACTAGGTCTATAATAAGCACAATAACAAAGACAAAAGGATACAAAAGAACCGTCCCTTTGTATCTTTATGTCATAATAATAGAGACACCTTTGAAAGTGTCTCTATCTTTTAAATGAATTTATTCTATTCTGTTACTAACTTAAGCTCAACTGGAATATATTCTGGTACTTCTTCTCCATTCATAACTTTAATAGCATTTTCTACTCCTAGGCTACCAATTAAGTCTGGTTGCTGGGCTACTGTTGCAGCCATTTTTCCTTCCTTTACAGAATTAACGGCATCTTCTGTTGCATCAAAACCTACTACTAAAATATCTCTTCCACTTGATTCAATAGCCTTTAATGCTCCTAATGCCATTTCATCATTATGGGCAAATAGGGCATCTATTTCAGGTTGTGCTTGTAGAATATTTTCCATTACATTTAATCCCTTAGTTCTATCGAAATCAGCAACCTGTCTAGCCACAACTTCTATATCTGAATTATCTATAGCTTCATTAAATCCTTTTCCTCTATCCCTTGCAGCAGAAGTTCCAGCGATTCCTTCAAGCTCAACTACTTTACCTTTTCCACCTAGTTTTTCTATTATGAATTCTCCAGCCATAACTCCACCAGCAACGTTATCAGAAGCTATATGGGCAACTACTTCACCATTATTTGCTCCACGGTCTAAAGTGATAATTGGTATATTTTTTTCATTTGCCCTCTTAATAGCATTTCCTACTGCATCGGAATCTGTTGGATTGATAAGGATTACAGAAACTTCTTGAGTTAATAAATCTTCTATATTTGCTAGTTCCTTAGTTGGGTCATTTTGTGAATCTAATACTATTAATTCTACCCCTAATTCTGTTGCTTTTTCCTCTGCACCTTCTTTTAAAGTAACGAAGAATGGGTTGTTTAAAGTGGAAACTATAAGACCTATCTTGCCCTTTCCTTCCTCAGCGGGTTCTGATGTACATCCTGCTAAAGCCCCTACACTTAATAATACACATAATAGTAAAGCTACAAACTTTCTCATCTTAAATCCTCCCTTTTTTAATCTTTATTTATCTTTTTTATCTAACAACACCGCAACTAAAATCACTAGTCCCTTTACTAAATACTGATAGTAAGCAGAGACATTCATAAGATTTAGTGCGTTGTTTAAGATACCTATTATTAAAGCACCTATTATGGTCCCTAAAATAGAACCTATACCACCCGTAAGACTAGTTCCTCCAAGTACAACTGCTGCAATTGCATCTAATTCATATCCTGTACCAGCAGTTGGCTGGGCCGATGAAAGCCTTGCAGTAATAACAATACCTGCTAGGGCTGATAAAAGTCCACTGATTCCATATACATATAACTTAATTCTATCGGTGTTGATTCCAGATAGCTTTGTAGCTTCTTCATTACCCCCAAGGGCATATATATATCTTCCAAGTCTAGTATGTTTAAGGGTATAATAGCCAATAGCAAAGACTAAAATCATTATATAAATGGGAATAGGAATTTCTAAAAAGTATCCACTACCTAGTTTGGAAAAAATTTCTGCATTTTTTTCATAACCTACACTAATTGGCTTACCATCGGTAAAAACTAAAGTAGCTCCTCTAGCAAAGGTCATTATTGCAAGGGTAGCAATAAATGGTTGTACCTTCCCTTTACTAATGATCAGTCCATTAAAAACTCCAATAAGTCCTCCTATAATCAATGTGATTATAACTGCAAGAAATGGATTCATGCCACTTGCTATCATACTTGCACAGTAAGCACCTGTTATGGCCAGTATTGAACCTACTGAAAGGTCTATACCTCCAGTTAAGATTACAAAGGTCATCCCCGCTGCAATAATTGAATTAATGGATGTTTGCCTAAGTATGTTTAAAATATTTCCTAATGTTAAAAATCGTGGATTTAGAATCGAAATTATTATTGAAAATAATATTAGTCCAATAATAGATTTATACTTCATTACTTTGGACATATTTATATTCATTAGCTTTAATCCTCCTTAATACCTACGGCCAATCTCATTATTTTTTCTTGTGTAGCTCCATTTATATCAAGTATTCCTGACAATCTACCTTCATTCATTACTAGGATTCTATCACTCATACCCAGTATTTCTGGAATCTCTGAGGAAATCATTATAATGCTCATACCTTGTTTTTTAAACTCATTCATCAAGTCATATATTTCTTTTTTAGCTCCTACATCTACTCCTCTAGTTGGTTCATCTAGTATCAACACTTTAGGTTCAGTCATCAAACTTTTTGCTATGCTGACTTTTTGTTGGTTTCCACCACTAAGATTTTTTACTAATTGGTTAATAGATGGGGTTTTAATAGAAATCTTTTCAACATAGGATTTTGAATTCTCTATTTCCTTTGATTTATTTACATATCCAAATAGCCCAGTAAATTTATCTAAAGCTGATAAACTCATATTTTCTTTCACAGTCATCCTAAGGACTAATCCATCGCCTTTCCTATCCTCCGATACATAGGCAATGCCACCTTTTATAGCATCTGTGGTTGAATTGATTTTTATTTTTTCACCATCTAAAATTATTTCACCTTTTTTAGCTTTTATTGCCCCATAAATAGTCTTAGCAAGTTCACTTCTTCCTGAACCCATAAGTCCAGCTACCCCAAGTATTTCTCCTTGATATAAATCAAAGGATATATCGTGAATTAGGTCATTGGATAAGTTTTTTACTTCTAAAACTTTCTTGCCTAATGGAACTTCTACCCTTGGATATTGTTCCGTCAATTTTCTCCCTACCATCATTTCAATTAAATCATCTTCACTTATGTCACTAACTTTCCTTTCACCAATAAACTGTCCATCCCTTAATACCGTAACATAATCGCAAATCTCAAATATTTCCTGAAGTCTATGGGAAATGTATATTATACTTTTTCCATTATTCCTTAATGAATTAATAACTTTAAAAAGGCTGGCAGTTTCTTTATCTGTCAAAGCATCGGTAGGCTCATCCATTATGATAACCTCTGCATCTAGGGATAATGCCTTAGCTATTTCAACCATTTGTTGCTTCCCTATACTTAGCTCTGATACTTTTTTTCTTGGGTCTTCCTTGACATCTAATATTTTTAAAAATTCACTAGCTTTTTCATATAAAAATCTCTTATCTATTTTTCTAAAAGCACCTAGAGGTTCTCTTCCTAGAAATATATTTTCTGCTATTGTAAGTTCAGGAATTAGATTCAACTCTTGATGAATTATGGCTATACCACAGTTTTGAGCATCCCTTGGATTATTGAACTCTACCTTTTCATCATTAAAAATGATATTTCCAGATGTTTTTTGATAAACCCCTGATAAAATTTTCATTAAAGTTGATTTCCCTGCTCCATTCTCTCCAAGTAGTGCCATAATCTTACCCTTTGGAACTCTAAAATTAACTTTATCTAAGGCTAAGACTCCAGGAAAAGACTTGGTGATTTCCTTCATTTCTAAAATATAATTCACTTCACTCACTCCTAAAAGGTAACTCCCGACTCTAAAATAACATTTGCATAGGGTGTGCATTCCCCAGTTCTAACTATGGCCTTTGCATCTTCAGTCAATTTTTTAAACTGTTCATGGGACACAAACTTAATATCAACACTTTGAAATCTTTTTAATATTTCAGTATGGATTTCGGGATTGTTTTCCTTTATTTCTTCTGCTAACACTATGGCTTCTACTTCTAATTCATTTAAGATTGTATCAAGGGTTTCTATAAATCCTGGTATGCCCTTTGTCAATGCTATATCTATTCTTTCTGTGCTTTTAGGTATTGGAAGTCCCGCATCTGCTATTACTATTTTATCTGTATGACCCATTTGACTTATTACCCTTGTAATATCTGAATTTAATAAAACACCTTTTTTCATTCTTTCACCCCTTTAAATTTTTCAACTTCTTCTATTGTTGGTAATGAACTTTGTGCCCCTTTCCTTGTTACAGTTATGGCTGCAACCTTTGAACCAAACTCTATTGCTGAATATATATCCTTACCCTTTGATAATTCTACAGTTAATCCTGCAATAAAACTGTCTCCTGCTGCTGTTGTATCTACAGCTTCAACCTTATAAGCCTTAAACTCCCTCTGCTCCTCTTTATTAAAGTAAACTGCCCCATCCTTGCCTAATGTAACTATTACTTCATTTATTCCCTTATCTAGCAATACCTCTGCACCCTTAATAATGTCTTCAAAGGAATTTATTCTGATATCTGATAGTATTTCTGTTTCTGTTTCATTTAAAACTAATAAATCTGTATTTTTTAATAATTCATCACTAAGTTTCATAGCTGGAGCTGGATTTAGTATAGTATATTTTTTCATTTCCTTTGCCCTTTTAAAAATATATTCAATAGTATCTAAAGGAATTTCCAATTGGGAAACTAATATATCACAGTCCTCTAATACACTATCTTCAATATCTTCAACAGTTAAATCGAAATTTGCTCCCGGAATAACTACAATAGAGTTATCCCCATCTTCATTTACCATTATCATTGCCATGCCAGTAGATTGATTTTTCTGAATAAAGATTTTAGAAACATCTACATTACTTTTTCTCAAGCTATCCTTTAATGTCTCTCCAAAATCATCTTCTCCAATTTTCCCAAGAATCTTTACATCTCCCTTTAATTTTCCAATTGCAGCAGCCTGATTAGCTCCTTTTCCCCCAGGTATTTTGGAAAAACCTTTTCCTAAAACGGTTTCTCCTACCCTTGGAGTTACCTTTACATTGGTTACTAGGTCCATATTAAGACTTCCAACCACTAAAATCCTTTTCATATACACACCTCCACTCAAGTAATTATAATTAGTTAAACGTTTAACTACTCAAAAAAATTTATCTTGTTGATTTTCTAATTATTAACTCAGTATTTAAAATATATTTATTTGTTTTTACATCTTTTTTTTCTATCATATTAATTAATAACTCTGCAGCCCTATATCCCATTTCATAATTTGGTTGTTTTATGGTAGTAAGGTCTGGATCTATCATTTTTGCCATATAAATATCATCAAATCCTATTACTCCTATTTCATTAGGAATACTATATCCTTTTACTTTTAACGCCTTTATTGCTCCAATAGCTATTAGGTCATTGGCACAAAAAACTCCATCAAATTCTATACCTTCCTTTAAAGCTCTGCAAATACCTTCATAACCCCATTCACTACTATAATCACCTTCATACAGCAAATCACCTTCTATTGCTATGTTTTCATCCCTTAAAGCCTTTAAATATCCTTCATATCTATCCCTTGAAGGTTTGCTGGTCATTGGACCAGTAAGGTGTAATATCCTAGTATATCCTCTGCTTAAAAGATATTTTACTGCCTTATATGCTCCTTCTATATTATCCACTGTAATTATCCCATGGGCCTTTAATCCTTCTATCTCTCTATCTACAGTTATAACTGGCACATTGAAAGATGTAAGTTTTTCAAATTTATCAGTTCTTCTTGATGAAGCCGTAAATATTATTCCTTCAACCATTTTTTCTTTAAGCATATCTACATAGGCTTCTTCCTTTTGAGTATTATTATCGGTATTACAAAGTATTAGATTATAGCCCATCTCATTTGCTTTATCTTCAGCACCCCTAGCAAGTTCAGGGAAAAATGGATTTACTATATCTGGTATTATTAGACTTAGGGTATTTGTTTTTTTAGTAACTAGGCTACTTGCAACGCGATTAGGAACATAGTTATACCTATCTATAATCTCAAGGACCTTATTCCTAGTTGTATCACTAATATTTTTATCTTTTTTATTCAATATTTTAGATACTGTTGCCGTTGAAACATCTGCCATTTTTGCTATGTCTTTAATCGTAATCTTCATATTAATCCTCTCACCGCTTTAGGTAAACGTTTTACTAAACCGTTTACCTAAATTATATCACTATTTTAAATTTATTCAATATTTATTTTAAATTATCAGTAAAAAAATAGGCTACAGAGGGACGGTTCTTTTGTATCTTTTTCCTAATTGTAGTATATTTAAATTAGGGGGTGCTATAATGCCAAGAATGAGTAGAAAAAAAAGCAGTACTGGAATATACCATATTATCTTAAGGGGAATAAATAAACAGATAATATTTGAAGATGTGGAGGATAGGGAAAAATTTATTGAAATACTGAAAAAATATAAAGAAAAGATACAATATAAAATATACGCATACTGTATTATGGATAATCATGTACATATTCTAATTAAAGAAGGAAATGAATCCTTATCTAAGACAATGAAACGTATAGGGGTAAGTTATGTGCATTGGTACAATCTAAAGCATGGAAGAAGTGGACATTTGTTTCAAGATAGGTTTAAAAGTGAAGTCGTTGAAGACGATAGATATTTATTGACAGTAATAAGATATATTCATCAAAATCCATTGAAGGCTGGGGTCGTTGATAATATAGAAAATTATAAATGGAGTAGTCATTATGAATATATAGGGAAATCTAATAATTTAGTAAATACTGGGTTTGCTCTTGGAATCTTTGCAGATGTAAAATCTGAAGCCATTAATAGCTATAAAAAATTCATGAATGAAAATAGTGATGAAAAATGCTTAGAAATAAAAGAATATAAAAAATTTAATGACAAAGAGGGTTTAGAAATCATAAAAAAACATTTATCTATAAATTCTTTAGAGGAATTAAGAAATTTAGATAAAAAAGAAAGAAATGAAATGCTGAGGAGTTTAAAATCAATCGAGGGATTATCAATAAGACAGATAGCTAGGCTTACTGGTTTTACAGTAAATATAGTAGCAAAAGCATAAGGATACAACAGAACCGTCCCCTTGTATCCCTA
>CBETVX010000038.1:0-29339 GCA_965539935.1 uncultured Eubacteriales bacterium | reverse complement strand
AAAAAATTTACAATTTTTGCTTGACAATTAAAATTTAATACAGTAGTATAAATAGCAAATACACCCCCTGGAAAGGGGGATGTGGAGGTATGACATGATTACAGAAAAAGATATGATATATGATGTGATAATGAATGATAAGTCTAAGGAAAAAGTATTTAGACAGTTTGGTATTTCATGTTTTGGATGAGGAGGAGCGATATTTAAGAGCATTGGAGATGCTTGTCTAGAATACGGAGTAGAAGTGGATGAATTATTAAAGGAGTTAAATGATGTCAATATATAGGCGGAGGGCATTGCCCTCCCTTTTGATTTGATGATCTAGAATATATGGTATAATACTATATATGATTAAAGGAGCTGAAATTATGACTAAAGAGATATCAAAAAAAGATATTATAAATAGACTTAGAACTCTGAAGGGACATATTGCAGGAATAGAAAAAATGGTTGAAGAAGATAAAAACTGTGAAGACATTTTGATTCAAATAGCAGCTATAAAATCATCAATAAACAAGGTGGGTATGATTATAATAGAGGAACATGCCCTAGAGTGTTTTTTAAATGAAGAGGATGGACAGCCACTAGATAAAGAAAAGGTAGCTAGAGTAATAAAAACATTAATAAAATATGTAAAGTAGACACCTAGTATATGAGTAACTAGGTGAATTTTTTCAACTAAAATAGTTTACACATAAACTATTTACATATTAAATATTAATACATATAATATATATAGATTAATATAATTTTAGGGGGGAACATATGAGTAAGGCAAAAAAACTTTATGAAAGCTATGAATGGGTAGGAGAAATAGCAAATAAAACAATCATTGAGCTACAAAAAACAGCAGATATTCTTGAAGAGGTACACAATGAATTTTTTAATAGATTCAATATATCAAGCAGTAAATTTAATTTGCTAGTGATTCTATATACTGGTCCTAAGGAAGGTATGATGCTTTCAGAAATAGGAGATGAGATGCTTGTAACGAGAGCTAATGTAACAGGACTAATAGATAGATTAGAAAAACAAGGCTATGTAGAAAGAAAAAAAGACTCAGAGGATAGAAGAAAAGTTATTGCAGTTATTGCAGATAAAGGGAGAGATTTTATAGAAAATATAATTGAAGAATATAAAAAGTGGTCTAAGGACATTATGACGATCCTAGATGATAATGAAAAAAACAGCTTAATTAGCAGTCTTAAAAAAATTCAAAAAGGAATAATAGACAAGATTTAATAGGGAGGGTTGTAAATGTTAAGAAAAAGAAAGTGGAGTTTGGTTTTACTAATACCTATATTTATTTTTACTACTACTTTTACTACCGTAGCTGAGTTAAAGGATGATTATGAAACTTTATATCTAACGATAGAAGAGGCTGTGGAACTGGGGTTAGAAAACAGCATAGATTTGAGGATAGTTCAAAATGAAATAGATATGAGTGAGTTAGATAAGGATATTGCAGATCACTCAGCTAAAAAGTTAGAAGATGGAGATGAGAGAATTGATGATGGAAGAAGTGATATAAATGAAGCCCAAAAATATTTAAACAATGGGATCACTCCAGTAGATATAACATTGCCCGATGGAACGACTTTAAACAAAGGAACTAATATCGATTCATTACCTCTTTCAGAAGATATGAAAGATCAAATTAAGGATAGCATTCAACAGGAAATTGATAGCAATAGGCAAAGTCTTGATGCAGGAGAACAAAGCCTTACTGATGCTCTGGAAACGGCGGGAGAGACCCTTTCTGAAAAACTAGACTTTGATACACTAGATGCCCTTGGTGTAGAGTCCACATCTAATCTCATGACAACTATGGCCGATGTTGCCTATGAGGTGACAAAGTATTCCTATGATATTTACAAAAATAAAATAGCAATGCTTATTCAAAAAAATTATTATGATGTATTAAAGGCACAAAAAATCTTAGAAGTTAAAGAAAAGGCTATGGATAGAGGAAAAAAACAGTATGAGTTTTCTAAAGATAGTTATGAAGAGGGTATGAAGGCAAAGGATGAAATGCTACTTGCCAAGGCCTATTATGAAGGCACTCAGATAGAATATATGAAGGCAAAGGGAGAACTAGAAAATGCACTAATTGAATTTAAAAAGAGTATCAATATACCATTAGATACCGAGGTTGTATTAACTGATGTATTTGTAGATGAAAGGGAGATTGTGGACTTAGAAGAAGGACTGGAAAGTGGACTTAAAAATAGATTAGAGATAAAAAAGGCACTAGGGGAAGTTGCTGTTTATGACTTGAATTTTGAGATAACTAAAAAAAGATATCCAGATATAACTTTTATTTATAGAGAAGCTAAACTGCTTAAGGAAAAGGCTAGAATAAATTACGAAAAAACATATTTAGAAGTAGAAAATTCAATAAGACAATCCTATGAAACTCTTATAAGTACAGGAGAAATGCTAGAGATTGCAAAGGGAATGATTGATGGAGTTAAAGAAAGTGTGGAAATAGCTGAATATAAATACAAAGAAGGTTTTGGTGTAGAAACTAGTCTTCTTAAAAAATTAGACCTAGAATCATCTGCAGGAACTATAGTGGAGGTTTTAGCCGCGGAAGAAAAGCTTGCTGAAGTAGAAGAAACAGTCGTTGAAATAACCCATGGATATAATCTTGCAAAAATGAAGTACTTTAATGATATAGGTGAGTTTATATACTAAAACATAATAAAGGGAGGCATTTAATATGACACATAAAAAATCTTCAATGATTCTAATGTTAGTATTGTCGCTATTATTAGCCGGATGCAGTAATGCAGTAGCCAAAGAAGATAATGTTTCAGTATTTAATGAAAGTGAAGGTATAGTAGCTCAAGGCGTTATTGAAGCAAAGGAAGTTAGCATAAATAGTAAGATACCAGGCAGAATAGGTAAGATATATGTAGAAGAAGGAATAGAAGTAAAAGTTGAAGATTTACTTGTTGAAATAGATAGTGAAGAACTTAAGGCAAAAAAAGAGCAAGCACTGGCATTAGTCAAGGCTGCAAATGCCGCTTATGATGCTGCCAAGGGTCAAGTTAAGGCTGCAAATGCTTTGCTTGAAAAAGCACAAAACGGAGCAAGGGAGCAAGAAATAGCTTCGGCACAGGCATATTATGATCTAATGGAGAAAACCTATGATAGAGTAGTAAAGTTATATGAAAAGGGTGCAGTATCTGAGCAAAAAAAGGATGAAGTAGAAACACAGCTAGAAGTAGCAAAACAAACCCTTAGTATGGCTAAGGAAGGGGCTAGGAGTGAAGATATAAGTGGGGCTCAAGCTTTAGTTGCACAAGCCCTTGCCATGGAGCAGGCTGCAAAGGGTAAGCTTGAACAGGCTGAGGCTGGACTTCAAGAAGTGGAAGCATATTTAAATGATACTAAAATAACTTCTCCAATAAATGGAGTAGTAACTCAAATTAATGCCGATGAAGGAGAGCTTGTATCAACTGGTATGTCAATAGCTACAGTGACAAATTTGGAAAATACTTGGGTTGAAGTTAAAGTTAAAGAGACAGATTTAAGTAAGGTATCTATAGGTCAGGAAGTTAAAGTTAAAGTTCCCAGTTTTTCAGAGGAGATATACAAAGGAAAAATTGTAAGGATTAATAAAAAACCTGACTTTGCAACTAAAAGAGCAACCAATGATAATGGAGACTTCGATATTGTAGCATTTGGAGTAAAGATAGAAATTGAAAATGATGAAAACATATTAAGACCAGGTATGACGGCCTTTGTTCAGTTCATAAATTAGGTGGTGAACACCAATGATCAAGAGTATATTAAAATCAATAAAACATGAGTATAAGCTGATGATTAAAGAGAAAGTAATTTTTATAGTTATAATCATAATACCGTTACTTACAAATTTACTATTAGGATACCAATTCAATAAGGGTTACATTGCCAATATTCCCATGGCTATATATGATCAAGATGATTCATCTTTAAGCAGGATGATTGTTCAGCAGTTTAGAGAAAATGACTCATTTGATGTAAAGTATTATCCCATGAGTAGTGAAGGAATGAAAACATTAATTGAAGAAAATAAAGTCAGGGTTGGTATGATAATTCCAATTGGATTTAGTGAAGATGTTACTGAACTTAGATCTCCTAAGATTTTGATGATATATGATGGAAGTCACATGCCTATGGCTGGGGCTGCAAAGACCAAAGCAAGTGAAATTTTACTGACACTTAAAACGGGTATTGCTATAAAACTTTTAAAAGCTAAGCTTGGTATTCATCAAGATATGGCAGAAAAAATGGCATTGGCTATACAATTTAGCAATAGAACTCTGTATAATCCTACTGGAAGTTATAAATACTTTTTAAATACAGGTTTTGGTACAGCTATAGTTCAATCAGCAATTGCCCTATTGGCTGCATCAGCCATTAGAAGATATGAAATGAGAAAAAGAAAAATGCAACAAATTGGAAACATATTAGGTAAGATAGTTTTCTATAGTCTTTTGGGGGTATTTTCCTTAGTACTAAATATATACATTCAAAACTCAATATTTAACATTCCCATGAGAGGCAATATATATGATGCTATAGTTTTGAGTATTTTATTAGCTGTGGCTGTATCAAGCTTTAGTACGATGATATCCACTTGGATTAAAGATAAATCTTTAGCTACAACAATCAATGCCATAATATTTGTTCCTAATACTGTTATGATAGGATATACTTGGCCAATATTATCTATGCCTAAAGGATATCAGCTTGTATCAAATTTGTATCCCTTTTATCATTATGCAGATAATCTTAGAAATATATTTTTAAAGGGTATAACTTTAAGGCAAATTCAAGGAGATATTATGTGGTATATATACTTTATTAGTATAACAATTGCCATAAATCTACTTGGAGTATTGACATATAGAGAAGATATATCAAAAGTAAATGCTCCTTCCATGAAAGAAGGTGAAGAAGTTGAAGCTTATTAATATTTTTATAAAAGAGTTGAAAGAAATTATTCTAGATAAAAATAGATTGGTGATTTTGGCATTAGGCCCTATTTTTCTAACATTATTATTTGGTGGAGTATATATAAATAGCTATATTGAGAATATTCCCATAGCGGTTTTAGATGAAGATGATTCTAGCTACAGTAGAATGATAATTCAACAATTTAATGAAAATGAGAGATTTGATTTAAGATATGAAGTAAATAATAGACAAGAATTAGAAAAACTGTTAAATGATAAAAGTGTCTATATGGGGATATATATACCAATAAATTTTTCCCAAGACATCACAGAACTAAAATCTACTGAAGTTTTGATACTTGTAGATGGAACAAATATGATAATAGGAAATAATGCCTATGCAGGGGCAGCCAATATTATCCAAACCATAGCTGCTGGAACGCAGATAAAGATACTGGAGGCTAAGGGAATATCTCCTAATATTTCTTATAACTTATCCATGCCATTTCAGTTTAATGAAAGAACTTTATATGACCCTAAAATGACTTATATGAATTATTTATTAATGGGTTTTATAGCAGTTTTTTTGCAACAAATTATTTTGTCTGGATTTGGAATGGGATTAGTACAAAATGGAGAAGAAATATCCCAAAAAGGAATATTAAAGAAAATAATAATAAAGCTATTGAGCACGGCTATTTTTGCCATAGCCTCAATAAGTATATCGATTTATATGGCATCTAACTTATTTAATATACAAATTAGAGGAAGTATGATGCTAGCATTATTAATGATGATAGTATTTATATTTGCCATAAGTTGTCCCACTATTTTAATAGCAGCTTTTGTGAAGGATAAACTTAAATTCACTCAAATAGCCTTTATGTTGTCCCTTCCCACATTTGCAACCTGTGGCTATGTTTGGACCATAGACCAACTACCTCAAGCTTTAGTAAATGGGTTAAAGATTTTTTGGCCTCTTATATATTTTGCTAGACCCTTTGATGAAGTTTTAATAAAAGGTATTGGCTATGATATAGTAAAAGAAAATATTATTGGAATGGGCATATATACATTAATTTGGATGCCTATTGCAATATATATATTTAAAAAAAGGTATAGAGTTACTTAGCACCTAATTAATTAGGTGCTATATTTATTTTGACTTTATTTACTAAGTCTACAATATCGCCATAGGCCTTTGTAGTACCATAGGCAACAATAGGTCTTCCCAATCTAACCATATGCAATTTTCTTGAACTTCCTCCTCCTAACTCCATGAAAAAGTTAACTGTTGGAGAGGTATCAACTAAGAAGATTTCATTTTTATCAATACCAATCATGTCCGGAATAGATCGAATTGTATTGGTAACCATATGTTTATAATAGAGCCTACTTAAAGTATAGACATTATTACCAAATTCATCTATACCATGAAAAATCAATCTTCCTCTATGATTTGGAGTAAGGTTATCAAACATAGGAACTTTTTGGATTTCTTTGGAAGTAGGAACGGTATCTAATGGTAGCCTATTTAAATGGATATATGTTGCTACCACAGAAGAATGACTGCCACCTACATCATGATAAATAATATGCATAAGGACTCCTCCAGATATATTATCAATATATATTTTTGTCTGAATAAAAAAAATATTCTAGGCAAACTATAAAAAATTAGCATAATAACCATAATATAACAAACATAAAGTACGTAAATAAGTTAAAATACTGATGTAAAATCAATAAAAAAGCTGTATAATTACTATGTGAGAAGCTAATTTCTAGGAGGGTTATTATGAAGCTGAAAAAGCTTTCAAATATAAAGTTTAAAAATAATACAGATAAATCTAATAAGATAGCCCAAAAAAGTAGGTTAAAAAACAAGATAATTATTCCTACAATATTACTTATAATGGTAGCAGGAGTTTTTACGGCTGCATATATTAATTACAATGTAAAAAATGAATTAGTATTAAGAATGGTTGATGGACAAATTAATAGTCATATAAATACAGTTACCGATAGCATAATGGCTAGAAGAAATGTTGCTGGATATATAAAAGATCAACTGGATAGTAAAAATCTATATATTGTCAAGGGAATAGCATATATAATAGACTCAAATCCTAAAATATTAACAGTTGAAGACCTAATAAAAATCCAAAAGGAAAATGGTGTAGAAGAAATACATATAGTAAATGAAGATGGAATAATAGAATATTCATCTATAGAAAAGACTATTGGATTTGATATAAACAAATCAGAAAATATTAATGAATTTAGCAAATATATATCACAAGAGAAGGGATTCTATATACAAGACCCTAAAAAAAGTTTAACAAATGATAATATGGTTCAGTATATTGGGATTAGTAAAGCTAATGAAGCAGGTATCATATTAATAGGTTTCAAGCCTACGGATATGAATGAACTGATGTCAAAAATAGATATTCAAGATATTATAAAGAAAAGCCATGTGGGAAATACAGGTTATGCCTTTGTTACAGATTTAGAAGGGAATATTATAGCCCATAAAAATGTAGAAAATATTGGTGAAAATATTAAGGAGAAAAAATGGAGTGAAGAATTATTTAAAGGATTTTCTGGAAAATTTAGTTTTGTAGAAAATGGCATAACTCATTATGGTTCCTTTAAAACGGTAGGAAATAATAAAGTTGTAGTTGTTTATCCAGAGACAGAATTTATCAATATATTTAATAAAATCAGGATAAATGTAACGATTGTATTGATTTTAATACTTATAAGTGCAATGGTAATCATATCCTTAATAGTTAGAAAGAGTATAAAACCTATTGGAGATTTAGTTCATGCCATGGAAAAAGCTGGACAAGGCCATTTAAACATTCATCTAGATATTAAATCAAAGGATGAAATAGGACTATTAGGAAAGAGTTTTAATTTAATGTTAGAAAATATTAGGCAATTATTTATTAATGTTCAGACTATGAATGATAATATTGAAAAAACATCGGATTTTATTACCACATCTGTTAAGGAAGCAAGTATAGCCAATCAAGAAGTATCAAAAACCGTTGGAGAAATAGCTAATGGGGCTAATGACCAAGCTGAACAGGCCCACAAAACACTAGAAGTTACCGATAAATTATCTAAAAAGATTGAAGAGTCAAAGGATAGAGTTAATAATACAATTAGCAAAGCTAATATTATGAAAGAAAAGAATGAAGAAGGATTAAGAGCTATTTTAGAACTTGAGGAAAGATTAGGTGATAGTACTAAAACATCTATTATTGTTGGGAAAAGTGTAGGAAACCTCGCCAATAGGTCCACCTCTATAGGATCAATAGTTGAAACCATAAGTGATATAGCAGAGCAAACTAATTTACTTGCCCTTAATGCTGCAATAGAGGCTGCCAGAGCAGGAGAAAGTGGTAAAGGATTTGCCGTTGTGGCCCAGGAAGTAAGAAAATTGGCAGAGCAGTCTTCAAAAGCAGCCCATGAAATCCAAGATATATTAAATGAAATAGTCACAGAAGTAAATAATACAAATGAAATTATGGAAGATGCAAGTACCATTGTAGAAAATGCCAATAAATCCCTAGATAAAACAAAGGATATATTTAATAATATAAAAATTGAAGCCGATGTGGTAGTTAAGCAAATACAATCATTGGGAAAGGATATAAGCTTTATTGGAGAAGTAAAGGAAGAAGTTTTAAAAGCAGTAGATAATATATATGAAGTTTCAGAAGAAGCTGCAGCAGCTACGGAGGAAATAAGTTCATCAGTGAAAGAACAAACTTCATCAATGAAGGAGATAGTAAATAGTATTGAGAAAATTAATAAGAAGATAAGGAATTTATCAAAGTCAATGAAAATTTTCAAAATATAAATGGAATTTTAAGGATTTTAACTTAAAAATATCGTATATATATTTAAAAACTATCATTTATTATTTAATATTTAGCCAGGTACCTACTGGCTTTTTATTTTTTTCTTATTAGAAAATTTTATATTATTTATTCATACTGGATAGTATAATGATATTAAAGATGTCTAATAATTGGGAATAAATACATAGTTATGGAGGGGTACAATGGTAAATAGAGAAAGAGTAACAAAGGAATTTATGAAGTATGTACAGATTGATAGTGAAACTAAAAATGAAGAAGAATTTGCAAAATTTATTGCTAAAGAACTTGAAAAGTTAGGACTAGAAGTTATAACAGATAATGCCGGAGAAAAAGTTGGGTCTAATGCAAACAATATTATAGCTAGCCTGAAGGGAGATAAGGATGTAGAGCCAATAATGTTTTGTTGTCACATGGATACTGTTACTCCAGGAAAAGGTATAAAACCAATTATTAAAGATGATATTATCTATAGTGACGGAACAACTATACTTGGAGGAGATGATAAGGCCGGAATAGCAGTTATCTTAGAAACCCTTAAAGTTATCAAAGAGGAAAACCTTTCCTGTGGTGATATAGAAGTGGTTTTTACAATAGCTGAAGAAGGGGGATTAAATGGAGCTAAAAATCTAGACTATTCAAAGATAAAATCTAAGAGGGCCTTTGTATTAGATAGTGGGGGAGATCCAGGAGAAATAATAATCCAGGGGCCAGCACAAGACAAGATTAATGTGAAAATAAAGGGAAAACCAGCCCATGCAGGGGTTTGTCCAGAAGAGGGGATAAGTGCTATTCAAGTTGCGGCTGTAGCCATTAGTAGAATGAATTTATTAAGAATAGATGAAGATACTACTGCAAACATAGGTGTAATAAAGGGTGGTAAGGCAACTAATATAGTGACACCAGAAGTAGAAATTAAAGCAGAAGCTAGAAGTTTAAGTGATGAAAAATTAGATAAGCAAACAGCCCATATGGTAGAATGTTTTGCAAAGGCAGCTGAGGAATTTGGAGCAGAGGTGGAAGTAGAAACTTCTAGGGCCTATGGAGCATTTCAAGTTGATGAAAATGATGGGATTGTTGAGCTAGTTAAAGAGGCATGTAAAAATATTGGGTTAAAGCCATATACTACTTCAACCGGTGGAGGAAGTGATACCAATATACTTAATCTAAATGGCATAAAAGCAGTTAATTTAGGTATAGGAGAAAAGAAAGCCCATACATTGGAAGAACATCTAAAAATCGATGACCTTGTAAACAGTGTAAGATTATTACTTGAGATAATTAAATCTGCATAAATAAAATCTCAGTGGCATAAAGCTACTGAGATTTTATTCTTTTGAAGGAATTTAAATATTTATGTAGAAAAAAAGACTATCATGGAAAAAATCATATATATAATATTTAGGGGAGGAATTATAATGGAAGCAACTAAGAAAATAACTAGAGAAGAAGCCTTTGACTTACTTAAAGAATATGTTCAGTCAGAAAGTCTTATAAAACACTGTTTGGCTGTTGAGGCATCCATGAGAGGTTATGCTAAAAAATTTGGTGAAGATGTTGAGATTTGGGGAGCCTGTGGATTATTACATGACCTAGACTTTGAAAAATATCCTGATGTCCATCCTGCAAAGGCAGTGGAAATTCTAAGGGAAAAGGGATATCCTGAAGAATTCGTAATGGCAGTAAAGGGACATGCTAGAACTGGAGTAACAAGAGATACAAAAATGGCTAAAGCTTTATATGCTGTAGATGAGCTTTCTAGCTTTGTCATTGCCGCAGTTTTAGTAAGACCAACTAAATTTGAGGGATTAAAGGTAAAATCAATTAAGAAAAAACTTAAGGATAAGGCCTTTGCAAAGGCAGTAGATAGAGAACAGATTAAAAGTAGTGCAGAGGAGTTAGGTGTAGAATTATCAGAACATATACAAACTGTAATAGATTCATTAACAGAAAGACAAAAAGAACTTGAAGACATGGGATTAAGCCTTATATAAGTATATCTAATAAGCAGCGGTGCTGCTTATTTTTTTTGAATACAAAAATTGTATCAATCTTAAGATATTTTATGAAATATGTTACAAGAATAAATAAAAATTATATGGAAAAAGCTAATACTAACATCTTTAAATATCATCTAGTTGTAGGAGGAATAGTGGTGAAAAATATTAAAATTATTTCTAAGGATAAAAAACAAGTAAATATAAGTAGTGAAGATGTTAGAAACATAATAGAAGGATTTGAAAGTGTTCAAGAAGTAAGTGATGTAAGTAATTCCATGGAATCCGATGTATTTGGATACGATGTGATTTTAGATAGCGTACATGTGGAGGATATGCTAAAGGATCAAATGGATGATATGTATTATAGTTTAGAGGACGATGAAGAAGCTGAGGAAGCTTTATTTGAACAAGCACAATATATTAGTGATGCATTAGTAGATAGTCTAAAGGAGTATCTTGAGAATAGATTTGGACTGGAAGATTATCATATAGCCTATGATGTTTATAAAGCAAGTATAGAGGAGGGAATAGGATTTGCTATAACCATATCCTTTAAAGCATTAAAACATGCCAGGTTATATGAGCTAGCTAGCTCAATAGATAGCAAAAACAATGGACTTAAATAGAAATAAAGGTAGTCAGTTCAGTTCATAAAGCTGACTACCTTTATTTATCTTAATTCATCCATAGCCTTATTAGCTAATTCATCGGCTTTAATATTCATTTTAGTTATGTATATAAAATCTTCCTTAGAAAAGGAATTTCCGTTCCAACTTTGAAACTTACTAAACCATTTATTAACTTGGCTCTCGTTGTTAAGGTTAATATGGCCTTTAACCCTATAAAAATTAACTACTGAATGATTTTCCACTTGAGATAAAATATTTACCCATAATTCTTTGTTTTCAACTGGCTTTTTCTGAGAAGTTTTCCAACCGTTTTGTTGCCATTTCACATACCATTTTTTAGTAAAACATTCAACTAAATAGGAACTATCAGAAAAAATATTTAATTTAAGATTGGATTCCTTAAGGGCCTTTAAAGCCTCTAATACTGCTGTAAGTTCCATTTTATTGTTTGTAGTATTTATATCTCCACCATAAAGTTCTTTTTGATGTTTTCCAAACTCAAGGATTGCTCCCCATCCACCAATATTTTCATTATGTTGATTTCCAGAACATGCTCCATCTGTATAAATATTTACGGTTTTCAAGATATCACCTCTATTAGAAATTATATATAAAATAATTTAAATTTCAATAATGAAATTAATACCACGGATATTTATAATAAAATGACAAAAGATAATAATGTACCTTGTTATTAAGGAGGGAATAAAGTGGATAAAATGCGTGAAGGCATAATTCCAACAGTTTTAGGTACTGCAGTTACAACTACGGGAGCTTTGATGAATAAAAATTCCCGTGGTAGAAATGATAAGATAGCTTGGGGAGTTATAGGTTTTGGATTAGCCCATGTAGTATTAGGTGCAATAGACTTAGTTCAGCATAGAGATGATAGGTAAGGGAGATTCTCCCTTACTTTTCCACTTTATACACCCCTTGATACCTTGGGCTTAAAAGTTCAGCTATTTTATTCATAGAATACTTAGTAGCATATTCTGTCCAATTTTCTTTATTATACTCTGTTTTTTCAGGTAGTGTGAAGGGTTTTCCAAAGGTTAACTTAACATCTGCGTGATGAAATTTTTCTTTCCCCATATTTTCATCATTTATTGGAAGTAATTTTTCAGTTCCCTCTAGGGCTACTGGAACAAGTTGACACTTAGCCATCTTTGCTAAAAGTATAAATCCTTTCTTAGCCTTTATAAGGGAAGCACTTCTACTTCTAGTACCCTCAGGAAAAATAAATATAGAACCTCCAGATTTAAGTTTATTTACTGCCCTTTTTATAGCCCTTTTATCAGCTGTATTGGGAGTAATGGGAATAGTATTTACAGTTTCAAGAACTAAATTAGTTATTTTATTTTTGCTTAATTTGACTCCGGCCATAAAAGATACGTCATTATTCCTTAGATATCTATTTAAAATCACACCATCTATATTGCTTAGATGATTTCCAATATAGATTGTTGGAAGACCTTTTCTAGCATCAATTATTTCCTTGCCTACTATTTCAATATTGGCATATCTATCTAAAGTCATGTTTATTAGCCTTTGAGTAAATTTGATCCTTGTATTTTTAGGAATAAAGTTAGATATTTGTGCAATCATATTCATAAGTATTTTCATAATAAAAGCTGGCCTAAAGACCAGCCCCTCCTCTCTACAAACAGATATATATTAATTATAACACCATTACTTATAAATATTACATGAAGGACTAAAAAAAAGTAAAGGTTTTATGTCCAAAGTGTTTCTTAAATAAACTCTTCGAGAATTTCATGAAAATCATTTTTTATATTCAAGTCCTGGTGGGCAATAGTAGTTTTATTTACAAAATTTATTTTCTCATGATAATCAATATCATCATTTTCATAAAGGACACCAGTAAAGAGGCCATTAGTTTTTATATATTTATCCATGGCTAATTGAAAGTTACCTTTATTATAATCCTTTTCATCATCAAGATTGACTAGATTTTCCCTAAACCATTGATAGGTATTTATCTTATTAAAGGTGACGCAGGGGCTGAATACATTTATAAATGAGAAACCTTTAAATTTTATGGCCCTTATGATTATATCTACAAGTTGTTCTTGATAGGCTGAAAAGCCCTGGGCAATGAATCTAGCACCTGCACCTAATGCTAGAAGACCAGGTTTTAAGGGTTCTTCAACGTGACCATAGGGCGTACTCTTAGTTATAAAATCTTTTTGACTAAGGGGAGAAGTGTGTCCCTTAGTTAGTCCATATATTCGGTTATTCATTACTATGTAGGTTATATCTATATTTCTCTTCATGGCATGGATAGTATGATTAGTTCCTATGGCAAAACCATCTCCATCACCACCCATAGCTAGAACTGTAAGCTGTGGATTAACTAGTTTAATACCTTGGGCTATTGGAAGGGCTCTACCATGTATCCCATGGAAACCATAGGCATGTAGATACCCTGATATTCTTCCTGAACAGCCAATGCCAGATACAAGGGCTAAATTATGATTTTCAATATTTAGTCTAGCCATGGCAGCCTTTACTGAACGAAGTACTGAAAAGTCACCACAGCCAGGACACCAAGTGGGAGTTATATCATTGCTATATTTATCTATTAGGGTCATTTTATATCAACTCCTCTACCTTTGATTTTACCTCATTTAATTTAAAAGGATTTCCGTTATATTTTAAAAGACTATGTAATTTATGGTGATATCCCAGTTCACTTTTTATAATAGAAGCTATTTGTCCAGTGGCATTATTTTCCACCACTAAGACCTTAGAATACTTATCTAGAAGATAATTTAATTGTTTTTTAGGTAGTGGTTTTAAAATCCGTATCATACCATAGTCTGCAGGCAAATCAAAGTCTTCCACTGCTTTTTTTATAATTCCATAATTAGATCCTATAGATAGAATTAATAAATCATTGTCTTGACTACCAAATAAATCTATGTTGTTTTGAGCCTCCAAGGGTCTAATTTTATTTAATCTTTTATCCATCATTTTTTTACGATTTTTAGGATCGTTATTTGGCGTTCCAATTAATGAATGTTCTAAGCCAGTTACCTTATGAATTCCATTAGGAAAGCCAGGTAAACTTCTTGGGGAAATATTGTCCTCAGTAAACTCAAATCTATTAAAGCTAGAATCTGTGTTTGTTGAGTCATTGGAAGATATTTTACCTCTATTTATTATTATTTTATCTTTTTTAAAATCTTCTATTGTTTGACGGGATAGTCCAAGGGTAAGATCACTTAGAATTACCACAGGGCATTGGTATTTTTCAGCTAGGTTAAAGGCATCTATAGCTGAGTAAAAGCACTGCTCTACCGAATAGGGAGTTAAAATAATCATTGGAAATTCACCATGTCCAGCATAATATAGGCCATTAATATCACTTTGTTCATGCTTGGTAGGAAGTCCTGTACTAGGGCCTACCCTTTGGGAATCAACTATAACTACTGGTATTTCAGCCATACCAGCCAGACCTATTCCCTCCATCATTAGGGATATGCCAGGACCAGAAGTGGCAGTCATGCTACGGGCCCCTGAATAGCCACCACCTATAGCCATGGTTATGGCTGATATCTCATCCTCCGTTTGTATTACTATACCACCGTATTTGGGAAGTTTTTTAGATAGATACTCCATTATTTCTGAAGCTGGAGTAATTGGATATACTGGCATAAATCTACATCCTGCCATCAAAGCTCCCAATGCTATTCCTTCATTTCCAAGCATAGAAGCCCTCTGATATTTAGGTACACTTTTTAATTTATAGGCATTAGATAAATTAGATGAATCAATATTATAATCATAACTATATCTTAGTACATCAATATTTTTAGATATTATATCTGATTTTTTATTATTAAAGTTTTCTTTTATAATATTTTCTAAACTTTCAAAGGATAGGTTAAAAAGTTTACCTAAAAGTCCAATCATAGCTGTATTTTTCATAATATAGGTTCCATGGGCTTTGGCTATATCTGTAAAGGGAAAGGATAATGTATGTATATTTTTACTTGTAATATACTCCCTTGGCTGGAGGATTGAATCATATATTAAGAGGCCCTTGGATTTTAAACTATCTATATTTATCTTAATTGTTTCTAAATCAGAAGCTAAAAGTATGTCTATTTCATCACTACAGGCTAAAACCTTATTAGTGCTTATTTCTATAACATAGTTTGTATGGCCACCCTTAATTCTTGAGGAAAAGTTTCTGAAGCCATAGGTGAAGTACCCAAGCCGTGAAAGACATTTGATGATTATATTTCCTGTACTAACTATTCCTTCCCCTTGAATACCACCAATCATAATGGTAATATTATCCATAAAAATTACACCTCCCAAAAAACATATCTTAACTATATTAGTACCCCAATATATAAAAGATATAGCAAACATATTATTAGTTTTATTGGATTTATAGAAAATATTTACAAAAAATTAAACATTTCAATATTAAATAATATTCAAATAATGTATAATTAATATAATGAAAAAGAGGGAAGTATAAGGGGGATAAAAAATTGAAAAAAATATTATTGGGGATAATGATCTTAGCACTTTTATTAACATTTTCTGGATGTTCTAAATCAGAGGATGTGTTTATATATAAAAGTGTAGATAATGAATGGAGTATAGAAATACCAAGTACATATGAAAAGGAAAATGAGGAAAAACTAGATGGATTTTATTATGTTTCCTATAAAAATGATAATGGAGATATGTTTACTATAAATGAAATAGTAGATAAGGAGACAGTATTAGATGAAAAAACATTTAAGGAAGAACTAGAAATGGACGATTATTTCCATGTGGAAAGATTTAAGGTGTTAAAAGTAGAAGGCTATAATGACATCTATAGTGCAGCATTAGAGGACCACTCAACAAATGCCCATATGCTTTATTTCAAGACCAGAATAAATGATAAATTAGTGGCCTTTCTAGCACTAAAGACTAAGCCCTTTACTGAGAAAGAAGAAGCTAAAATAACTAGCATGGTTGCAAATATAAAGTAAAATAGTAAGAAAGGAATGTAAGGATTGAAAAAGCTGAGTCGTAGCTTTTATAATAGAAGTACCTTAGATGTTGCAAGGGACCTTCTGGGAAAGATAATCGTACATAGGGTAGATGGTAAGGAAATCAGTGGAAGAATAGTAGAAACTGAAGGTTATATAGGAGCCATAGATAAGGCCTGTCACTGCTATAAAAAAATAACAAAAAGAACAGAGGTAATGTTTGGACAGCCAGGACATGCATATGTATATCTTATTTATGGAATGTATTGTTGTATGAATATAGTAACTGAAAGTGAAGGAGTGGGAGCTGCGGTCCTTATAAGAGCCCTTGAGCCCCTTAAGGGTATTGAAGAGATGGCAGTGAATAGGTATAAAAAAACATTAAATGAACTTAACAAGAGGCAATTAAATAACTTAACCAATGGGCCAGGAAAGTTATGTATGGCACTAAATATAACTAGGGAAGAAAACAAAGAGGATTTAACTGGTGAAGGGCTATTTTTACTTGATGATGGATTTGATTCCTTTGAGATAGCTAAAGGAAAGAGAATTAATATAGATTATGCCCAGGAAGCTAAGGATTTTGAGTGGCGATTTTATATTAAAGGAAATAAATATGTATCAAAATAAAGGAGGAAATACTTATGAATATAGCATTAATTGCCCATGATAAAAAGAAGGAGCAGATGATTAATTTTGCATTAAAATTTAAAGATATATTAAAAAAACATGAAATCTGTGCCACAGGAACTACAGGGAAAAGGGTCAGTGAGGCAACTGGACTTGATGTAAAAAGATATCTTTCTGGGCCATTGGGAGGAGATCAACAGATAGGATCAAAAGTAGCCTGTGAAAAAATAGATTTAGTTATATTTTTAAGGGATCCCCTTACGGCTCAGCCCCACGAGCCAGATGTACTTGCATTACTTAGAATATGCGATGTACATAGTGTACCTTTAGCAACAAATATAACTTCAGCAGAGTTTTTACTTAAGGCAATGGATAGTGAACATGATGGTACTAACTGGAGAGAGATACAAAGGAGTTATTAAAAATATTTCAAAAAAGGATTAGGTGGTTTTTCTTAAGAAAAACACCTAATCCTTTTTTATGCTTTATTTTGTTTTAGGAAGTTGAATAGCATAAAAATAAAAAAATTTTTCAAAAAAATTGAAAGAATACAAAAAAGTACAACAGATATTTAAATGAAAATAACAAAAAATAATTATGAATCAGAATAGCATATTGCAATTTAAAGGCAATAAATCTGATTTAATAAAGGAAGGAGAATAAACTTGAGTATAAAAAATAAAAAGATGCTTTCACTAGCATTATCTATTTGTATTATGGGTGCTCTAGTTATTATGGCCTGTACTCCACAGGAAAGACCAGATCCTGACACAACAAATTATGGAACAAGATATGACATATCTGAAAATGGGAACTATGGCTTTGGAAATACGAGGGATATAACAAGATATGGTAACGAATATGGAGATAATGGATATAACACAGGATATAATAATCAAGGACCATATACTACCACCGATCCAGATAGATTATATGGATTCTTTGGGGACGACACTTATAATGGATATCTTGGAAATATGTATGGTGGAAGAAATATAACCATGGATAGATATAATGGAGTCAATAATAATGCTGAAATAGAACAAGCTTGTGAAACATTACCAGAGGTTGATGATTGTACAGTTGTTAAAAACGGAGATACTTGTTATGTTGGAGTAGATTCTGCAGATGGAGAAAACATTGAAAATGTAGCGGCATTAAGAACTCAAATAGCAAGTAAATGTAAAAGCGTGGATCCAAGTATTAAGAGGGTATATGTAACAACTGATGATGACAGAATTTCAAAACTTAAAAATTATGCAAAAGATATTAATATGGGGCAACCTGTAAAAAACTTTTTAGATGACATAGAGGACCTTTTTAGATAATAATAAAAAGGTTTTGAAGATGGATTGCTATAAAAACTGCTAGATATTAGCAAAATAAAGGCTTCCCTTCATCTTTGGGGAAGCCTATACATAATATAATTACTTCTTATTATCTTTAGTATCTTGGGCAGCTTTAGTGCATGCCATAGCCTTTAATTTATAAGCTTCTGATTTATACATATAAGCCCTGCACATATACATATTTGCCATGTACTCTAAATATTTTTTATCATATGTTTCTTCTGCCATAACCATATTTGGATACATATTGGCTTCTGTACCCATTACCATTCCAGGGTACATATTGGCCTCTGCTCCCATTACCATGTTAGGGTCCATCATTTGAGGAGATACCATGGGATTTGTCATATTAGGATACATATACATATCTTCACCCATCACCATATCAGGATACATATTGGCCTCTGCTCCCATTACCATATTAGGGTCCATCATTTGAGGAGATACCATGGGATTTGCCATATTAGGATACATATACATATCTTCACCCATCACCATATCAGGATACATATTAGCCTCTGCTCCCATTACCATATTGGGAGCCATCATTTGAGGCTGCATCATAGGATTCATCATGGCACCTTGAACCATTGGATTTTGCATGATGTAGGGGCACATTCCCATTTGAGCACCAGGTCCCATTCCATAACCCATTCCAGGGTACATACCCATTTGTTCTTCACCCATTACGCCATTAAAATTTTCTTCCATTGCTTCTTCACGTTCTTCATTTTTATAGTATTCTTCTTTATCCATGTATTTATCTTTCTTACTCATATATATCCCCCTTTTATCATATAAAAAAATTTGACCTTCAATATTAAGATATGAAAAAGGAGGCTTGTTTGATACTAAAAATAAAGAAATTTTTAGATATAGTTATATTTCATTTAGGACTGGAGAATTTGTGAGTTTAAACATATAAATACACAAGGAGTCTAAGAGAAGGGGATTGAAACCTTTTGTTTAAATAATAAAAAATGTTATTATAGATTTGACATAGGTATATATATTATAATTAGTATGAGAATTTAATTTTTCTTGGGAGTTGAAAAAATTGATTAAAGAAGAGAGAGCTCTGCTTAGTGATTTAGTTTTAGCCTTTTCTGAAAGTTTAGATCTAATAAGTAATCAGCTTGTGGGACACCATAGGATGGTTGCATATATTGCACTAAATATTGCTTTAGAGTTAGATATAGAGGATGAAGAAGTGAAGGAGTTGATTCAGGCTGCACTTTTTCACGATGTAGGGGCCCTTTCTTTAAAGGCTAGATTAGATGCTCTTGAATTTGATATGAAGTATCCCCATAGTCATGCAGAAGTAGGATACTGTCTCATGAAGATTAATAAATCCTTTGATGGTATAGCCAGTGCCATAAGATTTCATCATCTTAGATGGGATGAAAGGGAAATCTTTCATGAAATATGTAGAGATATACCATATATCAGTTATATTATTAGCTTAGCCGATAGGGTGGCAGTTTTGCTAAATGACAGGAATAAAGTAACATCAGAAAAGATTAAATACATAGTAGATAAAATAGAAGATAGCAGAGGGAAAAAATTTGCTCCAGAGGTTATAGATGGTTTTTTGAAGGTCTCTGAAAAAAAATCATTTTGGCTGGACCTATTATATGGAGAACCTGAAATTTTATTTAAAAGAATATTAGGAGATATTTTTCTAGATATTAATGAACTTATGAGTATTTCAAAAATATTTGAAAAAATAATTGATTTTAGAAGTAGGTTTACTGCTACCCATTCCACAGGTGTTTCTTATGTGGCAGTTAAATTAGGTAAGCTTTATAATATGGAACCCATAAATCTTAAAAAGTTATCTGTAGCAGGTAGACTCCATGATATAGGAAAATTATCAATATCAAATAATATACTAGAAAAACCAGGGAAACTAACTAAAGAAGAATTTGAAATAATGAGAAGTCATGCCCTACATACCTATTCTATTTTAGGGAAAATAAAGGGACTTGAGGATATTCAGAGGTGGGCTGCCTTCCATCACGAAAAACTTAATGGTACAGGATATCCCTTTGGTAAGAAGGCAGACGAACTTTCCCTAGGGGCTAGAATTATGGCTGTGGCAGATATATCTACAGCTATACTGGAGGATAGGCCCTATAGAAAGGGAATGAAAAAAGACCAGGTATTAAAGGTATTGGATAGAATGGTATCTGAGGGAGAAATAGATGGAGATATAGTTAACTTACTTAAAATTAATTATGAAGAAATTAATGAAGGTAGACACTTTGTTCAGATGAAAGCTATAGAAGAATTTAATAGTTTTTGGAATGAAGTCAATGATATAGCAAAGATAAGATTAGATGCCTTTAATAAAAAAAGATTTAGACCAATGTCGGTCTAAATCTTTTCTGATTTAAGTTCAATGATTTTTCTTTGAAGTCTTTTTACTTGAAGACAGAAGGTTTCAAGTTTAGACTCAATAATCTGAGGGAAGGGATTACCATCGGTTTCAATAGATAAAAAAGGGAGATGGGGATATGAGGCCATTACCTTTTCTACAAATTTTCTATCCTCAGTAATTTCAATTTTTTTATCATTGATTTTATCTTTTATAATTGCTTCAGAGATTCTGCTGGGCATACAACCAAAGGGGCCAATAGATATAACACCTGAAACCTCATCGATTATTGAGGCTATGGCAGTACCTATGGTTAAAATTGCTTCACCTGTAAGTTTAGGGGAAATTATATTTGAAACTCCCTTAATTAGCCTATCAACATCTACTAGGTGATATTCATAGAATTTACAGTTGTTAAATATCTCCTTTATACTTTTCTCAAAGTAATTCTTAAAAAATCCTTGAATATAGTTTTTAAGTCTAATATCCATGGAAGAACCAAGTAGTATATTTTTTCTAACTAAATAATCACAATAATATACCCATTCGCTTATGGGAGCTGTTTTTACAATAATATCTTTTTCTGCCAATCTTTCTACTAAATATTGTCTAGAAAATCCATCTCTACGCACATATATTTCACCAATTAGGGCAACCTTATTTGCCAAATCAATAGAGTATTTGGTCTTTATTTTATTAAGTTTTTCCACACTATGTTTTAGAGAGTTCTTTAGCTTTCTCCAAGATAGAGATTCCATAGAGGATATGATTTCATCACATACTTCTTCATATATTTTAAGGGCTCCATTCCTATCCTTAGCAAGTACTAATATACTGCTATATATTTCTTCTAAAATATCGGCTATTATAATAGATTGCCAAGCCTTTAATGTAAACTCTGTGCCTAAACCTGCATAACTATTTTCTGAAGTAGGGGATAATATGGCTACATTTTCATAGCAATATTTTTCTATTATATCCCACATTAAAACGCTATATTGCCCAAATCTACATGGACCTGAAGCTTCAGGCATGAAGTAAACTAAAATCTCATGGGGTTTTCTGTTGTTTTTTAGATATTTAGATAGACTTCCTACTGTTAATTGCAGTGGTAAACATTCCTTACAGGAAACAAGTCCTTGGCTTAGTTTCAGCTCATCTTCACCGGGAGCATCTAAAACCGTGGCATTTATATTTACATATCTAAAGGATGCTGCCAAAAGTTTAGATCCCATATGGCCCATTGACGGAATTAATAGATGGACATTTGGGTCCGTAAGGCCATGGGTATTACCGTTAGAATCCATGACCATTAACTTATCATTTTCCATTATGGTCTTGGCAGGTCTATAGGTAGAACTTATGGCTATCATTTTATTACTATTTATTTCTCTATAACTTTTTATAATATCTAAAAAGGCCTCAATCCGAGTGTCTATACCTGCATCGGCAGTATGACTATCTAGCTCTAAAGTTAGGGAAGGTTTATCCCCCATTATATCTCTAAAATAAGTAATTACAAAGGAATCAGGACCACAGCTAAAATTTGTTATATATACACCAAATAGGTTTGGATTATTACTAACTATTTCTGCAGATTTTAATATGGACTGTCCCATAGCCCAGTACATATTAGGTTTAGGGTCTACATTGTTAGAAGGTAAAAAATCATGGGGAATGATTTTATATCCCTTTGAAGCAAATTTATGGGGAATTCCCATATTAGCTAAAGTAGTAAAGGCATTATAGGGACGACCAAATAAAACTATGGCTAAGTGGTTGGTGCTTTTAAGTTCTTCTAAAAGTTTTTGGCCTATTTCTTCACATTCCCTATGAAAATCATTTTGTGCCTTTAGGGCTAAAGAAAAAGCTTCTTCAACTATCTGGGGTTTAAGGCCCAGTTTTCTTCCCATATTCATAAATTCATATTTAGCTTTTATATAACCTTTATTTAGCTCCAAAATAGGACTAAGTATCAGTTTGGTTTGTAGGTTTTTAAATGCCGTTTTCAAATAATAGGGCTCTCCCTGTACAAAGGGACAGGTATAGCTATGGTCAATATTATTCTTAATAGGCAATGATTTCACATGGGGTAAAAATACAATATCAGGTTCTTCCTTTAGTAATGAATATATTCCTCCATGACATATTTCTATGGGATAACAAAAAGAGGATCCCTTCATTTCAACTCCATTTATATCAATTTCATCACTTAATATTACTTCATATCCTAAGGCAGTAAAAAAATTATAATACAAGGGATATAGAGTATTAGTTAGTAGAGATCTATTAATTCCTACCTTTTTTCCCTGGGCAGGAAGAAGCCTTTTTGTTCTTTTCTTACTATATTTTTCAAAAACTAAATATTCCCTCAGTTTAACAAGGTTCAGTGAATTTATATCTATTCCTTGATTCTTTTCCTTTAAATTGTAGTACTTATTACAAGCACCACCAAAGGGATAAATTTTATTTTCAATGACTATTCTATTAATAGTACATTTTCTATCACATTTTTCTTTTCCTCCATTGCAAACAAAGGGGGTTTTATAGGTCACAGTTCTACGGGACAGCTCATCTAAATCAAAGCTTTCAGCTTTAATGAGTCCCAGCTCTAACTTATCCTTCACTACTAAAGCTACACCAAAAGCTCCCATTAGACCTGGTTCCGGAGGTACAATAATATCCTTTCCAGTCAATGCAGCCATAGCAAGGGGAAGGGCCTTATTATAAGAGACTCCACCCTGCATGAATACTTTGTTTCCAACTTTACGACTTCCTTTAACCCTATTAATATAATTCAGGGCAATTGAATATACCAGTCCAGCAGCAATATCTTCCTTTTCAATTCCCTCTTGAATAGCATTTTTTATATCACTACTTATAAAGGCGGCACATTGGTCACTAAAATTAGGAGGATTAGTTCCTTTAAGGGAAATATCTGCAATATCAAGGGTATCTATTCCTAAGGATTCCTTAGCTGCCTCTTCCAGGAAGGAGCCTGTACCAGCAGAACAAGCTTCATTCATTGCATAGTCATTGGGAACTCCATTGGTTATATATGTATATTTGGCATCTTGTCCACCAATTTCAAATATGGTATCAACTTCTGGATCAAAGTGGACAGCCGCCCTGGCATGGGCAGTTATTTCATTTATAACTGCCTTTGTCAGACCATGGAGTCCTGCTATTTGTCTACCGGAGCCAGTTACTCCAAGGGCTATTATATTTATCGATGAAGGTACTTGTTTTGATAGATTTTCATAACACTTTCTTGAGGCTGATATGGGGTCGCCGTTAGTTCTTAGATAGCAATTAGCAATTATTGAATTATCATCCTTCCTAATTAAAACTGCCTTAGTAGTTGTAGAACCAACATCTAGGCCAAGTATACATACATCACCGTCCTTAGCCTTAGATCTATGTACTTTTTTAAAAACAACCTTATCTGTATAATTTCTCAAGGGAGGATGGAAGGAAAATGAGCTTTGGGTATCATTAAATAAATTATCTAAAGATTCTATGGCCATTGTCTTATTAGATAATCCCCAAAGTGCAGCACCAAGGGATTCAAAAGTCTGGGAATAAATGGGTATAGAAATATTTGGGATTTTGTTCTTTAAAAAATCTACCATGACGCTGTTTTTAGATACTCCACCTACTATTAGTACATTTTCATATTTTACATTTTTTAGTAGCTCTAGAATTTTTCCTGCCATCATTTTGCAAAGACCTGCAACCACCTTCTCCTTTGGAGTCCCCTTATTAAGGGCGTGGGTACAGTCACTTTTACAAAAAACAGAGCATCTCCCAGCTACTTTATAGGGCTCATCACTATTAGCTGTTTTTATAGCTTCATCAATACTTAAATCCATTCTTTTTAGTTGTTGTAAGAAAAATTCTCCCGTACCAGAGGCACATTTATTTCCAGTAAAAACATCGATAATCTTTCCTTTATTATCTAATTTATAAATTATGAAGTTTTCTCCACCGGCACTAATAATTATACTGGAATCATTAGTATTAATATTTTGAAATTTATAGGCATATTCTACTGCTTCTGGTTCCGATATAGAAGAGGCATTCAACATATTTTTGAGTTTTCTTCCTGTCACTGTAAATCTATCTATGGAATTAAGGATATTATTATTCAATAATTCTTTAATAGTTCTTTTAGGATTACCACCATGGGGAATCGATTTTGACTCTATAATCGAGATAGAAGTATCTTTTTTTTCAAGTAAAGTAAATCCAACGCTTGAAGCACCTATACAAATTCCTAATGATTTCATGACGTCACTCCTATTTTTAAAATATACTTCCATCTTATTATTTTAATACAAAATATAGGTGATTATCCATAATTTTCTTGATGGAATGTAAAAAATCTACAAATAAGGCTATAAAAAGTAGTTTTTAATATACGTAGAAATTACCTTAAAAAATAATTCACATATTGATTTTGCAGAAAATTTAAACTATAATAAAGTTAAAATAACAAAGATGTGTATACATAGTAACTGTTTTATTTGCAGTAATGGTGTGACCCACCACTACTTAGTAAGTAAAATCCAGTCCAATAAAGGGGGTAGATACACCCTTATGTTGTGCTGGATTTTTTTTATAATCCAAGGTCTGTGGATTAAGAATTTTGCAAGTCAAATTTTTTCAATTATAATATTTAGTTATTTAAATGAAAGGGGGATTATTTATGAGCTTAAACAAGGCTCCAAAAAATCATGTATTTTACAGAAATCAAAATTGGCACTATCCAAAGATTGAAAGAGGAGAAGGAATATATCTATATGACACGGAAGGGAATAAGTACATTGATGGATGTAGTGGGTCAGCTGTAGCCAATATAGGCCATGGAAATGAGGAAATAGCACAGTTTACCAAGGAACATATTGAAAGGGTAGCCTTTACTCACCTATCTAGATGGACAGTAGATTCCATCGAAGATTGTGCTAAAAAAGTAGTAGATTGGGCACCTGGAGATTTGAATCACGTGTACTTTGTTTCTGGCGGGTCAGAGGCCACAGAAACAGCTTTAAAAATGGCTAGGCAGTATTTCGTAGAAAGGGATGGAAAAAATACATCCAAATGGAAGGTTATATCAAAGTGGAATTCCTATCATGGTAATACAATGGGTGCTCTATCTATGACTGGTATTACCAGTAGAAGAAAGGTTTATGACCCTATACTAATTAATTTTCCTAAGATACCACAGTTTTATCATTATAGAAATCCTTGGGGATGTACTAGCCTTGAAGAAACTAGTATTAAGGCAGCGGAGGCTTTAGAAGAAGAAATCTTAAGACAAGGACCGGATAATGTGGCTGCATTTATTTCGGAGCCCATAGTGGGATCAGCAGCCCCAGGAGTACATCCCGATAAAGTGTATTTTAAAATGGTTAGGGAAATATGTAATAAGTATGATGTTCTTTTAATAGTTGATGAAGTTATGGCTGGATTTGGGAGAACAGGTAAAAACTTTGCTATAGACCATTATGAAGTAGTTCCAGATATTATTGCATGTGCAAAGGGTATGAGTTGTGGATATACTCCTATAGGTGCCGCAATAGCAAATGATGAAATATTTGAAACTATTATGGTTAAAGGTTCTGGACATTTTATTCATGGGCATACCTATGCTGGAAATCCTCTTTCCTGTGGTATTGCATATAAGGTTATGGAAATAGTCGAAAGGGAAGGCTATGTAGAAAATGCAGCTATTCAAGGAAAATATTTGATGGAAAAATTACAAGACCTTTATAAATATCCAATAGTAGGGGATATTAGAGGTCTTGGTCTAATGATAGGAATAGAGTTTGTTAAAAATAAGGAAACTAAAGAACCCTTTGATACAAAGATAGGATTAAAAAATATAGTAACTAATAACTGTTTAAAGGAAGGACTAGTAGTTTATCCAGGTGGAGGGTCAGCTGATGGAATAAAGGGAGATCATATATTAATAGCACCACCTATTAATATAACTAAAGATGAAATAGATGAATTATTTAATGCTCTTGAAAAGGGAATAAGAGCCACATCAAATCAAATATAAAGAAATTAGACTATTCCACTGACCACATATATAAGGGGGAAATAAAATGGATAAATTAATAATAACTATTGCACCTACTGGTAATGTGCCAACTAAGGAGCTTAACCCAAACTCACCTTTAACCGTAGAGGAAATAGTAAATGATATTAAAAAATGTAGTGAATTAGGGGCTGCTATTGCCCATATACATGTTAGGGATGAAAATCAAAGGCCTACAAGTGATAGAGAAATTTTTAAAAAAGTTTTAAATAGATTAGATGAAGAAAATGTGGAAATTATAAAGCAAGTATCAACGGGAGCTAGGGGAGGAGCTAATACTATTGATTGGAGAGGACAAATGCTTGATCTAAATGCCCATATGGCAAGTTTATCAACGGGATCATCTAACTTTCCTACAAGTGTAAATGCAAATTCTCCAGAACTTATAGAAGCCCTAGCAAAAAAAATGTACGATAACAATATAAAACCAGAAATAGAGGTTTTTGATGTTTCAATGATAAATAATGCAGTTAGATTAGCTAAAAAAGGTATAATAAAAAAGCCTCTACATTTTAATCTTGTTATGAATGTTCCAGGGTCTATACCTGGTACTCCAAGGAATTTAATGTTTCTTGTAGAAAGCTTGCCAAAGGGTTCAACTTGGACTGTAAGTGGTATAGGAAAAGCTCAAGTTCAAATGCTTACTATGGCAATTTTATTAGGAGGCCATGTTAGAACTGGACTTGAAGATTGCCTATACTATGAAAGGGGAGTATTAGCTACAAATGAGATGTTAGTTAATAGAGTAGTGAGAATTGCAAAGGAAATAGGTAGAGAGATAGCCACAGTGGATGAAGCCAAGGAGATATTAAGTATTAATTAATATACTAAATGGATATACTCTATTTAAAAACTTAAAATAGAGGTGTAATATATGAATAAGATGATTCTGATTGAAGGGATGAGCTGTCACCATTGTACAGACAGGGTTCAAAAGGCATTGAGTTCTATTGATGGAGTAACTGTAGCTAGTACAAGTATTGATGAGAAAAATGCAGTTATAAAACTTCACAAAGAAGTGGCAAATGATGCATTAAAGCAGGCGGTGGAACAAGCTGGATATGATGTAATAGATATAAGGGAAATATAATAGACAATAGAAAGAAAATGTATATAAAAAATCCTGGGAACTTCCCAGGATTTTTTAAGAATCTATATTAATTCAGAGGGGGGTGTTTAAGCTGTTTCATAATTTCAAGTTAATAATATATCTTTAGCTAGTAGATTTCAATATAGTTAACATAATATTAACGGTATTAACACATTCTTAACAAAATAACCCTAAAACTAGTTTAGAGTTATAGTGTGTTTTCTAAGATAATACTAATGAATAAGCATAAGATAGACACAGGAGTTAGTCTATGGATATTATTTTTGCTTTATACCATTATAGCTATTATATTTTTCAGGCATGCAACATTTACAGAAATTAAAGCCCCCATTGAGAAGGATGAACTTATTTACTTGGGAAAGATTATCTAACATTTTTACATGAGGATTAATAATTTTATGAATATTACAGCTATGTTTTTCCTTGTCTAGATCATGAATAACCTTTGATAATGGATTTATGTCTACAAGATAGCGCCTTCCATTATATGGATGTTCATCTCGTTTCATAAGAATCTACCCCCCTTTTTGTAAAACATATGAAATTATATTCCAATTAAATTGTGGATAAAATATAATTTGCAATATATGTTTGTATAGAGTTTGTTTTGAAGAACTATTAGAAACTCTAATCTTAGTTTAAGAACTAAAACTTTTTTTGAAAAAATTATACATGTTAAACCTAAAAGGTTGAGTTTAAAACTAAGAACTGAGAACTAACAATGCATCGTTAGAGGCCTTTGTTTATAACTTATATATTAGACCTTTGTTATAGAAATTCCTTTAAATTATGCAAATTTTTTGGCAACTATTACACCAAGCCAAATTGCACTTAAACCTATAAGTAAGTTTAATACTATATTTAAAAAACCAAGCTTTAAATTTCCATCCTTTATTAAAATAAAGGTTTCATTAGAAAAGGTTGAGAAGGTGGTAAGGGCTCCTAACATACCTGTGCCTAATAAAAGTTTAGTATGGGGATCTAATCTAACAACTTCACTACCATATACCGTTAGAAAACCAAGTAAAAAGCAACCTAAAATATTAACAATTAAAGTTCCGTGGGGAAAGGTTTTTCCAAAGATATGGCCAGACATGTAGGTTATCCAATATCTTAAATTACTACCAATAAAACCACCAATTCCTAGTGCTAATATTTTTTTCAAATTTTTCATCCTCCGTTAGTTTAAGAGTATATAATGTATAGTTTTAATTTTATCATAGAAATAGGATAAACATTTTTTAAAATTTAATTACTATATAATAGATTTTTAAGTCCCT
>CBETVX010000037.1:0-29754 GCA_965539935.1 uncultured Eubacteriales bacterium | reverse complement strand
GATATAGATGGGGAAAGCATAAAAGTAGCTGAAAATTTGGGAATAATAGATAAGGGATATATAGATCCTGAAATACCTTTGAAAAAATCTGATATAGTAATAATATGCTTATATCCAAATGCAACCATAAATTTTATGAAGGATAATATGAAATTTTTTAAACATAATGCTATCATTACAGATACGGCAGGTATTAAAAGCTCAGTAATTAAAGAAGTAAGTGAAATTTTAAGGGATGACCTTGATTTTATTGGAGGTCATCCCATGGCAGGAAAAGAGAATAAAGGAATTACCTTTGCTTCAGAAAATATATTTAAGGATTCAAACTACATCTTAACCCCCACATATAAAAATCAAGAAAAAAACATTGAAATAATTGAAGAAATTATAAAAAAAATAGGTTGCAAAAACATCACCAAAACTAGTCCCGAAAGGCATGATGAGATTATTGCACTTACAAGTCAGTTGCCCCATATAGTTGCATCGGCATTAACTCATAATAACTCCATAGACTGTATAAGACATTGCGTTGGGGGGAGCTTTAGAGATGCAACTAGGGTGGCTATGATTAATACTCAACTTTGGACAGAGCTATTTATGGAGAACAATAAAAATATAGTTAATGAATTAGAGAAATTTGAAAATAGTATTAGAAATATAAAAAATATCTTAATAAACAAAGATAGTAAAGCTTTGATAACTATTCTTGAAGAATCTAGATTGAAAAGAGAAGCTTTAAATTAATAGTTAAATGAAATCGTCATTAAACAGATAGGAGGAATTATATTGAGTAATTTATATGGTCTAATAGGAGAAAAGCTTTCCCATAGCTATTCCCCTGAAATACACTCCATAATATATAATGAACTAAATATTGAGGGGTATTATCATCTGTTTGAGATTGAAAGAGAAAAGCTTAAGACTATATTAGATGGACTTAAGGCCTTAAAAGCAAAGGGTGTCAATGTAACTATTCCTTATAAGTCCATATTAATGGATGAATTAGATTATATTTCTAGTGAAGCTAAAAATATAGGGGCCATAAATACTATATGCTTCAATGGGAATCATACTACTGGATATAATACTGATTACTATGGATTTGGAATGATGCTTGAGGAGTATAATATAGATTTAAAAAATAGAAGGGTTGTAGTACTAGGCACTGGAGGGGCTTCAAAGGCTGTCATACAGTATTTGGTGGACAATAAAATAGCTAATATTATTTTAGTAAGTAGAAATGTTAAGAATGCAAAGGAGTTTTTTCATGAATATGAAATAATATCCTATAATGATGTTAATAGGTTAAAGAATCAGGATATTGTAATAAACTGTACACCAGTAGGTATGTATCCAAATATTGACAAATCACCTTTGAATAGGGAAGAAATATCAAAATTTAAAATAGCTATAGATTTAATATATAATCCCCATGAAACATTATTTATAAGATATGCAAAGGAACTAGGTCTAAAAAATATGAATGGACTATATATGCTTGTGGCTCAAGCAGTAAAATCTCAGGAATTGTGGAATGATATGGAAATAGATATGGCCATTGTAAAAAAAATATATAATATACTTATTAAGAAATATGTTTAAAATAACTGATTTTAATACTTTAAGGGATTAAGTCACTATAGAAATCTGCTTCGGTTTTAAGTAAATATGTATTTAAAGTTATCCCTAGCAGAAGACTCATAGTGACTAGGTCTTTAGTAGAATATATGCTAAAACATATTAAAAAAGCAGCCAAGGGCTGCTATATAAATAGTAGTGATACAGATGTTTTCTTTCTTTTGATTTAGAAAGTCATAGCTATAGTAATTTATACGATAAACTGAGCTAATATTCCAGCTGTAAGGAAAGAAATAATAAAGCTACCTACCCATATAAGGGCTGATTCTTGCCAACTTCTTTCCTTAAATATAACCATAATAGCCGCTATACATGGAACGAATAATGTTATGGCCACTAATGATACAATGACTTGCATATCAGACAATAATCCTTGGGAAGCTAAATCATTTAAGCCTGCTGCACCAAAATCTCTTCTAACAATACCCATAATAAAGGCTTGGGCAACCTTTGGAGGAAGTTTTAGGAAACCCTCCGTAAATGGAGCCAGTGCATTTGATATACCATCTAACATTCCAGTGTATTGCATAACCGTTATTATGATACCACCTAAAGCAAAAAGGGGAGCTGCTTCCTTTAAGAACATTAAAGATTTATTATAGGTCTTTCTTAAGATATTAGAAAGCTTAGGTATCCTTAAAGGTGGTAAATCTATAAGTAAATCCGATGATTCCCCGGGTAATATTTTATTTAATATAGTACCAGTTAAAACAAATACAGCAAAGATAGTAATACTATAAATTAATAAGGCCTTTAATCCCATTGGAGCAATAAGTCCTATAATTACCCCAAGTTGTGCTGAACAGGGTATTGCCAAACCTAAAAGCATTGTAGCTATGAACTTTTCTCTTCTAGAACCTAGTAGTCTTGTAGTAATTGTTGCCATGGTTACACAGCCAAAGCCTAAAATCATAGGAATAACTGCTCTACCATTTAGTCCTAATGATGTTAATACCCTATCTACTAGAGCCGCAATTCTAGGAAGATATCCAGAATCCTCTAAAATAGATAGGAAAAAGTAAAATCCAACTACTAGAGGTAATAATAGGCCAAGCAGATAAACAGGAACCATAGTTAAAAGTCCAAATTCACCAATTAATAGCCTTCCAATCAGAGTAGATTCATTTATGAAACTAAAAGTATTCATTATAAAATTATAAAAGTACTGTCCCATTATAATTTCTTCAGTTATACCTACTACAGTTTGGGCAACAAAAACACCGATAAGCTCATACATTAAAAATAATACTATAAACAACATAGGGATACCAGTTAAGGGCTGGAGTGCCATTCTACCAAGTTTAATCCTAAGGGATGCATTTTCATTAGTTTGAGTAATTACTTTATCTACAATGCTATCAACTCTTTGTCTCCTTAGTTTATATATTTCTTCCCTTTTGCCACTTGAAGATGTAATACTATGTCTATTCATAATATTTTCATCTTCCTCTAGAAGTAGCAATGCCTCTGATTCAGTATCTACCTGTGATATTACATTATCTATCATGATTTTAATATTTTTTATTCTATTTCCAGGTCTTGCTCTTTTAATAGCATCCTTTACCTTGCTCAATCCTTCACCTTTAATTGCCGTTGTTGGGATAACCTCTACTCCAAGTTCCTTTGAAAGAAGATCTATATCTATTTTTAGACCATTTCTAGATACATCATCCATCATATTAAGTGCAACAACTACAGGTTTTCCCATATCAATTATTTGTTGAGTTAAAAATAAATCTCTTTCAAGATGCACTGCATCAACAACATTTAAAACTACATCGGCGTAAAGAATTATATCCCTAGCTACTCTTTCCTCATCATTAAATGAGGATACACCGTAAACACCAGGGGTATCCAAAACGTAATCTTCGCCTAATTTTCCAGAACTTATATCTATAGTAGTACCAGGAAAGTTTGATACATCTACATAGAGGCCAGTTAAATAGTTAAAAAATACGGATTTTCCCACATTGGGATTTCCTGCTAAAACTATTTTTTTTGAGCCTGGGGGAATTTCTATTTTAGTTGCTAGGTTATGACAAGATTCCATGATTAGTCCTCCTTGATCTATGTACTTAGGTCTTATATAAACTTAACTTTGATTTTCTTTGCTAAATTTCTGCCTATGGCTATTTCTTGCATTCTGTTTTGGAGAATAACCGGTCCTGCTGGTATTTTTTCTGAACAGAAAAGTTTGGCACCTTCAAAAATACCTAATCTAATTGCCTGTACCCTAATGCTTGGGTCAGGGATGTTGACTATCTCTACTTTTTGACCTCTATTAACTAAATCTAAAGTCATATATAATCCTCCTAACTATAATGAGTCATATTCGAATATGTTAATAATAATCATTATCAACCTGTTGACATAATATATTATTAGCCCTACTAAAAATATACATTGATTGAGAATGAAAGTCAATGTATTAACTAAAAAACATCCTATTATTATAATAGGATATTTTTTAAGATTGTATATCAAAATCATTGTGGATAACTAAGGTTTTAGCTGAGTCAATTGTAAAGGATTTTATTGGGACATTAGGTAACACTAGAGTTAAAGACAATATGATATATATAAAAATATTTTTAATATTCATGTTTATTACCTCCAATTATGCATTAAAATATATTGATAATATTATTTTTGCATTATTTTTAATTAATATGTTAGCAATAAAAGGAGATAGAAACAATAACAGTGAAAAAATTTAAATTTTTCAAAAAATTAAAAGGAATTCTTAAAAGTAGATAGAATACTATATATTAAGTATCGAAGTACTTCCCTTTTTCTAAATGTTATAGGAATGCACCCTTGAGGGGGGTGCTACTTTTTTATGTCTTTATCATCTTTTTCTTTAACTTTATACTCTATTTCACTACTATAACTAACGTGTTCATTTGTAAAGCTTAATCCTAAACCTGTTTTTTGTCTATTATGAAAAGTAGGTATTTTTTTACCTACAATACCTTTTTTTGATTTTTTAGTCATTCAAAAACCTCCTGCTGATAAATTATTTATTTAGAAATTTTAATTAAAAGTTATTAATAGCACAAAAGCACTAATCTTTATATATAAAACTCTAAATTTATACACTTAGTATTCAAAAAAGCTTAATAGATTATGCCTTATAATAAGCTACCAATAAAAGGCAGGAGGACTGGTTCTACTTACATAATCTCTACATTTCCATCTAGTTTATAAATTACATCTTTTCTTTCTACTATTATAGTAATCTTCTCATAAAGTTCTCTATCCTTTTTTATATTAATCAATAATTCCTTTGTAGGATTAATTGCTACAGGATGGCCTGTGAGTTTTAACATGGATAGATCTCCATTAGTATCGCCATAGGAATAACTTCTTTTTAAATCAATATCATGAGTATTAACAAAATCCATCATGGCTTTATGTTTATGTTTAGAATCCCACATTTCTACGATTTCTCCTGTAAAGTTTCCATTATCATCTACTAAGTATTTAGTACCTTTGTAATGCTTTACATTATATTTATTGGCCATTTTCTCAACTAAATATTCAGGACTACCTGATATAAAAAACACTTTATGACCTTGGGCTTTATGCCATTTAATCCTAGCTCTTGTATATGTATATACTTTATCACCCTTTAGATTTATGACTTGGTTATTTATAAAATCTATTTGTTCTTTGTTAAGACCCTTAATAGAGTCAATATAGATTCCTGCCAATTCTAATAGATAGTCGTCGTAATTCCCACGTCTTTTTTCCCAATCTTCATAGGAATGCTTTACATGACTATGCCAAAGGGCAGGATCTATAACCTCATATTTTATGAGTTTTTTAAAATGTTCAATCATTAGTGAATTTCTATACAGTGTTCCATCTATATCGAAAAAAGCTGCAATTTTACCCATATTTATACCTCCATTTAATTTATATTATTCATTTTATGCAAAAACTATTTTTAATAACACAGGGAAAATTATTAAAAATCTATTTATACATATACCACAAAATTTCAAAAATAATAATTTTTTTCTGAAAATCTTATGGTTTATACACATTTTTAAAATGGTATAAATATAATATAAAAAATAAAAGAATATAAAGCTAAAGTGGGGGAGGGCTTATTATGTTTAATGTTTTTGTTATAGCTTTTATATTAACTATAATGATAGGATTTATTATTGAAAATATTAAGCTCAATTTTGATATTAGAAGAGCCCAATATATAAATATGGAAATAAAAAAATTATTAAATGATATAATTGGTGGAAAGAGTTACTTTGATATTTTTATTATTAATGATTTAAGAAAAATATTTAATGATAAATTATTAAAAACTAATATTGTAGATAAATACGAACTTTATAAAGTAGATGACCAAAAAGTCAAGGTTATGTTTACCAAGGGATATATAATGAAGGAGTTAGAGCTTGTAACTATTAATGGAAACATAGAAATTAAAGAAATAAATATGAAATTAATTGAATAAAATTATTAATAAATAGTTTAAAGGAGGATACGGAAAGGTATATATAAATAGACCCCCAAATACAAAAGCATCCAACTTCCGATCCTACCTTTAATATGACTATCCAATGGAATTCCATTGGATAGTCATATTTATTAATAGTTTAGATAGATATGATATCAATAAAATTCTTTATTATTTTAGCTGTCATCCCCCAGATTACATATCCATTATATTCATAGAATAGTATAGAATATTTACCAGTTCGCCAATTATATACTTTTCCATTTTGGATTTTGTGATAGGGAAAATCATGTGGGATTTCAAGTTTAGTATTGACATAGTAAGAAACTGGATCAGTCTTAATTAAAAAATCTAAGGGAACTGTAAATATATCTCCCACTTCATCATGATTAAAGTCTATATTTTCAAACTGAATATCTTCTAATATTCCTACATAAGGGTATAGTATCAAGTTGAAAGGAGTTACTATATAATCAGCTGCTCCTATAATTTTTATATTATTTTTTTTGATGTTTAATTCTTCCTGGGTTTCCCTTATGGCAGCTTCCACAGGTTTTTCTCCTGCTTCAATGCCACCACCAGGGAAACATATTTCTCCAGGTTGGGTATTAAGGTTCTCTGATCTAGTTTCAAATAATAAATGGAGTTCATTATTTCTATTTATTAAAGGTATTAATACTGAAAATTCCTTATATCTGCCCTCGGGCTTAACTTTTCTATTCTTAAATTTATTATTTATCAATTCTAAATTCATAATTTATCACCTCATAAAAATCTGTATTTTTATTATATCATTATTGATAGGTTGTAACGTTAAATATAAATAAAAAAGAAGGACAAAACTTAAGTAGTTATGTTAGAATAATAATTATAATACTTAGATAATAATTGGAGGATTTCTATGATAAAAAGATTTGCAGAATACTATAAACCACATATGAAATTATTTTTAATTGATATGATTTGTGCCATTGTAGTGGCTACTTTAGACCTTGTTTTCCCAGTATTTTCTAGACAGTTCATAAATGATTTTATTCCCAATGGAAGAATTGACTTAATTATTAAATTTACAATTTTAATTATTTTTCTATACATAATAAGAATGATTTGTAACTTTATTATGGCATATTGGGGTCATATTATGGGAACAAGAATAGAGTATGATATGAGAAGTAAACTATTTAGACATATTCAAAAACTTCACTTTAAATATTTCGATGATAATAAAACTGGACAAATTATGTCTAGACTTGTGGGAGATTTAAGGGAGATTGCTGAACTAGCCCATCATGGTCCAGAGGATTTCTTCATTTCTTTTCTTATGTTATTTGGAAGTTTTTTTATTCTTTTAAGGATAAATATAATTTTGACTCTTATAGTATTTTTCTTTGTTTTGGTATTAATAGTTTTTACTATAAATACGAGAACAAGCATGGCTAAGGCCTTTAGACAAGTAAGGAGAAAGCATGCCAATATTAATGCACAACTTGAAAATAGTATTTCAGGTATTAGATTATCTCAGGCCTTTGCCAATGAAGAATATGAAATAGACAAATTTGATAATAATAATATTGAATACAGGGAATCTTGGCGTAATGCCTATAAAGCCATGGGAATATTTTCAGCTGGAAACCATTTTATAGCGGATTTACTTAATGTAGTAGTAATATCAGGTGGAGGAATATTTTATTTTTATGGCTTGATAGATATGGGAGATTTGGTGGCTTATTTACTATATACTACCTTTATGATTAGGCCAGTAAGAAGACTTATACAGTTTACGCAACAGTTTCAATCGGGAATGGCAGGTTTTGAGAGGTTTGCTGAACTTATGGATGTGACACCGGATATTGCGGATAGTGAAAATGCTCTTGAGTTAGAACAGCCAAAGGGCAAAATTGATTTTAATGATGTTTATTTTAAATACAACGAAGAAGATGAATGGGTTTTAAATGGATTTAACTTGAAGATAAGTCCAGGTAAGACTTTAGCCTTAGTTGGGCCTTCAGGAGTAGGTAAAACTACTGTATCCCATTTAATACCAAGGTTTTATGATACCCATAAAGGGTGTATTAAAATTGATGATATAGATATAAAAAATATTAAACTTGAATCCTTAAGAAAAAATATTGGCCATGTCCAGCAAGATGTATTTATTTTTTGGGGTACTATTAAGGAAAATATTCTTTATGGTAAGCCAGAAGCTACAGATGAAGAAGTTATACAGGCAGCAAAAAAGGCAAATATACATGAGTTTATCATGGGTCTAAAGGATGGTTATGATACTATGGTAGGGGAGAGAGGTGTTAAGCTTTCTGGTGGACAAAAACAAAGAATTGCAATTGCAAGGGTTTTTCTTAAAAATCCACCTATCATCATTTTAGATGAAGCCACTTCATCTCTAGATAATGCCACGGAGCTTGCAATTCAAGGATCTATAGAAGAACTTGCTAAAAATAGAACTACTATTATAATAGCCCATAGGCTTTCAACTATAAAAAATGCCGATGAGATAGTGGTTTTAGCCGATGATGGTATAGCCGAAAGGGGAAATCATGAAGAACTTTTAAGGCATGGAAAAATTTATTCACAACTTTATAAAGCCCAATTCAAAGGATTTATACCCGATAGAATAAAATAAAGTAGCAAAGTAAATTATTTACTTTGCTACTTTATTTTAAAAGTAGAATCAGTAAGCTCAAAATTATCATTCAAACCAGAAGTAAGGTAAATTTCTGAATCCTTAGTAATAAATATGGCCTCGGTATTTTCTAGACTTTCAATAAGATCTAGACCCTTTTCTAAACCAAGTGAAAAGGCAGCTGTTGATAGAGAATCGGCGTCAATAGAGCTATCTGTAATAATTGAAACAGAAGCTAAATTGTTTTCAACAGGATATCCAGTTTCAGGGTCTAATATATGATGATATAATTTACCATCTTCTTCAAAATATCTTTCATATATACCTGATGTTACAACGGTTTTATCTATAATTTCTACTATACCAACATAGTCCCCTCTATCTTTAAATGGTCCTTGGATACCTATTTTCCATGGATCTCCATTAGGTTTGCTTCCAAAGGTATATACATTACCACCTAGATTTACGATACCATATTTTATACCATTATCCTTTAACAGTTCTACTACTACATCTGCTCCATATCCTTTAGCTATACCACCTAAATCTAAAATCATACCTTCTTTATTAAGTTTAACGCTTTTTTCACTTTCATTTAATAATACATCTTTATAATTAATTACATCTAATTTTTCATTAATTTCAGAATCAGATGGAACCCTTGCATCTATAGAACCTATATTCCAAAGTTTAACAAGGGGACCTATGGAGATATTGAATCTACCATTTGAAAGCTCGGAATAGTATTTTCCTTTATTAATAACATAATAGGTATCATCTGAAACCTTTACATAGTCTTTGCCAGCATTTTTATTTATTTCAATTACTTCACTATTTTCTGCATTAATAGTCATTTTATCTTCTATTTCCTTTAGTTTGGTAAAGACCTTTTCAAATACTTCTTCTGTGACATTATCATATAATGTGATTGATATAACAGTGCCCAGGAAAAACTCCCTTTTAGTGACTGGGTCATTTAAAGATTCTTTTTCAGAAGTATTTTCTTTAGTACATGCAGAAAAAATAAGGGATAAAGATATAAGAAATACAATTACCATATTGCTTTTAGATTTCATTAGCATAATTATTCCTCCATGGAGTTAATAACAAAAATAACATCTTATTCATTATAATATCAAATATCCTAAATAAATATAAGGCTTTGGAGTAAATCTCCAAAGCCATATTATTTTAAAGTTTTTAACTAATTACTTAGCAGCTTCAAGAGCTTGCTTAGCTAAATCAAAGAATTCACCTACGTAAATAGAAACACCAGCTATGTCATCAGTATGGCCAGCTTCATCCTTGTAAGTTATAGCAGTTGGGTCTTGAGTTTCAAGTAAGTAAGCTTCTGCTTTAGCAGCTTGTTCAACCCAAGAAGCTTGTGCTCCACCATTTTCTACCATTCCATACTCTCCAGAAGCTGAAGCTTCGTCTTTAGTTTTTTCACCATTTTCAGAAATACCATCCCAATCAGCAGCAACAATGTATCCATTAACAACTGTTAAATTAACAGTTGATTTCCAACCATTGCTGAACTCTGACATTTCAGCTACATAATTTCCATCTTTATATTGACCTCTACCAGTAGGACCATTATCAAGAGCTTTTTTAGCTAAGTCAAAGAATTCAATAACATGGATAGAAACACCAGCTAAATCGTCAGTATGACCTTCATCATCTTTGTAAGTGATGGCAGTTGGATCTTGAGTTTCAATTAAATGGAATTCAGCTTCATGGGCTTGTTCATACCAAGGAGCCTGTGCTCCACCATTTTCTAGCATTCCATACTCGCCATCCATAGATCTTTGCTTCTTATTAGTACCACCATCTTTGTGGGCACCATTCCAGTCAGCATATACGATATTACCATTTTTTACTTCAAGAGTAACCATGTATTTCCAACCTGAATGGTCATTAAATTTATCTTCTTGAGCGAAATAAATACCATCTTTATATTCACCTGCTGCAACAGGTCCATTTTCTAATGCTTTTTTAGCTAAGTCAAAGTGTTCAATAACATGGATAGAAACACCAGCTATATCATCAGTATGACCTTCATCGTCTTTGTAAGTAATAGCAGTTGGGTCTTGAGTTTCAATTAAGTAAGCCGCTGCTTTTTCAGCTTGTTCATACCATGGAGATTGAGATCCACCATTTTCGAACATGCCATAGTCTCCATTAGCAGATACAGCTTTTTTATAAACTCCACCTGCTTCAGGATAAGCATCGAAGTTAGCAGCAACTATATTACCATTTAAAACTGTCATATCAACAAAATAGTTATAACCATGGTCATATGCTCCCATATCAGCATGATAATAACCATCTTCATATGGACCTTTTTCTACAGGACCATTATCAAGAGCTTTTTTAGCTAATTCAAAGAATTCAATAACATGGATAGAAACACCAGCTATATCATCAGTGTGACCTTCATCATCTTTGTAAGTAATAGCAGTTGGATCTTGAGTTTCAAGTAAGTAAGCCTCTACTTTTTCAGCTTGTTCATGCCAAGGTGCGCTTGCTCCACCATATGCTACCATACCATAGTTTCCTGCTTTAGATACAGTATCTTTGTCTGGACCAGCGTCTTTATGTACGCCATTCCAATCTGCTTTAACAATCTTACCATCTTTTACCTCTAAAGTAGCAACGTATTTCCAACCGGAAGTTTCACTAAAATCATCTTCCATTGCAAAGTAAATACCATCTTCGTATTTAGCTTCTGTATTAGCTGGCTGTTCTGAGTTGTCATTACTTGCTGCAGGTTCATTAGTCCCACAACCTGCTAATAATGATAGAACTAATACTAATACTAATGATAAACTTAATAATTTTTTCAAATTAAATGCCCCCTCTATTAAAAAATATTATTTATTATTAAAACAAGAAATTAATATAATTTAATTTCCTGTTTAATAATTGACAAATGAAATAGATTTTTGTTAACATTAACTATAGGATGTTTTCATAGTAATTTTATAGGAATAATGAGATTTTAGATAAAAATTTAACTAAGTTTTGCATAATAAAATTCATTTATGCCCAATTACATGATACAATATTAAATAATACTTGTAAAGATTATTATTTATTTGTAAAATTTTAAACACTTTTTTAATAATATCTAGACAAGCTAATTAAGTTTTTATTATGATAATTTTAAAAGTTTAAGACATAATAAATGTATATTAACATAAAGTTAACATACATTGTTAAATAATTGGATTTTTAAATTATACTATGTTAATCAAATATTAAAGATTTTCCTAAATAAATGGAATTCATAATATTTATATTTCTAATTACCTGGATAAATCTTTAATATAAATAAATATAATAGGTTTATTTATAAAAAAATATAATAGGAGGGACAAAAATGTCTAATGAAAAGAAAATAGTCATTCTTGGAGCAGGCTATGCTGGTGTACATGCTGCCAAAAAACTTCATAAGAAGTATAAAAAGAATGACAATATAAAAATAACTCTAATAGACAAGAATCCTTTCCATACGCTCATGACTGATTTGCATGAGATAGCTGGAGCAAGGGTTGAAACAGAAACTGTACAGGTTAAACTTAGAGATATTTTTGCTGGAAAAAAAGTAAATGTAGTAATTGATGAAGTAAAAGATATTGATTTTAAAAACCAAAAACTTAATTCGGATCAGTATTCCTATGATTATGATTACTTAGTTATAGGAACAGGTGCTGAGCCTACTTTCTTTGGGGTACCTGGTGCAGAAGAGAACGGGTTTACTATTTGGTCTTTAGATCAAGCTATTACAATTAGAGAGCATGTAAAAAAATGCTTTGAAAAGGCAAGTGTAGAAAAAAATTCTGAAAAGAGAAAGGAACTACTTACTTTTGCCGTTGCAGGAGCAGGTTTTACGGGAGTTGAAGTAATAGGTGAGCTTGCAGAGTGGAAACATAAGCTTTGTAGAGAGTATGCAGTAGATAAAAATGAAGTAAGGTTAATTGTTATTGAGGCTATGCCTAATATACTTCCTATACTTGAAAGTGATTTACAAGAAAAAGCCAAAAGACGCATGGATAAAATGGGCATAGAGGTAATAACTAATCTTCCAATAACTGAAGTTAAAGAAGATAGTGTATCCCTTAAAGACGGTACAACTATACCAACAAGAACTCTTATTTGGACAGCAGGGGTTCAAGGTAATAGTTTTGCTGCTGGCCTTGGATTAACTATTGGAAAGAGAAATAGAGTACAAACAAATGAATATATGCAATCTGTTGACTATGATAATGTATATATTATTGGAGATAACGGTTACTTTGAAGAGGATGGAAAGAGAGGATATCCTCAGATAGTTGAAGCTGCTCTACAAACTGCAGATACAGCAGTGGGCAATATTGCAGCTGATATTGATAATGGAGAAAAGAAACCATTTAAATCAAATTATCATGGATTTATGGTTTCAATAGGTAGTAGATATGCCGTTGCAAATGTTGCTGGCATGAAGCTTTCAGGATTTTTTGCTATGGCTTTAAAACACATGGTAAATCTTCACTATTTAATTGAAGTTGCTGGTTTTGCTATTATTTGGTCATATTTAATGCATGAGTTTTTCCATATTAAAGAGAAGCGCTCAATATTAGGCGGACACTTCTCAAGTAGAAAACATGCTTTTTGGTCGATACCCCTTAGATTATTTGTTGGATACAAGTGGTTTGAGCAAGGATTGCATAAACTACCTAGTATACTAGAAGATCCATCAAAGATTTTCCTTATACCTCAGCCAGTTAGACAGGCAGCTGCAACAGTAGGAAAGGCTGCAGCAGATGCTGCAAGTTCAGCATCCCAGGCAGCTACTGAAGCAGTAACAAAGGTTGCTGAAAAGGCGGCAGAGGCAACAGCGGCGGCTTCCCAAGTGGCAACAAAGGCTGCTGAAAAGGCAGTAGAGGCAACAGCAGCAGCTTCTCAAGCGGCAACAAAGGCTGCTGAAAAAGTAGTAGAGGCTACTAGTTCTGCATCCCAAGCAGCAGGGCAGGCTGTTCAAGCTGCTGTAGATACAGCAAGTTCAGCTACACCTGCAGCAGAAGGAGCTGCTCAGCAAGCAGCAGAAACTGCTTCTCAATGGGGTCAGGCACTACCAGTTCCAGAATTTATTGAAAAAATGGTTAATTGGAGTATGGAAGCCTTCTTCTATACACCTGAAGGTGGATTTACAGTATTAGCTGAAATATTCCAAGCTGCAATGGTTATAGGAGAAATTGTTGTTGGACTTTGTTTAATAGCAGGATTATTTACATCCTTTGCTTCTTTAATATCTGTTGCAATGGGATTAATGATATGGTCATCAGGAATGGCACCTACTGAAATGCTTTGGTACTTAGCGGCAGGCATAGCATTAGTTGGTGGAACAGGAAAGACCTTTGGTTTAGACTATTATGTAATGCCATGGCTTAAAAACTGGTGGAAAAATACAAAGATAGCTAAGAAAACCTATATGTATATAGATTAATTAAGAGTTTTAAATTAGCTAGAGTCCTATCAATCTGATTTGATAGGACTCTGATATTAATTGATATAAATAATTACTTTATGGTAAAATGAAGTGTATTAAAATTAAAGAAATGAGGCATAGTATGAAACGTTTTGATCTCATAATTATTATAGTTCTTATAGTCTTAGTACTTGTTTCTTTTCAATTTATAAAAGCATATCAAAATAAAGATTATTCAGAGAAATATGTTCAGATATCTGTAGATGGGAAAAAGGTAAAAGAAATACCACTTAATGATAATGAAACCTTTACCGTAAAAACAGAATTTGGAACTAATGTAATAAAGGTAGAAAATGGTAAAGTTCATGTTCATGAAGCTGATTGTCCAGATAAGATATGTATAAAGGATGGATATATAGATAAGCCAGGAGAAATATTAGTTTGCCTACCCAATAAGGTTGTAGTAGAAATAATTGGACAGAATGAAAGGGACTTAGATGAAATATCCTATTAATAGAATGGGTGATTTAATGAATAAATTTTGGGATGACTTTCCGAATATAAATAAAGAACTTGTTAATGTGAAAGATATAATAAAAACTAAATCTAGATGTTTCCAAAAAGATATAGAAAGAGGAATAACAGACTTAGTTGACTCTGGAGGAAAACTACTTCGTCCAGCCTTCGTTATACTATCTGCTGGGTTTGGGAAATATGAAAGGGAAAAAATTAATAATTTAGCTGCTGTGGTTGAAATGCTTCACATGGCTACATTAGTTCATGACGACATAGTAGATGATGCCCATACAAGAAGGGGAGCAGAAACGGTTCAGAGTAAATATGGGAAAGACTATGCCGTATTTATGGGGGATTATTTATTTGCCAAATGTTTCATGTTATTATCCAATGATACTTCTATGGAAAATATAAAAAATGTTGCCAAATCAGTTTCTAAGATATGTATAGGTGAAATAGATCAGTTTGCTAACCGATTTAAACCTAATACATCGGTAAAAAAATATTTGAAAAGAATTTCAGCCAAAACTTCGGCCCTATTTGCTCTAAGTTGTTATATAGGGGCGTCAGAATCCGGTTGCGATGAGAAATTTTCAAAACAAATAGCCAAGGCAGGATATTATATAGGAATGGCCTTTCAAATAATAGATGATATATTGGATTATAGCGGTGATGAAAAAACAGTTGGTAAACCATTGGGAAATGATTTAAAACAAGGTGTCTTTACAGTGCCTTTAATATATGCCCTCAAAACTAATAATAAAACTTTAGATAAATTAGTAAAGCAACAAACATATACAGAAGAAGACATAAAAAGAATAATAGAAATAACGAAGGAAGAAAAGGGTATAGAGAAGGCACGGGAGCTTGCTGAAAAATATACTAAAAAAGCATTTAAACAGATCGAAGGACTACCGGATAATGAAAACAAAGAAGTATTTAATTATATAGCTAAGAGACTTTTAACAAGGGAATATTAAAGATGGAGTAATTATTTTACTCTGTCTTTTTTCTTATTTAACCTTATTTATAAATTGACTATGTTATACAAAATAGATTGTTTGACTGAAAACAAATACAAGTTGTATAATTTAATGAGAAGTATTAAGGAAAATCAATAGATTTTATAAATAATTTAAAAGGGTGAGAACTATGGATAAGGATAGAATTAAAAAAGCAGTAAGGGAGATAATTGAAGCCATTGGGGAGGACCCTGATAGAGAAGGTTTAAAGAAAACTCCCGAGAGAATTGCCAATATGTATGAAGAGATATTTTCTGGATTAAATGAAGATGCAGGAAAGCATTTAGAAATATATTTTCAAGATGAACAACATGAAGAATTAGTGTTAATTAGGGATATTCCATTTTATTCTATGTGTGAACACCATCTAGTACCCTTCTTTGGTAAAGCCCATGTAGGTTATTTGCCTAAGGGTGGAAAACTAACTGGTTTAAGTAAACTTGCTAGAGTTGTAGAAACAGTGGCTAGAAGACCTCAACTTCAAGAGCGACTTACTTCAACCGTTGCTGACACAATAGTTGAAAAATTAGAGCCCTATGGAGTTATAGTTGTGGTTGAGGCTGAACATATGTGTATGACTATGAGGGGAGTTAAGAAACCAGGATCTAAAACTGTGACATCAGCAGTTAGAGGAGTTTTTAATAAAGATGCTAAGGCTAGGGCAGAGGCCATGGCCTTAATAAACTTTGGAAGATAAGGAGGTGCATGCATATGAGAAATATTGCCTATAGATTGCACAGAAAAAAAGAAATAATATGTGATGAGTATAAACTAAGATTAGGGACTAAAACATATATAATGGGTATACTCAATGTTACTCCCGATTCTTTTTCAGACGGTGGTGAATTTTTAGATATTGATAAAGCAATTAGACATGCTAAGGACATGGTAAAAGCAGGAGCCCATATAATAGACGTAGGTGGCGAGTCCACAAGACCAGGTGCTGAAGAAGTAGGAGAAGAGGAAGAAATAAAAAGGGTACTTCCTGTTGTTAAGAGATTAGTTAAAGAAATTGATGTTCCCATATCTGTAGATACCTATAAGGCTTCAGTTGCAGAGAAAGTATTAGAAGCAGGAGCTCATATAATCAATGATGTATGGGGACTTCAAAGAGATGAAAATATTGCTTCTGTTATTGCCAAGTACAAAGTTCCTGTTGTAATAATGCATAATCAAATAGGAACTGAGTACAAAAGAGATATAATTGAAGAAATATGTGGTTTTCTTAATAAATCAATTGATATTGCCATAAAGGCAGGAATAAAGGAAGAAAATATTATCTTAGATCCGGGCATAGGTTTTGGAAAAACTCCAGAGCAAAATATGGAGGTTATGTCAAGATTAGGAGAATTAAATGATTTAGGTTATCCTATTTTATTAGGAACATCAAGAAAATCAATGATTGGTAATATTTTAGACTTACCTGCTAAAGAAAGGGTAGAAGGAACTTTAGCTACTACTGTAATGGGAATAATCCAAGGAGTAGATATTGTAAGGGTACATGATATAAAGGAAAATTTAAGAGTGGCCATGGTAACAGATGCCATAGTAAGGAGAAAATAATATGGATAAAATAATAATGAAAAATTTAGCCTTTTATGGATATCACGGGGTTTTAAAGGAAGAAAATAATATTGGACAAAAGTTTTTCATTGATATAGAAATGTATTGTTCTCTTAAAAAAGCTGGAGAGACAGATGATGTGGAAGATACAATAAACTACGCTGAGGTTTATAATATAGCAAAGGATATTGTGGAGAATGAAAAACTTAACCTTATAGAGGCATTGGCTGAAGAAATAGCTCAAAGGATTCTAGATAAGTTTGAAAAGGTTAAGGAAATAATGATTAGGGTAAAGAAGCCAGAGGCGCCAGTACCAGGTATATATGATTATTTTGCGGTGGAGATTAGGAGAGGTCGTAATGAATAGGGCATATCTTGGACTTGGAAGTAATATGGGAGATAAAAAAGGGTATATAGATAGTGCCTTAGAGCTATTAGAAGCCCATGAGAAAATAAATATAGTAAAGATATCATCATATTATGAGACTGAACCAGTAGGATATAAAGAGCAGGATTGGTTTTTAAATATAGTTGCTGAGATAAATACAGAGTTAGATCCCCATGAGCTTTTAAAATATTGTATGGAAGTTGAGCAAAAATTGAATCGTAAAAGAATAATAAGATGGGGTCCGAGAACTATAGACATTGATATTCTTCTATATAATGATTATAATTTAAATAAAGAAAATCTTATAATTCCACATCCACGCATGACAGAAAGGGCTTTTGTGATGATTCCCTTATATGAAATAGCCCCTGATATACTGTTAAATGGTGAGCAGATAGAAAATATAATAAATAAATTAAAGTCAGAAGAAATAAGGAAGATGGAATATGGAAAGTAGAGTATTAACTGGAGAAGATATAGTAGTAAAGGTTGGAAAATTAAATATTGGAGGTAATAATCCGCCAGTACTTATAGCAGGTCCCTGTGCAGTAGAATCTAGGTATCAAATCATAGATATTGCTATAAAGTTAAAGGACATAGGTGTCGATATACTTCGTGGGGGAGTATTTAAGCCTAGAACAAGCCCCTATAGTTTTCAGGGTTTAGGGAGAGAGGGTCTTGAATACCTAAGAGAAGCTGGAGATAAAGCTGGGATACCCATAGTAACTGAGCTTATGGACGAAAAAAATTTAGATATAGTTTGTGAGTACTCAGATATTATTCAAATAGGGTCAAGGAATATGTATAATTATCCTCTGCTTAAAGAAATAGGAAAAATTGATAAACCCATACTCCTTAAAAGAGGAATGAGTGCTACCATAAAGGAATGGATTATGGCAGCAGAATATATAGCATCAAATGGGAATAAGAATATAATTCTTTGTGAAAGAGGAATAAGGACATTTCAAAATTATACTAGAAATACCCTAGATCTAGTGGCTGTCCCAATTATGAAGAAAGAAACAGGTTTACCTGTGATCGTAGATCCAAGTCATGGTACAGGGATTAGAGAATTAGTACTTCCTATGGCTAAGGCTGCAATTGCCTGTGGAGCAGATGGTCTAATGATTGAAGTACACACAAATCCTAAGGAAGCTTTAAGTGATGGTATTCAATCTTTAACACCTGAACAATATAAGGAAGTAGTGGATACATTAAACATATAAGAAGCTATAGAGCTTCTTTTGTCTTTCTTAGATAAAAATATTGGTAATAATGTAAATATATATTATAATACAACTAACGGATTGTATTTTTCTTCACAATGGGGGATATATATGAAAAAAATTAGGATATTAATAGCTGATGACACGAAAGAAATTTCTAGCTTTATTGCAAAACATTTAGAAAAAGAAGGATATATAGTAGATATAGCGGGAAACGGTGAGGAAGCCTTAAGACAATTTAGAAACAATGAATATCAACTTATTATATTAGATATTATGATGCCTAAGCTAGATGGAATAGAAGTATGCAAGAAACTAAGAAGAGACACAAATGTTCCTATCATAATGCTCACAGCCAAGGATGATGAAATTGATAAAATACTTGGACTTAAAATTGGAGCCGATGACTATATGACTAAGCCCTTTAGCATAAAAGAATTGATGGCAAGGGTTGATGCCCATTTAAGGAGATATCTAGTATTAAGTGGAAAGATGAATAATAACGATGAAAATACTGTATTAATTGGAGACTTAAAGGTGAACTTTAATAGTTATATGGTATATAGGGATGATGACCCTATACATCTGACTGCTAAAGAATTTGATTTGCTTAAATTTTTTGTATCTAACCCTAATCAGGTTTTTACAAAGGCCCAAATTTTCAGACAGGTATGGGGAGATGAGTATATAGAAGATGATAATACAGTCATGGTCCATATTAGAAGACTTAGAAAAAAGATTGAAGTAAATTCTGATAAACCTAAGTATATCCAAACTGTATGGGGGATAGGATATAAGTTTTCAGCTACTTAATATTAAGGATAAATAAAAATATACTAGAGAGAAGGATTATTTATGGCAAAAGAAAATCATAATAATTGTTGTGAAAATGATATGCATAGGGACCAAAATGATAATGGATGTAATCATGATGACTGTGGTTGTGGCGATGATTGTAATTGTGGACATGATCATGATCATCAATATATAAACTTGACCCTTGAAAATGATGAAGAAGTAAAATGTCTTGTGATAGGATTATTTCAAGTTAAAGAACAAGAGTATATAGCTTTAGTACCAGAAGGGGAAGAAACAGCATATATTTATAGATTCTTTGAAGATGAAAATGGTCCAATGCTTACAAACATAGAAAGTGATGAAGAATATGATTTAGTGGTAGATAAATTTAATGAAATCTATGGAGAATAGTTTAAATGACTCGTGTAAAAACGAGTCTTTTATTTTATTTAACAATATAATTATTTTTTAAAAAACTTTTTTATAATAAAATATATAAGGGACTGAGTTTAAATAATATAAGGAGGATTTATTTAGATGAAGATAAAAATGGGTATCATTGGACCCAGAGATTCTGTAGAAAAAATATGTGAAGTAGCTGAAGAATTTAAGGAAAAGATAGATGTTTTTCCATATATATATGAAAAAAAAGAAGAAGCAATACAAATAGTTAAGGAAAATCAGATGAAAGTTGATGTAATTCTTTTTTCTGGGCATATACCATACTATATTACTAAGTATAATAATGTAATAAAAAAGCCTGCCCTATACATTCCAAGGGTAGGGACAAGTATATTAAAATCATTATTAGAAATTTCTAAACAAGGAATGGATCATAGAAGAATGAGTATAGATTCAGTAAAAAAAGAATCTGTCAATGAGGTGGCAAAGGAATTAGATTTAAAATTTGAAAAAATATATATTATACCCTATGAGGAAAATATAGAATATGAAAAACTAGCAGATTATCACTATGACCTATGGCAAAAGGGAGAAATAAATATAGTTGTAACGGGGCTTTCCAAGACCTATGAAAGACTAAAAAAACTAGGTGTACCTGTTTTTAAGCTTAGACCAACAGTATTCTTAACAAGAGAATATATTAATAAAGCCATATATAAGGCAAAGGTTAAAAGAATAGAATCCACCCAGATTGCAATCCAAATAGTAAAGATAAAAAATAGAAATAGTAATATGTCTTCAGAATATAATTTCTTACAAATTAAGAATAGGCTAGAAAACCTTTTAATAGACTATACTAAAAGTATATTTGGTTCACTATTTCCCTTTGGTAGAGATGAATACATGATTTTTGCAACTAGGGGAGCTATAGATAGTAATTTGAACACTTCTAACTTTCATGAACATATTAATATAGAAAAAAGTAATAATATTACTTTTGCTTCCGGTATAGGATATGGAAATACAGTATATAATGCTGAATTTAATGCAAGAATTGCATTGGACTATGCAATGAATAAAGAAAACTCTTGTATCTATATTGTAGATGAAGAAGGAAATATAAAGGGACCTATTTCCAACAAGGAAAATGATTTTATAGAATACAGTTTATCGGTAACTGATGAAAATATAAAAAAGATAGCCCAAAAAATAAATATTAGTCCTGCATACGTGTCTAAAATTCAAGCCATTATCAAAAAATCTACAAAAGATACCTTTGATGCAGAAGAAATATCTAATTATTTAGATATTAGTAGAAGAAGTGCCAGAAGAATCCTTAATTCAATAGTAGAGGCTAATTATGGACAAGTAATAGCCACAGAAAGCAAGTCTAAGACCGGTAGACCTAGAAAAATATATAAGATAGACATATAAAAGTATTGATATATAAATAAGTCTTTGATAAAAAGGCTTTATTTTTTTTAAAAAAATATTAAAAAAACTTAATAAAATTAAAGGAATATATAAATATATATAGAATAAATAAATAAACATAAAGGACATGGCTATAATACGACCGTAACTTATAGTAGAATTTGATGAAGGAGGTGAAATTAAGGGTTTGATAGATGTAAGTACATAGTATTAATTATGAGGTATAAAAAAAGGGGGAGAGAAAATGGAAACAACAAAGAAAAAAAAGAAATCTTTATTTTATAGGTTTTTAGATTTTGTAGAAAAAACTGGAAACAAATTACCTCATCCATTTACTTTATTTGTGTATTTAACCCTTGGGGTTATTGTACTTTCCTTTATAGTATCCAAGGCAGGCGTTCAGGTAAAACATCCCGTTAAAGAAGAAATGGTAGTTGCAAAAAATCTTTTGAGTGAAGAAGGTATTCAGTATATATTTTTGAACCTAATTAATAACTTTATCGGATTCAAGCCATTAGGATTAGTATTGACAATGTTATTAGGTATTGGTCTAGCGGAACAAACTGGATTGATGTCAGCATTTATGAAGAAATTTATATTAGGTGCTCCTAAAAATCTATTAGTGGCAGCTGTATTTCTAATTGGTATCTGTGGTAATCTTGCTTCTGATGCTGCTATAATTATTGTTCCACCTTTAGCAGGTGCCATATTCTATGGAGCTAAAAAAAATCCATTAGTAGGTGTTGCAGCTGGTTATGCCGCAGCCTGTGCTGGTTTTACTGCCAATTTAATTATAGCTGGGACCGATGCACTTTTAGCTGGTATTACTGAAGAAGCAGCACATATAATAGATCCAAGTATCACAATTTCTCCAACGGTTAATTATTATTTTATGTTTGCATCAACAATAATTCTAACAATAGTTGGAGTTTGGGTTACGGGTTTAGTAGAAAAGCAAATTGGCCCCTATAGACCACAAGGTGAAATTGAAATAGATGATGCAGATTTTTTAGTAACAGATGATGAAAATAATGGATTAAAAAGTGCAGGGATAGTAAGCCTTATTTATTGGATTATAGTTATAGCTATATTGATACCATCGGGCTCACCCTTTAGAAATGCCGATGGTGGATTAGTTCCGTCACCATTTTTAAGTGGAATTGTTGGATTTATTTTGTTCTGGTTTATTGCAATTGGTATAGCCTTTGGTAGAAAAGTAGGGAAGATAAAATCAGATGAGGATGTGCCAAAATTAATGGCCAATGCGGTGAAGGAAATGTCAGGATACATAGTATTAGTATTTATAATAGCACAGTTTGTAAGTTATTTTAACTGGACTAATTTAGGGCTCATTTTGGCAGTAACATTAGGAAATCTATTACAAACTTGGAATTTCACAGGAATGCCAATGATAATATTAGTAATAGTATTTACTATGTTTGTTAATCTATTTATAGGCAGTGGATCATCTAAATGGGCATTACTAGCGCCAGTATTTGTACCTATGTTTATGATGCTAGATTATTCACCAGCATTTGCCCAAGTAGCCTATAGAATAGGTGATTCAACGACAAATTCAATTACCCCATTATTCCCTTATTTCCCAATTTTACTAGGGTTTCTAAAAAAATATGATGAAAATGCAGGTATGGGTACTGCAATGTCCCTTGCTATCCCTTTTAGTATAGCTTTTGGATTAACATGGATTATTCAATTAATAGTGTGGTTTGCCCTTAAGTTACCATTGGGACCAGGTGCTACAATATTTATGTAACATAATATTATAATTTATATTAAGGAAGGGAGAATAGCCCTTCCTTAAACTTCCAAGGGGGAATTTAAAATGATTGAAGAAAAAATTCATAATATAGTTGATTGCATAGAGGACTGGATAATAGAACAAAGAAGAGATATACATCAACATCCAGAGCCAAGCAGAAGGGAATTTAGGACCTGTAAAAAGATTTTAAGTATATTAAAGGATTTAGGCATAGATGTAAAAAGGGGATACTACAATACTGATGTAGTAGGGATTATAAAGGGGAATAAAGAAGGTAAAACAGTGGGGTTGAGATTTGACATGGATGCCCTTGAAATGGATGAGATGACCGATTTATCTTTCAAATCTTTAAATAAGGGGATAATGCATGGCTGTGGTCATGATGGCCATACTGCTATAGGATTAGGAGTAGCCAAGGCTTTAGTTGAAATGAAGGATGAAATCCATGGAACAATAAAATTAATATTCCAGCCAGCAGAAGAAGATGCACCTAATGGTGGTGGAGCACAGCATATGATAAAGAATGGAGTTTTAGAAGACCCTAAAGTTGATTGTATGGTAGGAATGCATATATGGCCTGAGTTAAAACTCGGTCAAGTGGGAACTAAGGATGGGGTATTGATGGCTGCATCAGATCCATTTACCATTGAAATTACTGGAGAAGGAGTACATGCTTCAATGCCAAATCAAGGGATTGACCCTATAGTTATTGGGGCCCAAATAGTAAACAATATACAAACAATTATTAGTAGAAATATAGATCCCTTTGAACCTGCTGTTGTTTCAATAGGAGTATTCCGTGGTGGATCTAGATACAATGTAATACCTGAAAAAGTAACTATAGAAGGGACAGTAAGAACCTTCAATAATGAAGTAAGGGAGAAGGTATATAGAAGATTAAAGGAAATAGTAGAATATACTGCTTTATCTATGGGAGGTAGGGCAAAACTAGACTATAAATTCACCTATCCACCTTTGGTCAATGATGGAAGTATAGTTAAAATAGCAAAAAAATCAATATGTAAAATTATAGGGGAAGATAATTATATAGAAGTAAAAAGACCAGCATCGGGAGGAGAAGATTTTGCATATTTTGCAAAGGAAGTTCCATCGGTTTATATGTTTGTAGGATATGGAGAAGAAGGTAAGAAAATATATCCTCCCCATAATCCACACTTTGATTTTAACGAGAAGGTTTTGAGTATAGGTACTAAGGTTATAATCCAAACTGCATTAACTTTAGGGAGAGATTTATAATGTATAATAAAATTCATAGCTTAATAAATGGCATAGAAAATAAAATAATTGGATATAGAAGGGATTTCCATAGATATCCAGAATCAGCTTGGACCGAGTTTAGGACAGCTTCATTAATAGCTAAGAGATTAAAAGAGTTAGGGTATGATGTTAAACTGGGAAGGGAAGTAATGAATGATAAGGACCGTATGGGAGTTCCCAAGGAGCAGGAGCTTGAGAAACATTATAATCGAGCCTTAAGTCAAGGGGCAGACCATACAATGATGGAAAAATTAAAGGGTGGTTTTACAGGCGTAGTAGGAGTATTAGATAATGGTGAAGGACCTGTAGTTGGACTAAGATTTGATATAGATGCTGTGGAGGTAACAGAAAGCTGTTCTTCTAATCATCTTCCATATAGGGAGGGATTTAGATCAGTTAATGATAAAGTGATGCATGCTTGTGGCCATGATGGCCATGCAGCCATAGGTTTGGCTGTAGGGGAAATACTTATGGAAATAAGAGAAAATATAAAAGGTAAAGTAAAACTTATATTTCAACCTGCTGAAGAAGGGGTAATGGGAGCTAAAGCATTGACAACATCAGGAATACTAGATGATATAGATTATTTAATTGGTGGACACATTGGAATAAAGGAGAATAGTTCTGGTAGATTATATTGTGATGTGGAAGGATTTCTAGCTACTACAAAATTTGATGCTTATTTTAAGGGTATATCTACCCATGCTGGAGGAAGCCCAGAAAAGGGAAAGAATGCTTTGCTTGCAGCTGCTACAGCAGTTCTTAATTTAAATGCTATACAAAGACATAGTGAGGGGGCTACTAGAATAAATGTTGGAAAGCTTGTAGCAGGCACTGGGAGAAATGTTATTCCAGAAAATGCTCATATGGTGATAGAAACCAGGGGAACCACATCAAAACTTAATGATTACATGAGAGAAAATGCAGAAAGAATTTTAAAAGGTGCAGCTAACATGTATGATGTGAAACTAGACATAGAATTTATGGGGGCTGCAGAAAGTGCGAATAGTGACATTGAATTAGTAGAAAGAATCAAAAATGTAGCCTTGCAAATAAATGATTTTGACGAGATAATTGATAGACCTATTAACCTTGGTGGAAGTGAAGATTATTCTTATATGATGAAGAGAGTTCAGCGAAATCATGGGAAAGCTGCATATGTAATATTTGGTAGTAATATTAAGGCTGACCACCATCATGGAGAATTTGACTTTAATGAAAGGGATTTAAAAAGGGCCACTAAATTACTTAGTATATTAGTTTATGATATTCTTAAAAATTAATTATATTTAATATAAAGCAGGTTGATTACTGGTATCAAGAATTAATAAATATAAATAGATGTAAATAATTTACTTGCTGTATATTATTTTAACTCTCCATTATATAATCAAATTAGAAATTAAATAATAGACAAAAAATAATAAAATTTATCATAATTTTACAAATTTGAAACAAAAAAAGATTAAATTTAAGATATAATGGTATATATAAATTAAATAATTTGATTTAATAATAGGAGAGGTTTGGAAAGTATGAAAACAGTAAACAAATCAGTAGCAGTATTTATCATTGTTTTATCTGTAGTTATGATGACTATTGTATCTGGGATTATAGCCTTTTTTATTTTTAAACCAGATTTATCAGTTTTTGCTTCTAATGAAGAAAAGAAAGAAAAGGTAGTAGGGGTATATGATATAGAGAATGAATTGCTTACAGAGCCAATAGAAATAGTTACTAATCTAAAAAATAGTGACAAACCCTATTCTGACCATTATATAGCAACTGAGATTGTACTTTCTTCCACCAACGAAGATGTTTTAGCTAAACTTGGAAATTCAGAAGTATTCTTGAAGGATATTTATAACAAGTACTTTAGAAATATAACCTATAATGACTTAATTGGTATGGAAGATAATCAAATAAGAACAGATATAAAAAATAGAGTTAATGATGAATTAGGTATTAATGTTCATAATATATACATAACAAAATTTATAATACAGTAAGTTATGGATATAGAAAATTTTCAAGTTATTTGATAACAAATTAAATATTTGATACAAGAACTAGATTATATAAATGGCATAATAACAATATTAAAATATAGTTATTATGCCATTTAAACTCATATTACCTACTGAGCCAATTAATTTTATAGGGGAATTATACAAATGTTAGTCAGCAAAATTGTTAGTGGTATAGTAGTAATAGGTCAAATTCTATAATAAAAGGAGGAGCTTATGATATGATTTTCAAAATCATATTATTTTTAATGGTTGTTGATTTATTAATTCCTTTTGTTATTGCAATACCTTATAAAGGATATAAACATACTCAAATGGTGATGAGTGTATTAGGTTGTGAAGCAAGTCCTTGGGGAAGATTTTATAATATTTGGATGGTAGTTTCAGGTTGTTCAATTACCTTATTTGGATATCTAATTTTTGAATATTACCATGAAAATCAATATGCTTTAGCCATTATGCTTCTAATATCCTTTATTTTATATGGTATTGGAGATGAAGTCATATCAGGATTTTTCCCTCTAAACGAAAAAAAAGAAGATATAACACTTTCATCTAAAATTCATGGAATTGGCTCTGTTATTGGATTTATAGCATTTCAGTTTTCACCCCTGATTCTGGGTATACTTCAATTCAAAAGTAATCAGATAGCACTAGGTGTTAGCAGTATAGTATTTTTTATACTGAGTCTTATTATGTTTATATTTTTTATTATGGGAGAAAATCCAAAATTTAAAGATACGATATTTTCTATGGCAGGGTTATGGCAGAGAATGTTGTGTACATTAATGTATGCTCCATTTATTATCTGGATTATTACAAGATGATAATTATTTTTCCAATAAGTTAATTTCCTAAAATTGAAAGGAAATTTGAAAAATTTATTAATATAGCTAAAGGGCTGCCTTAAAATGGAGGCAGCCCTTTAAAGATTTAGCTCTACTGATGGTAGCTTTTTTACGTACCTACTTCCATGTAATATATTAAATATTTCTTAAATATGTTTACTAATATATACTTTAGAATATAAAATTAATAGGTGTGGATTAAAAATAAATTGGAGGACTAAAAAGTAATGACTAAATCCTGTAAAAGTATTGTAAATTTTTTTATAGAAGAAATCCAGAAAAGGTTTAAATTTCATAGTATATCAGCCTATGGAAGTCAGTTAGCCTATTTTTTTATATTATCCTTATTTCCTTTTTTAATATTTTTGATTTCAATTCTTAGTCATTTATCCATATCTCTACAGGGAGGAATAGATTTGCTAGCTAAAGTAGCTCCTAAGGAAGCTGTTGAAGTGATTAATAACTATACAAATTCATATCTTCCTACAAAAAATATAAAAGTACTATCTGTATCTTTTTTAGCAACTATTTGGTCTGCTTCTAGAGGTCTTAATACCCTTATAGTGTCTTTAAATAATGCATATGGAATAACAAAAAAGAGAAGTTTTATAAAGAAGAGACTATTAGCTATATTCTTTACTTTTTTCATAGCACTTTCAATTATCTTAGTACTTACTGTTCCTAATATGGGGATGGATTTTTTGCTATGGATATCTAAATATATAGGTCTCACAGATGTTTTTATAAGTTTTTGGTATTATTTTAGATGGATTATAAGCATTACTATTTTATTTTTAGTAATTGGATCATTATACTATGTGGCACCTAATATGAAAATAAAATTTGTTGAAATAATTCCAGGAACTGTTTTTGCCATAGTGGCCTGGATAAGTATTTCTATTGGATTTTCTTTTTTTATAGATAATTTTAAAAACTTTACAATTATCTATGGAGGTTTGACAGCAATAATCATTCTAATGATATGGTTATATTTAAGTGGCATAATATTAATGCTGGGGGGAGAGATTAATTCAATATATAGCTCATATAAAAATATCAAAGAAAATAAGATAAGCACATAAATTTATAAATTTTTTAATAAAAGGGGATAAATAATATTAAAGAAATTTTTGAAATGGGAGGAGATTATTTTGAAAAAACTAATGAGGATTTTTTTTACTATGATTCTAAGTCTTATGATTTTAAACGGATGTACAATTAATAATAATCCCCAAGAGGACAATGGAGATGATAATGGTGATAATGTAGGAAATATGGTGGAGTATGAAGTAGTTGACAATATTAATTCCTTATCTGAAGACATGAAGCAGTATATAGAAAATGTAAAATATAATAGAGGATTTACTAATTTAAGGGAAGGAGATTACAATTGGATTGTTATAACTTCTGGAGAGAAACCTACCGGTGGATATGATATTGAGGTTCAATCCGTTGAGGAGATTAATAAGATATTAGATATAAAAGTAAATGAAATATCACCTAAAGAGGGCAGTGTTGTAACAGAGGCTTTAACATATCCAATAATAGTTCTTAGTATACCCGATGGATATACAAACTTTAAGGTGTCAAATAGTAAAGAGGAGGAATTTGAATATATACCACCAAATAGAATTAATATCAAAGAGGAAGGAAGATACATCGGTCAGATAGATAATAATTTTATAGAAATAGAGGTGGATAATGAGCCTAAGACCTTTAATATAAGTGAGGAAGTAAGACCAGAAATTGAAAAGCTTAAGGACAATACTATGATAAATTTCGAGTATTATATCAATGAAAATGATCAATATGTAATTTCAAATATCTATAATTCAAATAATGATGGAGAAACAATTAATACTGCCGAGGGTATATATCAGGGAAGAATAGATAACTTTTCTATTGAGATTATGATTGATGGAGAACCTAGGGCATTTATTAATTATGATATGGAAAAACTTTTAGAGGGAATAGAAGATGGAGATAAGGTTAAGATAGAGTATACAGAAAATGAACATGGTCAACTGGAATTAAAAAATTTAGAAAAAATAGATTGATGTAAAGGAATATTAATGTAAATGTATGAAATATTATTTGTAAATATTAAATATCTTAACAAAATATTACATCGTAATTACAATATTATAAAAAAGTTGTAAATATTTTCATGGTAGTATATAATAACTTAGTAAATAAAGGCAAAATAATTAATTAACAAAGACTAATTATTTATATAATTT
>CBETVX010000036.1:0-30335 GCA_965539935.1 uncultured Eubacteriales bacterium | reverse complement strand
GCAAGCGCGAGGAGTAGAAGAGATAGTACAAGGAGTAGGAAATGCAAGAGAGCAAGCAAGACAGATAACAATAGCCACAAAAGAACAAGCATTACAAGGACAGAATATTATACAAGCAGTAGAAGACGTAACAGAACAGGCGGTTCAGGTTACGCAGACAGTTAAGGAGCAAGCGCGAGGAGTAGAAGAGATAGTACAAGGAGTAGGAAATGCAAGAGAGCAATTAAAACAGATAACAGAAGCAGTAAAAGGACAAGCATCACAAGGACAAAATATTATGCAAGTAGTAGAAAACGTAACAGAGCAAGCGGTTCAGGTTACGCAGGCAGTAAAGGAGCAAGCACGGGGAGTAGAAAAGATAGTACAAGAAGTAGGAAATGCAAGAGAGCAAGTAAAACAGATAACAATAGCAGTAAATAAACAAGTATCACAAGGACAAAATATTATACAAGCAGTAGAAAACGTAACGGAGCAGGCAGCTCAGGTTAACCAGGCAGTAAAGGAGCAAGAATGGGGAGTAGAAGAGATAGTACAAGGAGTAGGAAATGCAAGAGAGCAAGTAAAACAGATAACAATAGCAGTAAAAGGACAAGCATCACAAGGACAAAATATTATGCAAGTAGTAGAAAACGTAACGGAGCAGGCAGCACAAGTAGCAGCAGAAGTGATAGAGCAGTCAAAAGGAGTGGAAGAGACTATTCATGATATAGCTTGTGCTAAAGAGCAAGTAGCACAGATAACAGAAGCAGTAAAAGGACAAGCATTACAAGGACAGAATATTATACAAGTAGTAGAAAACGTAACAGAACAGGCAGCACAAGTGGCAGCAGAAGTGATAGAGCAGTCAAAAGGAGTGGAAGAGACTATTCATGATATAGCTTGTGCTAAAGAGCAAGTAGCACAGATAACAGAAGCAGTGAAAGAACAGACTGCAAATTCTGATAATATACTTGACAAAGTGAGGAATGTTACGAAACATGCAAGCCAAATTGCAAAAGCAATAAAAGGTCAGGTAGGAGAAGTTGAACAGACGGATAGAGTTATCTCTGATATTAGTGAAATAGTTGATTTGACCAGCAAGGAAATGGAAAAGACAACGGAGGTAACAAAAGAACTTATTATTTATGCTGATGAAATAAAAGAGGCGTTAGAAGAGTTTGAAAAAGAGTTTCAAAGGTAAGTAACAAATTATCTACAGGGGAAGATTTTCTTCCCTTGTAGATAAGAATATTATAATAAGAAAGAGGGAGATAAAAAAGTTATGACAAATAGAAGTGCTTTAATCGAGCTAGCTAACATGATATATGATTATTTTGGCATTGATTATAGGAACAATTTTACATCTCTCAAATCTAAAATCATAGAAAGACTTAAGGAATTAGGATTGTCTTGCTGGGAATATTGTGAGTATATAAAAATGAAGCCTAAGGAATTGGACAACCTTATTGAATTGATAACAGTGAATGAAACTTATTTTTTTAGAGAAGAAAACTTATTAAAGGAGTTCCAAAAAGTTATCTTACCTAATTACTCGGATCGTACTCAGAAAAATCCACTGCGTATATGGTCTGCTGCTTGTTCAACTGGCGAAGAACCATATACAATTGGAATGATGGTTGAAGAGAGTAGTCTGTTTGAAGCTGGAACGGTACAGATCATCGCAACAGATATTAATAAAAATGTCATAAATAAAGCAAAACGTGGCTTGTATAAAAAGAAATCTCTATCATTCAGAAGAATGCCAGTACAGTATTATGATAAATTCTTTGTTGAGCTTGAAGATGATTACGAGGTTAAAGACTCTATTAGAGATATGATTGAATTTAGAAATATGAATTTATTAGACAATAATATAATAGGTAAAATTGAAAAATTAGATATTATTTTTTGTAGAAATGTGTTGATATATTTTGATAGCATCGCTATTGAAAAAATAATCAACTCTTTTTACTATATCTTAAATCCTGGAGGATACCTGCTTTTAGGGCACGCTGAGACAATTACAGGTAAGCACACAGGGTTTGAACCAATCTACACACCTTCTGTTTATTATTATAGAAAAAAAGGCGGGGAATAATATGCATAAGTATGGAGTACTTGTAGTTGATGATTCAGCGTTTATGAGAAAGTGTATAAGTCTTATCATTGAAAAAGATCCACAGCTTTTTGTTGCGGGTATTGCCAGAGATGGTATTGATGCAATAGAAAAAGTACACCAACTCAAGCCTGCTATTGTAACTATGGATGTGGAAATGCCAGAGATGGATGGTATAAAAGCTCTAGAAAAAATTATGGAAATATGTCCTGTTCCTGTGGTGATGTTGAGTAATCATACTGAAGAAGGAGCAGCAACTACTGTTAGAGCTTTGGAATTGGGAGCTGTAGATTTTTTTCTCAAAAGCCAATTGCTTAAAGATGATGTAAGAAAAGAAGTGATTAACGATTTTTTGTTTAGAATAAAAACAATTGCCGAAAGTGCCAAGATTCCACAAAGGGAAGTTAAAGTCTTAGATGATAATGGAGTTAAGACAACTGAAAATAAACTTTCTACAAGAGGTCAGTTAGTAGATTTTTTGATCATTGGGACTTCTACAGGGGGGCCTGCTGCTCTGCAGTGTATACTACCATGTTTTCCTGAGGATATTAGTATACCTATACTAGTCCTCCAGCATATGCCACCTGGCTTTACCAAATCATTAGCTGAACGGTTCGATACATTTTGTAATTTGCATGTTAAGGAAGCTGAAGATGGAGATGTTCTGGAAGCTGGTACCATTTATATTGCACCAGCAGGTTTTCAAACTTTATTATCAAAGAAGGTTGATGGCAAGATTGCTATAAAAATAGAAGATAGTTTAGGTGATGATAAAGAGTTGTATAAACCCTCTATAAATATTACTCTCGATTATGCAGCTCCTATTTATAAAGATCGTTTATTAGCAGTTATTTTAACGGGGATGGGAGATGATGGACTCAAAGGTTGCAAAATGGTAAAAAGATATAATGGAAAAATTATTGTGGAAGCAGAAGAATCATGTGTAGTCTATAGTATGCCAAGAGCAGTTTTTGAAGCAGGGCTAGCTGATATACAGGTGCCGTTATCGGATATTTTTGAAAAAATAATGCTATATATCTGATAATAAAGAAAAATTCAAACTTGTCACTATTTTCTTTTAAATAAAATAAAATTTATTATAGTGTTATAAATATTCCTTTTATACTATTGAAATAAACATGGTATTATCATGTAAAATAAAGGTTTTATTGCTTACTTAAGGTGCAAGAGTTTTTAGTGTGGGACTTGGAATTGTTGAAAAAAATAAAAAGACAAAGAAAACGAACCCATGACATGTTATGTCATGGGTTTAAATAGTATTTATAGGATTAATATAATTCAAGAGATAATATACACTAAAAAATATCAAAAAAAAAAAAACTTGACAATAGTTTTATATCAAACTATAATCGATAGAGGAATCAAGATAATATTTTAACAATATATTTTATATTAACTGGCCAATTAGTATGAAAATATATTTAACTATTTTAGGAGGTAGAGTGATGATAAATTTTAAAAGATCATTAAGTATATTATTAGCTATATTGATGATTATATCCCTTGTGGGCTGTGGAACTAGTAATGAGTCTACAGAAGGAGAATCTAAGGATGTAATACAAGAAAATTCAGAAGAAAATATAGATACTGCATCACAGGCAAGTGTTAACGTAGGAGAATATGAGCTTGAAGAGTTAGAAGTAACAGAGCCAACAGAAGAAAAAGAAACTGAACAAAACTATGATGTTGTTGTAATAGGTGCTGGTGGTGCTGGTTTTACTGCAGCTATCTCAGCAGCAGAAAATGGAGCAAGTGTTGTTTTACTAGAGAAAGAAGCTGTAGTTGGTGGTAATACAAGTTGGTCTGGTGCAGGATTAGATATTCCTGAAAACTGGGTACAAGAAAAATTAGGTATTGAAGATAGCAAAGAACTATACAAAGAAGATACAATGAAGGGTGGAGATGGAACAAATATCGAAGAACTTGTTGATGTACTTGCTAATAATGCTTTGGACACAGCAGAATGGCTAAAGGATGATGTGGGAGTAGAATTTATGGAAGACTTCCAAAAGCATTTTGGTGGACATACTGTTGCCCGTGCTATAGTTGTAAAGGGTGGTATAGGTTCACAAATGATTGTTAAGGAATTAGCTAGAGCAGAAGAACTAGGTGTTACTGTAAAAACACATACAAAGGCAGTAGATTTGATTCAAAACGAAGAAGGTAAAGTAGTTGGGGTAAAAGCAGTTAATACTTTAGGACAAGAGCTTACATTTAATGCCGATAAAGGGGTTGTAATTGCATCAGGTGGTTTCGCAGGTAATGTTGAATTGAGAACACAATACAGACCTGAATTAAATGAAAAGATTGGGACTACAAATGCTCCAGGTCATGATGGTGATGGTATAATTATGGCAAAGAAATTAAATGCGGATACAACTCATATGGAATTTATCCAAACTTATCCATTTAGTTTCCCAACTAGTGGTAAGATATCCTTTGTTGCTGATACAAGAATGTACGGGGCTCCAATGGTAAATATTGAAGGAAAAAGATTTGTGAATGAAAATGATAGAAGAGATATAGTAGCACAAAGTATATTGGCTCAGCCTGATGGTTATGGCTATATGATTTGGGATGAAGATATTCTAGAAGAAGCTAGAACAATGGAACTATATGGTGATGAGTTTAATCAATTAGTGGAAGATAAGGTTTTAATCAAAGCAGATACATTAGAAGAAGCAGCAGATTTCTTTGGTATCAATAAAGAAGAACTGAAAAAAACAATTGAAACATATAATAGCTATGCTGAGGATTTCTTAAATGGAACTGATTCAAAAGAAGCTGATAAGGAATGGAATAGAAATGCCAAATTAGCAAAAATTGATGAAGGACCTTTCTATATACAACAGGTTATCCCTTCAGTTCATCATACTATGGGAGGTCTAGTTATAGACACAATTGGACGTGTTAAAGATACTGATGGTAATGTAATTAAGGGATTATATGCAGCAGGAGAGGTTGTTGGCGGAATACACGGAAACAACCGATTAGGTGGAAATGCACTAACAGAAATCTCTGTATTTGGTAAAATTGCTGGAGAATCAGCGGCTTTAGAAAAATAATATTATTTGAAATAATAGCGACATAAATCATTAAAAAAGGATTTACTTTATCACAAGTGAATCCTTTTTTGTTCTTTATTATGATTAAAGCAAAGGTTTTATAAATAATATATACTATAATAAATTAAAAAATAAAGATCAAGCTTGATAAAGAAAGGAAGTTATAAAATATTTAGTAGTTTATAATAAAGGACAATCAAACGGGCCCTGTGGTAGGTGGAGACGGTTGACAAGTTTTTGTAAATGAGTAAAATAAAAAGTCATAAAAAGATTTTTCTTATTGTATAGCAGAAAGGCTTCCCAATGACAATACTAGGAACTATATACATTTAAATATTTTTAAATGTATAAGAAATATAGTAAACATGGGGATTCCATTTCACAAAATTCTAGGGGATTTTGAGTTATATTATAAAGAAAAATTTTTTTTATGAGGGGGTAATATAAATGAAAAAAAAGTTTCAGTTATTACTAATTTTTATTTTATTAATATTAATAAGCCTTACTGGTTGTAAGCAAAGGGAAGATAAGCAGGTAGACTCCCAATCAGCATCTAATATAGAAGAAGTAGTTATTGAGGTAGAATCATATGGGTCTCCTGCCGATTCAACAAGGGTTTCGAATTTGCAAAAAGCTGCTGAAGAATTAAATGAAATCCTTGAAGAAAAGGACGATAATAGGAGAATCAAAGTAAATGGAACCCATGTTTCATCAGGTTATGATGAGTACAATCAAAAATTTATATTAGCTCATCAATCTGATAAAGGAGCTGATATTAGAACTATCAGCCATGCAGACATATCCATGATGGCTGAAGGGGGATACATATTAGCCCTTGATGAATATATAAATGGTTCAGAATGGAATAAATATGTTGAAAATATTTATCCTAATCTTTGGGAGGCAACTAAATGGGACTCCAAGATATATGGAGTGCCACAGGATACAGAGGCAAGGCCTGTGTTCTTCAGAAAGGACATACTTAGGGAATTAGGTTGGTCAGAGGATGAAATTTCTTCTCTTCCAGAAAAAATTAAAAATGGTCAATTTACCCTTGATGATATGACAAATCTTGCTAAAGAGGCAGTAGATAAAGGTGTAGCTAAGTATGGAATATACCATAGACCAAATAATGGGGCATTTTTCACATCAATGATATATAATTTTGGAGGTAAACTGCTGGATGAGGAAAGTGGTAAATTAGTATTAGATAAACAAGCAATAAAGGATACATTAAATTATTTTTATGATATTTCACAGGAAGCTAAGGTTACTCCAACAGGTATGACATCTATGGAGTGGAGACAAATTCATCAAGACTGGGTTGAAGGCAAAGTTCTGTTTTGGTACGGTGGAACTTGGCATTGGGCAGAATATCAAGAAGTAGATTACCATAGTGAACTTGGTAAATTAAGTGAAGAATATATGTTTGATAACATCGGATATGCCCTTATTCCAGCAAAATCTAAAGGAAATAAACCTATTACTCTTTCCCAACCTTATGTATATGTTATAAATTCAAATACAAAATATCCTGATTTGGCATTTGCATTAGTAGCTCTTGCTTCTCAGCCTAAATATAATGTAGAACATGCTGTAGGATCAGGACACTTGGTAGTAAGTTCTGAAGCAGCGGAAGAACCAGCTTATAAAGAAAATGTATTTCTAAGTGATGTACAGTATATGCTAGATTATACAACATTACAGCCAAATCATCCTCAATTTAGTAAATTAACTAATACTTTCTTTAAGACAGTTCAAGCAGTAGAAATAGGAGAATATAATGTTGATGAAGCTTTAAACTGGTTAGAAGAACAGGTTAAAAATGATTTAGATGATATTATTTTTACTGATTAGCATTAATTACAGTGTATTTGTATCATAAAGGGGGTATTAGCCCCCTATATAATATTAAATAGAAAGGAGAAAAGTTGTTGGAACAAGTAGATGTTAAAGGATTAATTAACAAAGAAGTTGCACAAAAAAAATCTAAAGTATATTCAAAAAACTTTTTTGTGGCATTACCCTTTATTGCACCTTTTTTATTTCTTATTTTATTTTTTTATTTTGTACCTGTAGTATTAACTTTTTTAATGTCCTTTACCGACATGGACTATACTTTAAAATGGAATTTCATTGGTATTGATAATTATATAAGACTTTTTAGAGATCCTAATATAAGTATTGTGCTGATGAATACTATAAAATATGTATTTTTTACATTAATAATTAATGTAGGATTTGGTTTTTTACTGGCAGTCATTACAACTTATTTTATAAAAAATGAAAATAAAGGATTATTATTTAAAACTATTTGGATGTTTCCCCGTATGACTCCAGCAGTAATATATGCTTTATTATGGCTATGGTTTTTAGATCCTACTGAAGCTGGTATGTTAAATATATTATCCAATAAACTCTTTAATCTCCCTTCTCAAAATTGGATTTTAAATAATCCTATGACTGTCATAATTATTGCTAATGGTATGATTGGTGCATCCCTTGGAATGGTAGTTTTTTCATCGGCTATTAAATCAATACCAAAATATTATTTCCAAGCAGCTAAAGTTGATGGAGCAACTGATTGGAATATTATAAAGTATGTTATAATACCTTTTTTAAAGTGGCCAATAATGTTTATGACAATATGGCAAACCCTTTCACTTATAACTTCCTATGAATATATTCTTCTCATAACTGATGGTGGACCCCTGAATAAAAGTGAGGTTTGGTCCCTTTATTCATACCATGAAGCCTTTAAAAATTATGAATTTGGATATGGTGCTGCCATATCAATAGTTCTTGTTATAATAGCTGTGATAATTGCCATTATCATGTTGAAATTATTTGGTTATGAGGCAATGATGAATAAAGGAAAAATAAGAAAGTAAGATATTACAAAACATAAGGCATTTAAGGAGGAATGATGGTGAAACAGCAAGTAATTAAATATATGTCTAGAGGTTTAATATATGGCTTTCTGTTTTTATCTACCTTGCCTATAGTTATTGCATACCTATGGCTTTTAGTTAGTTCCTTTTCAGATAAACTTGCCTTTGGCATAATACCAAAAAATTTTACAATTCAAAATTGGAGATTTTTGTGGAGTGAAATCAAACTGGGTTTAACTGTTTTTGAAAGTATTTGGCCAATTACATTAAATAGCATTATATTAGCTGGCAGTGTTACTGTTTTAGAAATTATAATAAGTCTTATGGCAGGTTTTGCTCTTTCTCGAATGGATTTTTGGGGGAAGAGTTTTATTATGAAATCTACCATAATACTTCATGCCTTTCCTGGAGTGGCCCTTTTAATAGCTTTATTCTATGTTCTTAATTTTATTTCACTAATAGACAATATTATTGGAGTAGTGTTAGTAAAAGTGGCATTGGAATTACCTATGGCAACTTGGATGATAAAAGGTTTCTTTGACGAAATTCCTTGGGAAATAGAATGGGCAGCATATATAGATGGATGTACAAAGTTTCAAGCCTGGTATAAGATTATATTGCCCCATGTAAAACCAGGTATTTCAGCAGTAGCAATATTTGCATTTCTTGCAGGATGGTCTGAGTTTATTTATTCCTACATATTTTTGTTTAGCAGTGAAAATTACACTCTTTCAGTATTTATAAAAAATTTAATTGGGGATTTTCGATTTCTAGATTACGGATTACTGGCAGCAGCAGGATTTTTTTACCTAATACCCATAATAGTATTTTTCCTTATTTCACAGAAATCACTAATGAAGGTACAATTTGGAGGTATAAAAGGATAATCTAAAAAATAATCTAACATGGGAGGTTGCAGCATGGAAGTAAAAATAAAAAATTTAACTAAAAGATTTGGTGATTTTATTGCTGTGAACAATTTAAATTTAAGAATAAAAGATGGCGAATTTGTAGCTTTACTTGGACCATCGGGTTGTGGAAAGACAACTACTTTGTTGATACTTGCTGGAATTTATAAAACCGATGAAGGAGAGATTATTTTTGATGAGGAAGTTGTAAATGATATACCTTCTAAGGATAGAAATATTGGAATGTGTTTTCAAAATTATGCTCTTTATCCTTATATGACAATTGCTGAAAATATAGGATTTCCTCTTAAATTAAGAAAAATTAATAAGATAGAAATTAACAAAAAGGTTAAGGAAATAGCAAAGAATTTCCAAGTAGACTCTCTATTAGATAGGTATCCAAGTCAAATTTCTGGTGGACAACAGCAGAGGGTTGCACTGGCTAGAGCCCTTATTAAAGAGCCAAAAATTTTATTGTTAGACGAACCCCTTTCAAACTTAGATTCTAGTCTAAGGATATCCATGAGGGCAGAAATAAAAAAACTTCAAAAAGATTTAGGTATAACTACTGTTTTTGTAACCCATGATCAAACTGAAGCTCTCTCCATGTGTGATAAAATTGCAGTTATGAATAAAGGTATACTACAGGATTTTGGTACTCCAGAAGAACTTTATACTATGCCTAAAAATCTTTTCATTGCTAAATTTATTGGCAACCCACCTATGAATTTTATAGATGTAACATATCTTAGAGAAAATGGAAAAGTTACATTAAAAGAGGAATCATTTCAAATTAAATTACCTGAAGATATTTATAGAAAATATATAGAAAAACAAAGTGGAGAAAAAGTCACTTTAGGTATAAGACCAGAAAATATTACTCTTACCAGTCAAGGAGAAAATACTATTAAAGGTGAAATATATGTTATTGAACCACTAGGTAGAGATAAGTTGGTAAATGTAAAAATAGGTAACAATAAGGTTAAAATAATTGCTCCCCAAAACTACAAGGGTAATATGGGAGATGAGGTATTTGTAAAATTTGATTTAAAAAATATTCATCTTTTTGATAAAAATGATGAAAGATCCCTTAGAATAGAGGTTTAAAATTTTAATCTGAGATTATTATAAAGTTATTATTTAATTTTTTATTAGGTAATAGTATAAATGCTATTGAAGATTTGATTCTGGCATAAATTCACAGTGGAGTTTTTATGGGAGTAGGAATAGGTTTTGTATTTAAGCGTGGTGGAAAAACTTGTGGTACAGATCTTGCATGAGCTATTATTAATAAATACATACCGGGAGCCAGCATAGCAAAGCTCATGATGGTCCTTTATTTAATCATTGTTGCTGCAGCAAGTATAGTCAATAGACAGGTAGAAACCTCTTTATATTCGGTGATAGCACTTTATGTAGTTGTTAAGGTGGCTGATTTTATTGTAGAAGGTTTAAATTATGCAAAGACCTTTCATATTATTACTGATTACCCACAGGAAATAAGCGAAGAAATAATAAAAAAGTTGGATAGAGGGATAACAGGATTAAAGGGTAAGGGTATGTATCCTGGAAAGGATAAGATGCATTACTTTGCGTAGTTAATAGGGCACAGGTATTTAAATTAAAAGAAATAGTTATTCTATTGATAGTAAAGTATTTATAATGGTATCAACTGTACATGAAGTCCTTGGAGAAGTATTTAGTGAAGTAGATAGATCAGATATAAAACAGACATTATATGTGGTTAAAATTAATAATTTGTATTTTATAGACTGTTGAGAATGAAGATTCTAACAGTCTTCTTTATGGTCTTTATAACCAAGGAGTCGCTCCAAACTGTTCCCGTGGTTAGATGTTGATTTTATATTACTTAAGGGAAACCAAACTCGGTTTCCCTTAATTTAAAAATATATTTAATATATTCTATATTTGGCTTGAAGCAAGGAACCCTTCTTCAACCGCATCTAAAATTCTTCTTGGGCTATTAGCATCTCCAACAACGTAAACTTCCTTAAATCTACCCTTAATCTCCTCAATAATTGAATTATTGGATTTATATCCTGTTGCAATTATCACATTATCAACTTCAAGCTCTTGATCTTCAAGAACAATCATGTCTTCTTTTATTTCCTCTACTTTTGCATTTACATGCTGTTCAACTCCATATTCATTTAATATTTTAAAGAGATGACCTATATAAGTAGCACCTATATCTTTTGCTATAGCCTCCATCATTTCAATAATATGAACCTTTATTCCCTTATAAGCAAGGAATTTTGCAGTTTCTGTTCCAACGAGACCGCCCCCAATTATTGCAACAGTTTTTCCAACCTTGGCTTTTCCATTCAAAACATCTTCAGCCATTAGTACATTTTTGGATTCTATCCCTTTGATTGGAGGAACTGTTTGTGAAGCCCCCGTGGCTACAATTACTGAATCAGGACTGAATTCTTCGAGATCTTTTGCAGATTTAACTTCTTTTTGAACAAACTTAATTTTTAGTTTTAACATTTGGTTATATAGATATTCTTTAAAAAGCATAAAGTTTTCCTTTTCAGGTGGAGAGGATAATATATCCATCTTTCCTCCTATTTTATCAGCCTTATCTATTAAAACAACATTATGTCCCCTTAATTTAGCAACCCTTGCAGCTTCTAGCCCTGCAGGACCTGCTCCTATAATAACTACATTCTTTATTTTTTCTGCTTTTTCAATTTTTCTATTCATATCATAGCCTGCTTTAGGGTTCACAAGGCATTGCACACCTTGGGCTATAAAAACTTTGTCGATACAGCCTTGATTACATGCAACACAGTATCTGATATCTTTGTATTCCTTATTCTTCATTTTAATTACTAGCTTTTCATCACTTATTAAACCTCTTCCTATTGCAACCATGTCAGCTTTATTATTTTCAATTATGTCTTCTATTAGCTTTGCATTATTTAATCTTCCAGCAACTATAACTGGAATATTAATTTCCTTCTTAAGTTTTTCAGAAAATGGTATAATAAATCCTTGCTCTATAAACATAGGTTGAATTGTATATTCTACTGAATCATAACTTCCTGCTGACAAACTTATGGCCTTAGCTCCTGCTTTTTCTACTTCCGTGCATATAATCTTAACTTCATCAAATCCTAAACCATCTTCAAGGTACTCATCAACACTTATTCTTATTGTAACAGGCACCTTTTCACCACATGATTTAATTATATCCTTTAAAACAGCCATTGGAAATCTCATTCTGTTTTCAAGGCTTCCTCCATATTCATCTGTTCTTTTATTACTATGTGGTGATAGAAAACTATGAAGCAAATATCCATGGGCAAAGTGAACTTCAATTAGATCAAATCCAGCCTTTACACTCCTTTTTGCCGCTTCTACAAATTTTTTATGCATTTCGTCAATATCTTCTTTAGTCATTTCCCTTGGATTATTTCCAAGTATTGCACAAGGAATGGCACTAGGTGCGATTGGCTGAATACCTGTCACTGCTTCACTTGCCTGTCTACCAGCATGATAAAGTTGAGCCCCTATTTTTCCTCCGGCATTATGAATGGCATCAGTCAATTTCTTGAGTCCTACTATATGATTATCTTCATATAAATTTAACTGTGTAGGAAGTCCCCGTCCTTCGGGAGAAACAGCTATAGAACCTGTCATGATAATTGATACCTCATTTTGAGCTCTTTCAACGAAAAAATCTATAAGCCTATCACTAACTTCTCCACCAATTTTAGCAAGTCCATTTTCCATGGGTGCCATCATAAACCTATTTTTTAATTCTAAATTTCCTATTTTTATAGGGGTAAAAAGTTTAGACATATTATTTCCTCCTCAGCTCTATATTAATTTTACGTAACAAATTTCATTGGCAATAAAATTTAGTAATCATCATCAATAAAATTCGTTAACGAATTTGATTTATGTTTTTATTGTATAGGATTGATAAATTAAAGTCAATGATTTTGTTATAATTTTGACATCCTATGTGAGGAAACCTGTAAATATTTTTTGAAATCAGTAGCGTCTTGATCATTCATAAGATTGTATGTTTTTTCTAAAGTCTCTAAAAATTTTTCTATTTCTTCTACATCTAAACTTCTTAAAAGCCCCATGAATTTAATTGCTCTTTCAGTATTTACGCTATCTTCCAGTATTTTTTTACCTTCCTCTGTTATGTATATTCTAATAGTTCTACTATTATCTAAATACTTTTCTTTTCTCACATAACCTTTTTTCTCAAGTCTACTTACAAGAGCAGATGTTGTCGATTTGTTCCAAAATGCAATATTCCCAAGCTCGTCTAATGTTAAACCATTGTCAAGGTGCAGTATCCAAAGGGCATGTTGTTGGGTGTGTGTCAAACCAACTTCATTTGCAACCTTTTCCCAATCTTTTTGAATTTTCATATAATTAGCTCTCATTAGGTTTAAAAATAGATTAAAATAATAGTTCCCCTTGTTTCTATCCAACTTAACCCCTCCAAAATAAAAATATTCTAATGGCTCCATCAATTTAAATGAATAACCTTTTTTTATCTATTTCTACTTAGTATTATCCCTTCTAGTAATCTTTCATTTAACTTAAGAGCAATTGCTTTTTGTCTGAATTGTATAGGATTCATAGGGATATCAGTCTCAAGTAAATCTTATATGACCTAAGCAGTTGATTTGTGTCTTATTGAAAATAAAAATATATCTGATACCATTATAGCAAAAATTATTATTATAACAGCCATTGGATTGTTAAACAGTAGATTTATTATTTAAAATTATTCTACTTATTGCATTTACAAATGGGAATGAGGTTAAGCTTGAATTATTCCTTTATTAACTATGAATTCACGTAAGGGAATAACTGGGGCCTGCCTTTTAAAACTATATGACTTCTAGTAAAATTATAAATTCATACAACTTTTCCAAATACATGTACGTCTATAAAGTGTAGGACCGTGGGATATGTATCAAAACAAGAAGGGAGAAATTAGCTCTAATGGCAAAGAAAGATATATTAATAGAAATTGAAGAGTATATTGTTCAAAATAAGGAAATGCACTATAGGATAGCCTATAATTATGTTAAAAATAAAGATGATGCATTGGATATTGTTCAAGAGTCTATCTATAAAGCCATTTCTTCTATAGAATCATTAAAGGATTATACTTATTTAAAAACTTGGTTTTGTAAGATTTTAACTAATACTTCTTTAGATTTTCTTAGAAAAAGGAAGAGGGTGGTTCTGGGAAATGAAGAATTTCTATCGATTTATAATTTAGGTGTTTATGACCATTATGAAGATATAGACCTTAAAAAAGCTTTGGAGGAGTTACCCCATAATTACCGTAGCATAATTATATTAAGATATTTTGAAGATTTTAAAATAAAAGAAGTTGCTGAAATTTTAGATGAAAATGTCAATACAATTAAAAGTCGATTATATAGTGGATTGGAGAAGTTAAGAATTAAGATGAATGATGTAGAGGAGGATTAACTATGAAAGACAATGGAATTAAAAATTTAAAAAAAGAATACATGGATATATCAATTCCTATGGAATTAGATTTTGTAGTAAAAAAAGCACTAAAAGAAGGTAAAAAGAATTTTAGAAAAAGACAATATAAAAAAAGGTTTCGAACGATAGTTAGTTCCGTTGCTATTGGTATAATAATTTTTACTGTAGTAGTTAATACTAGCCCTGCCTTTGCAAACACGTTGTCAAGGATTCCTATTGTTAGTGATATTGTAAAGGTGTTGACATTTAAAGAATACATTGTTAATGAAGATGGATATAATGCAGATATTAAAACTCCTATAATAGAAGGATTAAAAAATAAGACTTTGCAGAATAGTTTGAATGAAAAATATATTAAAGAAAGTGAAAAACTATATGATGAATTTATTGCTGACATGGAATCCTTAAAAGAATATGGTGGAGGACATCTAGGAGTTGATAGTGGATATGAAATAAAAACGGATACCGATAAAATTCTTTCAGTAGGACGATATGTTGTAAATACAGTAGGGTCTTCTTCCACAATATTTAGATACGATACTATTGACAAGGAAAAAGAGATTTTAATTACTTTGCCTAGCCTGTTTAAAGATGATACATATGTTGAAATAATTAGTGAAAACATTAAAAGCCAAATGATAGAACAGAATAAAGCAGATGAAAGTAAATTCTATTGGATTAAAGAAATAGATAAATCTAGTTCAGTAGGATTCTTTGAGAAAATAAGTAAGGAACAAAACTTTTATATAAGTCAGGAACACAAATTGGTTATCTCCTTTGATAAATACGAGGTTGCTCCAGGATATATGGGAGTTGTGGAATTTACTATTCCGACTGAGATTCTATCAGATATTTTAGTTAGCAATGAATATATAAAATGATTGACTTAGGTTGTACAAATTTTAAATAGTTAAAATTATCAATTAATTATATATAGTAAAATGGGGTCGAGCTCGACCCCATTTTGCTTTGTAATAGGCCCTTTGAAAGTGTTGAAGATTATTTTCTTAATTTATAATTTGTAGAGATAAATAAAGCTATTTATAATTATAGATTTTCACTAAGGATAGAATAATCAAAGGGTGTATAGGCATATTGATCACCATAAACTTTCATAACATAGTCCATAAAAGTCTGAAATTCAGGAGAGATTACCTGATCACGGTGAAAAACACAGGCAAAGGTTCTATATGTTAGGCAATTACTTTGAATACGGTAATAGTTTATTTTTTCATGTCCTTTATCAGCAAACCAGTAAGGAACAATAGAGAGTCCAAGGCCATCTTCTACCAGGGAATGGCTACTATCCCAATTATTACATTTGAATATCACATTGGGTTTATAACCTGCTTCATGAAAAAGTGGTTTAATAAATTCTTTGTAAGGTTTTGCATATAAAGAAATAAAGTGCATGTCTTTTAGTTTGGATAAATCTGCATAATTAGTGACATTATCTTGGTTAATTAATGAGTTGGCAATATGATTTTTAGGTACGGCAAGATAAAATTCTTCTCGCCTAATTGTTGTATATATTAAGTCTGGATGATAATATAGAGCAGGAATTAGCACAAAATTCAGTTTTTTTTGTAACAATAGTTGAAGGAGTTTTTCTACTGAATTTTCTGTAATATTAACATTCAAAGAATTTAATTGTGATTTTCCTAACATAATTTTATGAAGGTACTGCACAGTATAACCCATTGGCCATCCTAAATTAATATCTGTAGTCTTAGCGTTAGTAATATTATCTAATTTACTCAACATGGACTCATATTGTGCAAGAAGCAATTTCCCTTCTTCTAATATTATTTTTGCAGGTTCAGTTGGAATACATCTTCCATTTTCCCTGTTGTATAAAGGAAAAGAAAGTGTGGATTCTACTCGCTTAATGTATTGAGTTAATGCGGGTTGGCTCATATATAAAATCTTAGCAGCCTTTGAAAAACTTCCTTCTTGTTCAATAGCAAGCATAATTTTAATAGTCCTTAGTTCAATATCTAATGGCATCATTAATTCCTCACTTTTGATAGCTATAATATTATGTTATATATACCTATTATATATTGCTAATATTCAAAACTCAATAGGTATGTTAAAATTATATCGAACTAGAGGAGGGCGCTTTCTAAAAGTTTAAATTAAACTATGAAAGGAAAATACTATGAGTGTTTTTTTTGAACTAAGGTATATTTTTTGTGCTATTGCACAACTTGTTAGTCACATAATACTTGGATGTACAGGTTTTGGAGGAACTGTAGTGGCGGCTCCCTTCACTCAGAAATTTTTAGGAATTAGTGTTGCGATTCCCTTTGGAAATTTAGTAACATTTCCAGTATTGATTGCAATTCTTATTAAAGAATTTAAGAAAATCGATTGGAAAAACTTATTGATTATTGTGGTGGTTATATGCTTTGGACTACCAATAGGTCAATACTTATTTTTAAGTATGAGTGCAGATGTTGCTAAATTATGTATTGGTTTTATTGTTACAGTGGTTGCGGTTTTAGGCATACACAAAATGTTTATCAAGATTCCCAGAATGAAAAAGTATGGAGATAATATAGAAGAAAAACCAGATACTATAATTAATAAAATTATCCGTTATTTATGTCTATTTATTGGAGGTATCGTACACGGTGCATTTGTAATTGGAGGACCATTGATTACGGTGTATACAATAGCTGCAATTAAAGAGAAAAGCAGATTTAGAGCTACTATGACTATGGTGTGGATGATAATCAATACATTAAATACATTAAATTGTTATAGAACTGGTCAGCTTGTTCCAGAGGTTTGGCAGGCACTTGTTCTAGGAATCCCAATGGCTTTAGTGGGATACTTGATTGGAAACTGGTTACACAATAAGGTAGATCAAGATAAATTTATGAAGATAGTATATATAGTTTTAGCAGTTGTTGGTTTCAATATGTTTATTAGAGCACTGTTTACATTTATTTAAATATACTAAAAAAGATGTTATTGTTATTTATCAAAAAACTTTATAATCCTTTATATATAAAAAATTAAGCAATTAATATAAAAAACATTAGACTAACTAAGATTAACTAAAAAGTTTTGAAAGGAAAAATATGAAAAAAACAAATATTAGCACAATAAAATGGTATTGTACGATTTTGATTCCCTTGTTGTTGGGATTTATACTTAAGGTGAATCAGGTTGGCAATATAATGACAATATTTCTTACAGTGACAGTCATGGGTATATTAATGTTTTTATTTGAACAAATTGATATGGTAATAACATCTTTACTACTAATGACTGCATATGTAATCTTTGAAATTGCTCCAATGGAAGTTGTATTTTCAGGATGGACTCAACAAAGTATTTGGATTACTTTTGGATGTTTTGTATTAGTTATCATTTTGGGAAAAACGACACTTATGGAACGTATTACATTCCGGTTGATTATTCTTAGCGGCGGGACATATAAAGGGATTTTATTTGCACTAATTGGGCTAGGGATTATTACAAATCTTTTAGTTCCAGGTGTAATGGTAGGTGTTATGATAGCAGCATTGGCTTTTAGTTTGTGCCAGACATTAAATTTAGGCAAATCTAAAGCAGCTGCAGGTATTATGATAGGCGCTTTATGTGTTGGATTTTATGATGTAGAATCCTTTATTCTTTCCCCGGGAAATTATACATTAATCACCAATTCTGCTAAGGATATAATTGATTTAACAATAAATTATTGGATTTTTTTTAGAGATAATTTCATATTTTTCCCATTGGTAATAATTGAAGCACTTATATTGAATAAAATGTTTGCTCCAAAAGAAATGGGTAATGTAAAAGAACAGTTTGAGGAGAAGTTAAATAAATTAGGAGAGGTATCACCCAAAGAAAAAAAGATGGTTATTGTATTACTTTTACTTTTCTTATATTTATTTACTGAGCCATTGCATAATCTTGAAATGTGGTATGGGTTTATCCTTGCTCCTTTAGCTTTATTTTTTCCAGTATTTGATTTGGGCAAAGCCGAGGATATCCCCAAAATTAAGTATAATACTTTGGTGTTCATGGTGGCATGCTTAGGAATAGGAAATACAGCCGTATATATAGGAATGGGAGATAAACTTGCTAATTGGGTAGCAAATAACTTGATGGTACAAAATCCATCCATTGTAATAGGAGCTATTTTCTTGTTGGCAGTGTCTGTTAATTTTTTAATGACCCCCTTTGCAGCTATGAGCTCATTAGGTGGTGCATTAGCAAAAATAGCATTGAGTCTTGATATTAGCTTCTATCCAGTTACCTATGCATTTTTCTTTGGATGTCAGACAATAATCTTTCCCTATGAAACAGCATTATTTGCAATCCTTTATGGATTTGGGAATATACGATTAACAGATTTTGTGAAATTTATGATTGTTAGGGCCTGTCTGTGGCAAGTATATGTCATGGTTATAGGTGTGAATTATTGGAAGTTCTTAGGCTATTTTTAAAATTTAAATATTAGGAGGAAATATTATGAGTAAATATGATTTTAATTTAAAAGATAAGGTAGCAGTTATTACGGGAGGTGCCGGTGCTCTTACTGGAGTTTTTGCAAAAGCTTTGTGTGCACGTGGTGCAAAAGTTGCTTTGCTTGATATTAACAAAGAAGCAGCTGATAAAGCAGCAGCAAAATTGGAAGCAGATGGAGGAATAGCAAAGGGATATAAAGCAGATGTTCTTTCTAAAGAAAGTATAGCAGCAGCTTATGAAGAAGTAAAAAAAGACTTTGGTACTTGCGATATTTTAATAAACGGTGCAGGTACTCACCATCCTTTAGCAACAACTGAACATGAGCAACTTACAGAAGAAAATATGGTTGATGGAAGCAGAAGTTTCTTCGATTTAGATATAGATAAAGTAGAATGGGTAAACCGTCTAGACTTTATTGGTACTTTTATTCCAACACAGGTTATTTGTAAAGACATGGTAGGTAAAACAGGTTGTTCAGTTATCAATATATCTTCAATGAATGCTATTAGTCCAACTACAACAGTACCTATTTATTCAGCAGCAAAAGCAGGTGTAAGTAACTTTACTGCTTGGTTAGCCAATTACTTTGCTTTAGTAGGTATTCGTGTAAATGCCCTTGCACCTGGATTCTTTGTTACAAATCTAAATAAAAATATTATGTACAATGAAGACGGAACATTAACTGGACGTTCTAAAAGAATTCTTGCTGGAACACCAATGGCACGATTTGGAAATCCAGATGAGTGTGCAGGAACACTACTTTATTTATTAGACCCTGAACTTTCAGGTTTTGTAACTGGAGCAGTAATTCCAATTGATGGTGGTTTTAGCTCTTATTGTGGAGTATAAAAATTTCTTATAAAAGTATAATAATATATTTTCTATAGGCAAAATAATATTGTGTATCTGAGAATACCCCAATAATCAACTTGAATATCTATTTATTAGGTATATTTTGATGATTATTGGGGTATTTGTAATGTAAGAGTTAATTTATAATCAATTAGTCAATGAAAGAAGGAAATGTTAAAAAAAATTAACAATTTCTCTTTTAAATAATTATCTTTTATGATACGATAAATCTAATGTGTAAATTTTTAGTATAATCAGTTTTATGAAGATAATACCGAGGAAAATGTTTTCCGTGGGTAGACAAGCTGTTTATGCTAAATTAAACACAATGACATTATTAATTAAATCATAAAGGAGGACATGGAATTGAGTAACTTTATTAAAAAATGGAATCAATTGAGCTTGGTTAAACGAATTATTATTGGTCTAATTGTAGGTATTGTTTTATCTGTTTCAATTCCAGATGTTGCTAAACCAATAGCAATTTTTGGTTCACTGTTTGTAGGGGCACTAAAATCTGTTGCACCGATATTAGTATTTTTCTTAGTAATGTCTGCTATTTCTCAACATAAGAGTGGACAAAAGACTAATATAAAATCAATAGTTATTCTTTATCTTTTAGGTACCTTTGCAGCTGGACTTATTGCTGTTTTAGCTAGTTTTATATTCCCATTAAAACTAACCCTTGGAGCAGGTGTTAGTAATGTAACTCCACCGGGTGGGGTTGTAGAGGTTTTAAAAACCTTATTATTAAATATTGTTGATAATCCTATTAAAGCCCTTTATAATGCAAACTATATAGGCATATTATCTTGGGCAATACTTCTTGGACTTGCTTTAAAAGGTGCACCTGAAACTACTAAGACAATGATAAGTAATGTTTCTGACGCCTTATCTCAAGTGGTAAGGTGGGTAATTAATTTTGCTCCACTTGGAATTATGGGTCTTGTATTTGATACAATCGCTACAAATGGAATAACTTCTTTATTAAGTTATGGACAATTACTTTTATTATTAGTTGGGTGTATGGCTTTTATGGCCCTTGTAGTAAATCCTATTATAGCTTATGTATATATGCATAAGAATCCATATCCACTTGTTTTAAAGTGTCTAAAGGATAGTGGTATTACAGCATTCTTCACTCGTAGTTCAGCAGCAAATATTCCTGTGAATATGAATTTATGTGAAGAATTAGGTTTAGATAAGGATACCTATTCAGTTTCAATTCCACTAGGTGCAACTGTTAATATGGCTGGTGCAGCTATTACTATTTCAGTATTAACCCTTGCAGCAGTTCATACCCTTGGTATACATGTAGATTTAGGTATGGCACTTATCTTAAGTTTATTATCGGCTGTAAGTGCCTGTGGAGCATCAGGGGTAGCTGGAGGATCATTATTACTAATTCCCCTTGCATGTAGTTTATTTGGTATTCCAAATGATGTGGCTATGCAAGTAGTAGGTGTTGGTTTCGTTGTAGGAGTTATACAAGACTCTTGTGAAACTGCCCTTAACTCATCAACTGATGTACTTTTCACAGCAGTATCTGAATTTGCAAAGTGGCGTAAAGAAGGAAAGAAAATTAATATCTAATATAAAATATGTAGATATAATAATAGCAAAATAATTTATTATTAAATAAACTAATGCCATTATTTTAAATGAGGGACTATATTTGGTCCCTTATTTTTTTGTTTAAAATTTCCTTAAGAATTTTAGCTATAGCATTTGATACACCTTTTATAAGTTATAATATTGTTAAGAAGGGGGATTGCCTATGTGGGGTGTAATTTTGCATGATGTTCAATAGAGTAGCTCTTTTTTCAGTGATTTCAATTTTAATAATTTCACTTCTCCTTTGGAGTGGGGAAGAAAATAAATATGATTATGTCCTTGAGAAGATTTCTAATAATTTAGAAAAGGATGATTGGCTAGTAGACTTTGCTATATACGATATTGATTGCGATGGAGGAGAAGAAGTATTAATTCTAAAAGGGCATAAGGGAGAGAATTACGGAAGAAATATTATCATTTACGATATGGAGAATAAAGGGAAAAAAGTTAATTTAATGGAAATATATAAAAATGATTTAACATTGATTAAACCTTGGAAGCTAGAAATATGTAATATAGATGGGGACAGTGAACCAGATATATTTATAGCAGTTAAAAAAACCACTAGATACTATAAGGAATTAACCAATAGACCCTTTTTCTTCAATTTTAAAGATGGAATCCTAGTAAAGAAATGGACAGGATCAAAGGTAAGGCATCCCTTTAAGGATGTGTACTTTAAGGATATCAATGGCAATGGTAGGGATGAATTTATTGTCATTGAGGAAATTGGTAGTGGGGGATATACTATTGCCATTTATTATTGGTTTGGCTTTGGATTCATATTGCAAGGTGAAAGTATGGTATATGATGAAATTAGTTTCATAGACTTTGAAGGTACAGGGGATGACTTTTTTATTAAAGCTAAGGTTAGAAAGGATAAGGATTTAAAATCCATTATATTAGTGCCTTCAAAGGAAAAAACTGATAATGATATTTATTTATTAAAGGAAAGGGGATTGTAGTATGTATAAAAGGCTTGTTTCTCTAATATTATGTGTTTTGATATTACTGACTGGATGTAATAGGCCTTTAGAGATAGGGGATATTGACAAACAAGGTGATGAAAATGACGAGGTTGAAATTAAAGATGAAACCATGGAGGTATCCAAAGATGATATAGAAGAAGAGGATCTTACATTGGTATGGAAGGAAATAGAAGATTATGAAAATGTAGAGGTAAGCTTTAATCCAAAGACCTATACTCCTAATGTACCAAACTATGAAGTTAAAGGAAATTTAAGTAATATTGATAATATTGATAGATTTGAGGGTTTTACCGATGAACAAATTGACAAACTGAAAGAAAATGGCTTTATAGTTCTTGAGCCTAATCCTGATAGGGCAAGTCAGTATATGAAAATGTATAGTATATATGAAGCCAATGAATATCTAAATATCCCCAGCTTTATTACTGTAGATACTGCCCTTCATATATATCATAAATTCTTTAATGAAACATTTAAACAAATAGAAAGGGAAAAGCTAACAGAGGCCCTAAAGGAATTAAGTAAAAATATGTTGCAAAAATCTAAAATTTTATATGACCAAGATTCAAATGCAGTTGTAAAGGGGGAATTAGAAGATATAATCATATATTTCTCAGTGGCAAATAAGCTTATAAATGATACATATGGAGATATTCCAGATAAGCTAAAGAAGGTTGCAGAGAAGGAAATAGATGAAATAAGCAAGGCTCAAGGCTATGCAAAATCACCTTTGTTTGGCTTTGATATAAATTATGAGCAATTTATTCCTAGAGGACATTATGATGGAGATGAAGAGTTAGAGAAATATTTTAAAACTATGATGTGGTATGGATTAATTGGATATCCCTTTAAGGATAATAATGGTTATAATTATGAATCAATTACTAAGGCTTTGTTAATAACATATATTTCTTTCTTGGAAAAGGATGGTATAGACGACATAGCTCTTTGGGATAAAATCTATGAACCAACTAATTTATTTGTAGGACAATCGGACGATATTACAATTTTAGACTTAAAAGACCTGATTATTAATGTATATGGTGATGAGGTTAGACCTGAAGATTTTAAGGATGAAGTCTATAAAGATAAATTAATTGAAGAAATAGAAAAACTTCCAGAGCCACAGATTCAATATAGATTAATTACAGGTTGGGTCGATACACCTACTGAAAAACAATTTAGATTTATGGGTCAAAGATATACTTTAGATGGAAATATTATGCAGGAGCTTATGTTTCCAATAACAAGACCTATACCAACAGGTTTAGATGTGGCAGCTGCCTTTGGAAATGAAAGAGCTGAAGTTTTAGTTAAGGATGGTTATTTAAATAATCTAGAGCCAGAAAAGTATAGTGAAGAGCTTAAAAAGCTAAAGGATAAAGTTGCAGATTTAAAGGAAGAAGATTGGAAAGAAAATCTTTATAATGGCAGTCTTTGGGTTTTAAAATCAATATGGGCAAATAAAGGGGAAGTTGATGGATTGCCATTATTTATGAAAAATCAAGCATGGTATGATAAAAACCTTCAAACTGGCTTAGGAAGCTATGCAGAGCTTAAACATGATACAGTCTTATATGCAAAGCAGCCCGTGGCAGAAATGGGTGGGGGAGAAGAACCTAAGGGTAAGTATCCTAACTATGTTGAACCAGCCGTTGAGGTATATGATAAATTGTTGTGGTTAGTAAGGTATTCAAAGGCAAATCTTGAAAAAAGAGGACTATTATCTGAGAGAGGGAAACTTGCACTAAAAAATCTAGAAGAAATATACATACTACTTAGGGATTGTTCTATAAAGGAGCTGGAGAATATACCTCTTACAGATAGTGAAAACAGTTCTCTGAGGTTTATAGGTGGTGACCTTGAACGTATAGATATATTATTATCTGAAGAACATCAGAGGTCATTATCTTCAGCTGTTATATCAGATGTAGCAGGTATAGCAGATATAGGATCATTTTTAGAGGTTGGTACAGGATTACCAAATGAAATATATGTTGCTTTATATGACCAAGGAAGGGTTTATTTAGCTAGGGGAGCAACATATAGCTATTATGAGTTTTTAAGTGGTAAACCTTTGACAAATAGAGAATGGCATGAGAAACTTGGGATAGAAATAATAAAAGAATATGATTGGGAATATGAAACAATAAATCCTGATAAGTTAATGAAAGATTTGTCACTACAGCCTGATTGGATTAGGACTTTTAAATCCTTTGATAAAAATCGAGTGGATATAACTCCAATAGAGTATAAAATAGAATAAGTAAATAATGGCATCAGACTTGAATTATTCCTCCATTGAAAGTCTTATTGATAAAGGGCTAGGTCTAAATAATCCAAAGGAACCTATTAATAGTGATGTGGAAATGCTAAGTGTAGAAGAGGCCAATGAAATAGAAGAGACTCTTTTAAAGAATGTAGGTTATACACCAGCGAAAGGTGGTTATCCTATTGTTTATACTAATCAGACAACATTCTATTCAAAGGACTCAATAATGACCCTATGGAAAAGGAGAAGAATTCTACGGACAAGATGCAACTTATGAAGGTAATCAGCCTAGTTATACAGATAATGGTGATGGGAACTATAACAGACAAGGTATGTGGAATTTGGTAATGGTATGGAGCTTATGGATGGCCAAATGGTAGATGCTCATGGTTCAGGTTCACAAAAAAGCGATCCTAAAACAGGAGATAGAGATAATTATCCAGCACCAGATGAAAATGCACCACAGGGTGATGAACAACGGGCATATAATATGGTTAGATTAGTTAGAGATGCGGATTAAAGTCTTAAAAAATGGTATAAGTATTTATAAAGTTATCCCCAAACAAAGTTTGGGGAATTTTTTTAATTAATGTTATGATAAAATTAAGTATATTCTATCATATAAAGAGTGAAGGTAGGATTGTTTTAAGGAATAGAAATTCTCCATCTGATTTTTCATTTAAAAAACCTAACCTTATACAAGGATAACTTGGGGTAAATAATAATTACAAAAGAAACAGCAAAACTATTTGATGGAATGGATTATCAAGGAACACCTATTTATACTATTAGCAAAGGAAATATAGTTATGGAAAATGGTATTGTAAATAAAGATTATAGAGGATTTGGGGAAATAATTAGAAGGTCTTAAATGATAAAATTAGTATGTAAATTCTAGAGGATTCTCAATTTAATAAAATCCTGTTTGGGTTAGATTATATTTTGAAATATGGTTTTTCATATTAAGAATACCACCTATTAAGCTGGTTCTTCCAATTAATTGGTGGTTATTTTTTTAAATCTTTAACTATAAAGTAAGTTGATTTAGGCATAATTTCTTAAATTTATATTGAATATTATTATAACTATGTTATAATTCCATTTGTACTAAGATACACTATTATAAACAATGGGGGTGATAAGTTATGAAAATTAGAAAATATAAGGTGCTCTCAGATTACTTAGGGATAACCTTTGGAACCTTATTCATGGCAGCTAGTTTGTTATTGTTCTTAGAACCTAATACAATAGCCCCTGGTGGAGTAACAGGTCTAGCCATAGTAATTGAAAGGATTACAGGAATACCAATAGATGTCACAAACCTTGTAATAAACATTCCTCTATTTATTATTGGAATAATGGTATTAGGAAAAGCATTTGGAGTTAAAACAGCCTATGGAACTTTAATGCTTTCATTATTTATAAGACTAATGATAATCTTTTTAGGAGATAATATAAATGCTACTGAAGATTTACTTTTGGCATCAATTTACGGTGGAGTTCTTATGGGAGTAGGAATAGGATTTGTCTTTAAAAGTGGTGGAACAACTGGTGGTACAGACCTTGCAGGAGCAATTATTAACAAATATATACCAGGAATCAGCACGGCAAAGCTTATGATGGTCCTTGATTTAATTATTGTTGCTGCGGCAGGTATAGTTAACAGACAAGTTGAAACATCTTTATATTCAGTGATATCACTTTATGTGATTGTTAAGGTGGCTGATTTTATTGTAGAAGGTTTAAATTATGCAAAGGCCTTTCAGATTATTACTGATTATCCACAGGAAATAAGCGAAGAAATAATAAAAAAGCTGGATAGAGGGGTAACAGGATTAAAGGGTAAGGGTATGTATACAGGAAAGGATAAGGATGTATTACTTTGTGTTGTGAATAGAGCACAAGTATCAAAATTAAAGGAAATAGTATATTCTATTGATAATAAAGCATTTATAATGGTATCAACTGTTCATGAAGTCCTTGGAGAAGGATTCAGAGAAGTAAATTAGATATAGAATAGCCCTTATATTGGCTTATAATTAATAATTTGTATTTTATAGACTGTTGAGAGAAGAGATTTCAACAGTCTTTTTTTAGAAAATATCTATTATTTTTTATATTAGTAGATTTTTAAATTTTAAGGAATAATTTCTAAAATATTCAAATATCATTGTCATAGCTTTTTAGTATTTAGTCCTAACTGACCAGTGAGTTTACCTGATTAAACTATTGATAGATATGTGTTATAATTTGTTTGGAAAGAATGTTACTATAAAGAGGGGGATACAAGATGGGGCAATTAGGGTCATATCGAATATTCCTTGTAGAGGATGATAAAATGTTACAAGAAGAAATTATAAGTTTGTTAAATAAATGGGGATTTGAAACGGTCACTGTAAACAAATTTGATAGTATATTAGATGAGTTTTTAAGGAATCAACCCCATGTTGTTTTAATGGATATAAATATTCCTTATTTTGATGGATTTTATTGGTGTAAGGAAATAAGAAAAATATCTAGTGTTCCTATCATTTATCTTTCTTCAAGAAATAGCAATATGGATATCATCATGGGAATGAATAACGGTGGAGATGACTATATCCAGAAGCCTTTTAATAATGGAGTCTTAATTGCTAAGCTTCAGGCTGTTATACGAAGAACCTATGAATATGCTTCATATAGTTCTAAAACTATAGGGTGTAGAGGTGTTATTTTAAATTTAGAGGATACATTTGTAACATATAAGGATAAAAAAATTGAGCTGACGAAAAATGAGTTCAAAATTTTGAAAATCCTTATTGAAAATCAAGGGAAAGTTGTTAGTAGACAATCTCTAATGAGGAGTCTTTGGGATAATGAAGTATATGTAAATGAGAATACCCTCACAGTAAATGTAAATCGTGTGCGTATGAAACTAGAGGAACTTGGGCTTAGAAATTTTATAACAACGAAAAAAGGAATGGGGTATATTATATTATGACAATCAAAACTTATATAAAAGGTCACATGGAATTAATGTTAAGCTTTGCTAGTATCTTTATTGTGATTAACTTAATCTTATTTACAAGTACTCCTCTAGATAAAAGTATAGGGGAGATTTTTTATTTAGATTTACTAGCAGTACTTATTATAACAGTAGGGTGCTCTTTTCATTATTTAAAAATTAAAAATACATATAAGACAATACAAAAAATGATGGTTCAAGGAGAAGATGTAAATTATATTTTTAAAAAGAAATCTAATGTGATAGGCATTAATCTTATGAGACAACTTCTGGACCATAAAGATAAAGAGTTTATAATGAAAGAAGAAAATTATCAGCAGAAGATGAATAATTTGAAAGATTATATAACCCAAGCTGTACATGACCTTAAAGTTAATATAGCCGTGTGTGAGATGGTTATAAATAGATTTGAAAATGAGGATGAAAAAATAAACAAATTATTATTTCAAATTAATCAAATAAAATTTAGAATAGAGCAAATTCTATCTATCGCTAGGGCAAATCATTATAGTGAGGATATTGTATCTGAATATGTTGATATTCAAAAAGTGGTAAAAGATGCTATTAAAGATAATTCAGAATTCTTTATGAGTAAAGGAATCAGTATACAAGTTGATTTAAAACCCTATCGTTTTATTAGTGATAAAAAATGGATTCACTATATTATCACGCAAATACTCAACAACAGTTATAAATATACAAGACAGGATGGTAAAATCATGATATTCAATGGGGAAGATGATAAAGGATATTACTTACATATTAAAGACAATGGAATTGGTATTTGTAAAGAAGAACTTAACCGAGTATTCGATAAAGGATTTACAGGAAGCAATGGAAGAGATAATACTAAGTCTACAGGTATGGGGATGTATTATGCTAAAAAAGTAGCAGATATATTAGGGATTGGTATAAATGTTCAAAGCCAAAAAGGGGTATATACCGAGTTCGTATTGGCTTTTTATAAGCTATCAGACTATATAAATCATCAAATAAGCTGAGTATTCCTTTATTTTGTGGAAAAGATTTATTAATTTACTGATTGTAAAGATTAAAGTGACGAAATTGTAACATTAATCTTTTATATGTCACCTAAATCGATAGAATAGAAGTGCAATAAGTTTTATAATAGTATCCATAAGGTAATACTTAAGGAGGACATTTTATGGATACAATTATAAAAGTAAGAGGTGTTACTAAGCAGTATGGCAATAAAGGTACTATTTGCAGGGCACTTCATCAAGTGGATTTAGATATCTATTCTGGTGAATTTGTTGCAATTATGGGTCCCTCTGGCTCAGGCAAGACTACTTTACTCAATATTATGTCTTCAATAGATAAACCTACTAAGGGAAAAGTGATAATCGATAATAAAGCAATAGAAAGTCTTCCAGAAAAAGAAGAAGCTAGATTTCGTAGAAATACAGTAGGTTTTGTATTTCAGGATTTTAATTTGCTGGATAATATGACAATCAAAGATAATATTGCACTACCACTTACACTTAATAATGTTAAAGCAGATTTAATTTTGAAAAAAGTAAATGAATTAACTTCTATGTTTGGAATAAAAAATCAAATAGATAAATATCCTTACCAGTTATCAGGTGGACAAAAACAGAGAGCAGCTGTCTGTCGTGCCCTCATTAACAATCCCAAAATTTTATTTGCCGATGAACCAACGGGAGCATTGGATTCAAAATCTGCATCTAGTCTTTTGGAATGCTTTAGGAATATAAAAATGCGATATGACACAACAGTAGTAATGGTTACACATGATGCGTCTGCAGCAAGTTACTGTGACCGGGTTTTATTCTTAAAAGATGGTATGATTAGCGGTAAGCTAGAGTCAGGTGGTAATTCTAAAGAACTATTTGAAAAAATTTTAAATATGGTTGCTATATTAGGGGGGAATTCCAATGAACTCCTTTAAAATAGCATGGATGTTATTTAAAAATAATTTTAAATTATATATATTCTATTTATCAGTTCTTATATTTACAACAGCTATTTATTATAATTTTTTATCTATTAATTATAATCCATATATGAGTGTTTTAAATGAACAATATGTTTATGCTCAGACTGCTAGTAAATTGTGTAGCATTATATTGTTTTTTACGGTTATTTATTTTATGAGCCATGCAAATAATTTCTTCTATAAATTACGATATAAAGAAGTAGGAATCTATATGCTTATGGGAATAGAAAGCTCCAAAGTTGGCTGGGTATTTGCCATAGAAAGTATAATTCTTGGAGTAGTTTCAGTAGCCATAGGAATTTTTGTTGGTATATTATTTTCTAAACTTTTTTTTATGATTCTAAGTAAATGCATGATTTTGAATACTCAAATTCCATTTTATATACCCTTTAAAGCAATAAGTACGTTACTAATGATTTTTTCAATTATTATTTTTATATTGGGATTTAAAAATTATTGGACAATAAAGAGAAGCAAACTTATTGAAATCCTAAACACCATAAAAAAAGAACAAAGTATGCCTAAAATGAGGTGGATTCGTGGTGGATTAGGTGTTCTTAGTATAGTCATTTCATATGTTCTTGCAATAAACATAATAAAGTGGGAAATTAATTTTTTTAAAGTCTCCATATATATTCTTA
>CBETVX010000035.1:0-30397 GCA_965539935.1 uncultured Eubacteriales bacterium | reverse complement strand
ATAGATTAATATAATTCTTTCAATGAGATTTATTTTATAGATAGACAAAACTCAAAGGTTAGAAATCCTCTTTAGCTAAGAAATATTTTTAAGATTTAGCTATCCCCATAGGTCATTAACCTACATATAAGTAAATCTCATTGAAAGAATTATATTAATCTATTTTCCTTGTCATATATATTAAGTCTAAAAATTCTATTATCTCATTTTTATCTAGGTCATATATAAAAGTATTATTATCCACAGTTTGACCTAGGAAAACTGCTCCTTTTTGTACATCTTCTACTTTGTAGGGGTCATTTTTAAATCTAGAGAAATCTTCAAACAATGCCCAGTTACTATAATCTACCTTTCCATATATCCTACTTTCCCTAGGACCATCTCTATCTCCCCACCAATTTTCAGTGAAATCAATATTTGATGTGCCTGAGTAATATATTTCATCTGTAATATACTTTAAAATTTTATTTCTATTAAAGTGTATTTTTTCTCCGTTGTCTCGAATCATTATTTTACCGGAACCAGTAAAGACATTATCACTAATCTCAGCTATGGACATTTCTCCATCTATCCTAAATGCATAATTATCAAATTCATTATTTGATGCCTCAATATTAGAATTAATGATCCAGATATAAGGGGTACTTGGTTTTAGTACGTTGAAAAGATTGTTTGACATGTAAATATTTCCTTCGTAATTTCCCATATTTATTTTAATATTAGAATTTTGGAAGTGACTGTTTGAAATTGATATATTCATATTTTTGTTGGGATTTTTAATATACATTGGAGTTATGAATTGAAAATATGAGTTTTCAATACTTATTGTATTGGCCACACCAGCAATCAGTTTATTATTACTATTGGTAGAGTATGATTTTATTCCTTCAACTTTAAAATAATCAATATCTTCTAAAGAGAATGCAACATCTTCATCCCTTAGCATTATTTCATATTCCTTGGGATCAAGGGAGACAATTTTCATAGACTTATTTATTTCTAGGGTATTTTTTAACTTAATATTTTTTCTAATATAAACTATACCGCCATCTGCTACATTAGCTATTGCATCTTCTATATTACTAAAATGTCCTTCAATAGATAAATTATCATAATATACTTCATTAAAGACCGTCTGTCCTTTAGCTGAAACATTTAATGAAAATATTAAAAATACAATTGGAAATAAACATGCTATTATCCTAATATTATCCACCTCCTTCCCCTGTATATTTTAACATATATTTACAAAATATAGCATATCTTTTCAAAATTTTCTTTATCTTATACAATATAAAACCGAGGGAACTGTCCCCTCGGTCTAAAGTCCTCTATTTACTATTTCCTTTACTACAAAGGATGCAACATGTTCTGCATAGCTACCTTTTCCAAAACCGGCATCATATCCAAGCTCCTTCGCAAGTTCATGATTAAGTCTTGGTCCTCCACATACAACCACTAGTTTTTCTCTAACACCTTCTGCTTCAAGGAGTTCTATTAACTGGGTGAGATTTGGTATATGAACATCTTTTTGGGTAACCACCTGAGATACCAATATGGCATCGGCTTCCAATTCAATGGCCTTTGCTACTAAATCTTCATTTGGAACCTGACTTCCAAGATTGTAGGCCCTTATCCCCTTATATCTTTCTAAGCCATAATGTCCATTATACCCCTTCATATTCATTATGGCATCTATGCCTACCGTATGGGCATCGGTACCTGTACAAGCTCCCACTATAATTACATCCCTTTTTATATTTTCTTTAATATAATCTTCCACTTCATATTTGTCCATTACCTCAACGTCTACCTTTGTTACCTCTATTTTAGTATAATCAACGGTGTGTTGGCATTTTCCATATACTATAAACATAGTAAAGCCAGGGGTTAATTCTTCATAGTGCACAACACTAGGTTCCTCTATGCCCATTTTTAAAACTAATCTTTTAGCAGCCTCTTCAGCTTCTGGTCCATAGGGCACAGGTAAAGTAAAAGAAAGCTGTATAATACCATCATTTAATGTATCTCCGTAGGGCTTAACCTTTGTTAAATCAACCTTCTCTATAGTCATTACTTAGCACCTCCTATCATGAGGTCAATAAATGGATTGAAGTATTTTTCATCCTTTTCTATAACTCCTTCCAATCCCTTCCCGCCATCTATAGCTCTCTTAACCCCTGCAAATTTACCTTGTTCTAGGGTATAAAATAAACCTTCCTTTTCTATTTCTTCAAGCATATTTGCTGCCCTTGCAAGTACCTCTTTAGCTCTAGTTTCAATGATTCCGCCCTTTTTAAACTCTATTTCATCCCCTAGATTCCTCATATTATTAAATATGTATTTTGCATTTTCTATTGATAAAGCTCTATCTTGAAGTAAAGGGGTATGAATTGCCTCAGTAAGCATACCTAGAAGCTGTATTCCCTGATTTGTCATAATGGCTATCATATTAAATAGTGCATCTTGTATATGTCCTTTATATATATTTCCAGTCATGAATTTTGTTGGTGGCATGTACTTTAATGGTGCCTTAGGGAATATCTCCCTAGACATTTGTGCTTGGGCAAGTTCCCATAAAAATCCATTTTCGATATCTGGATTCATTTCAAAGGCATGACCAAGGCCCATTTGTTCTTCAGGTATACCTGCCCTTAAGGCAAATTGTTCATTTATAAACTGTGAAGCAAGCACTGTATGGGCTTCCTCTACTGCATCGGCTGTGGTAAGATAGTTATCTTCCCCAGTATTAATTATAATACCTGCAAATCCATTGATTACCCTTGAGAAAAACTGATCCACCAAAGTTCTTTTCATGTTTATATCTCTAAATAGTATTCCATAAAGGGCATCATTAAGCATAACATCTAGTCTCTCTATGGCTCCCATGGCTGCAATCTCTGGCATACAAAGACCTGAGCAATAATTACATAATCTGATGTATCTACCCACTTCCTCTCCAACTTCATCTAATGCTCTTCTCATTATCCTAAAGTTTTCCTGGGTAGCATAGGTACCTCCAAAGCCCTCTGTAGTAGGTCCATAGGGTACATAATCTAAAAGACTTTGGGCAGTAGTTCTTATTACGGCTATTATGTCGGCCCCTTGTCTTGCAGCTGCCTGAGCTTGTAGAACGTCCTCGTATATATTTCCAGTTGCTACTATTACATATAAATATGGCTTTTTGCCCTCCCCAAGGGAGTTTATTAATTCATCTCTTTTTTCTCTATTGGCTTTAATTTTATTTACCATATTTGAGGCAATTTCATTGATTTTATCCTTTATTTTCTTTTCATCTGCCATAGGTAATTTCATTAGGTCAAGCTCTCCAACACTAAGGGCCTGTGCTATTTCCTGTGGAGTTTTTCCTGTATTTATTATGGCATTACCTATCCAAAGGGCCACTCCTTGAGACAATCCTCCACCTTCTCTAATATTGTCTACCACAACATTAGGTAGAGGTCTTTCTATATCATCTATACCATCTATTCCCAATAGCCTAGCTACAGTTCTCTCTACAGATATGGTGGTATGCTTATCTATATACCCTTGAACATCCTCTGCTATTTTTGAAGCAGACTCCCTAGCCCTTTCAATTAAACCCTCATCAAGATTAAGCTTACTTTTCATTTTCTCCCCTCCAGTATCCTCTCCGCATCTTTAAGTATTTCTTCATCAAGACCCATTAACCTAGATATATTTATGGCATCCTTTGGAACTTCATGGATATTGCTTACTTCTTGTAGTCTATAGTCCATGTATTTATGAATCTCTTGGATACCATCTTCTCCCTTTTCAAGCTCCTTGGATATTTTTTTAAAATTCTCTAAAGACAATCCTCTCACTTGCAAATGTTTAATATTGCTGCCACTACCTAATCCATCGAAATGGGTTGTTATTACAGTAATAGCTTTTTTATTCTCTAAATAATTTATAATGGCCTTAGATATGGCAAAGCCTTCCTTTGGATTGGTCCCCCGAGCTAATTCATCTATGAGGATCATTCCCTCACCATGGGAAGCCTTTATTGCCTCCCTTATTTTTACTATTTCTCCTCCAAAGGTACTAAGACCCATATCCGATGACTGCAAATCCCCCATTGAAAAAAATATATATTTATTAAGGGAAACTATCATGGCCTTTGCTGGTACAAATAATCCAAATTGCGCCATGGCTGTAAGCATGCCTATTATCTTTAGACTTACAGTTTTCCCCCCCATGTTTGCTCCAGTTATACATGTTACTCCTTTGCTTATATCTAACGTTATAGGGGTAAATTCTCTCCCCTCTTTTTTTAGATTGTTTTCTATTTTAATATGTCTACCCTCTAATATATATACTCTCCCACTACTATTAATTTCCGGTCTTGTGCCTCTAAATCCTATGGCATGATAACCTTTAGCTATAAGTAAATCTAGTTTACCTATGGCTTTTATATTTTTTTCTATTTGATTTAAAAATCTTTTTACCTCTTTACTTAAAAACTTCCGTACCTGTATTTCCTCATCCTCTTCCATTCCCTTTAATCCTTCAAGCTTAGTATTTAATTTGTCAATGTCCCATGATGCTTTTATTTTAAATGTAATATTCATGTATGTTTCCATGCTATAAATAAGATTTTTGTTGTTTCTAAGTCTTTCTATAAGCTCTTCATCGGTCTTTTTAACTATTATCTCTCCACTTGGTCTAAGCCTAATCCCCAGCTCATCCTCAACATTTTTTTGGATCTCTTTTTTTCTCTTTGATATGGCTCCCTCTATATCTCTGATATTTCTTCTTATTTCCTCTAGCTTCTCAGAGTACTCATCATAAATATAAAAGGTAGTTAAACCATTATTTTGTGGATCAAAGAGATTTTCTAAGTAGGGAATTGAAGTAACTTTTAAATCCTCAGGGGTTTTCCACTTTAATTTATTTAAAGCTTCTTCTAATTTTTTAAGTATGATTAAAAATAACTTCAGTTCAAATAATTCAGTAATACTTAATACTTCATCTTCCCTAACCCTTTTAAAGGTTGTGCTCAGATCCTTTATATGTTTAAAATTATTTCTTATTTCTATAAATGTATATCTTTGCCTTTCAATAAGATTTACTACAGTCTCAACCCTATCTAGCTCCTGTATTAATTTCTCTTTTTCTTCTACCTTAAAGGCTCTCATAGCTTTCTTATTCTTTTTTCCATAGGGAGTATAGACGGTAAGATTATCAAATACATAATCTAGGTCTAGATTTCTATAGGTTTCCTGGGACATATACATAAAAATCACTCACCCATCATCACATCTATAGCCGGTATAGGACTTACTATTTTTTTCATATTGTCAACAAACCGCGAAGGTTCAAAATAGTATCCCTTGGGAGAATAAGGATTTACCGTTATAGCTAGGAGATTAATCCTATATATTACATTAATTTTAATCCCTATTCTCTCAAAGTACTGCCAATCTCTATGATCAATAAATATTTTTGACGCATCTTCAATTATAAAAGTAATGTTTTTATATAGCTTTGTATGGGCTACAACATCCTTTATGGTTTTTGATACCAATGAACCTCCAATAATAATATATTTTGAGCCTTTATTTAAATTCCTAGCAATTTCATATCCTGAGTTCAATGAGGTTTTTAGATTCAGTGGAATAATATTATATTCTTCATCTATTATAGAAATCTTATTTTCATTTATAGCCTCTACAGCTATTTGTCGTAGTTTTTTATCTTGAATTTCTTTTAAGTTAAATAGGGCTACTTGATGGGCCGTTAGCTCTATAACCTTATTCATATCCCTGCTTAATACTGCTCCAGTGGCCAATATGGTCCCCTGTGCTACCCTTGGAGATGCTGAAGAAATCCTATCTATGGCTCCATCAACGATAACCATTTTGGCTCCTAGATTTAACATTTTTTCTGATATAAGTTTAACTTGACTATTTGTAGATGGTCCTGCTATTTGGACATATCCACTGGATAGGGCCCTCCCAATAATAACCCTTCCAATGGCAGTATTTATATCTGTAATATCTATTAGCTCAAGTTTAGCTTCCGATAACTTAAAGGTTTCCTCTGCTGTAGCAATTATAGTCCCCTCGCCTATATATATAAGGGGCTTTTCCGTATAGGTTACAATGTCTTGTTTTTCTCCGTCACGACCTATGGAGGTTATTCCTAATACCAAGTTTTTATCCATGGCCTCCATAATAATTTGATTGAGGGCAGTAGTTTTTCCACAATTTTTAGCCATTCCAACTAGAGAAATTGTACTGTATTTGTCTTTTATTAGGTTTAGTAGCTTCATAAAAACGCCCCTTTTTTGTAAGACTCGGTACTAGGCACTAAGCATCCTTACCTATCTTTTTTAGCCCTTTTTCTTCTCTCTAAATCTGTAGGCTCTAGTGCCATTTGATTCCCTTGAAGAAGCCCGGCTACCCCTGTCATCTTATGTTCTTTCTTTCCGGTACATACTTCACAAGTACACTCTTTTTCATATGGTTTAGGTTCTATATAGGTAGTAATAACTCCTTCAAAGTTTCTAAGTAGGACTTTATCTGGAGATTGGGATACCACATAGTTTGGCATTACAGGTATTTTACCGCCTCCACCTGGTGCATCTACAACAAAGGTGGGCACTACAAACCCCGATGTATGACCTCTAAGTCCTTCCATTATTTCTATACCTTTAGCAACTGGAGTTCTAAAGTGTTCTATACCCATAGACAAATCACATTGATAAATATAGTAAGGTCTTACCCTTATCTTTACAAGTTCATGTAAAAGATTTCTCATAACATGGACACAATCATTAATACCTCTAAGTAATACTGTTTGGTTTCCTAAAGGTACTCCAGCATCGGCTAGCATCTCGCAGGCTTTTTTAGCCTCTGGAGTAATTTCCTTAGCATGATTAAAATGGGTATTGAGCCATATTGGATGATATTTCTTAAGCATATTTACTAATTCAGGTGTAATTCTCTGTGGAAGTACTACAGGGGTTCTTGATCCAAGTCTAATTATTTCCACATGGGGTATTTCCCTAAGCTTACTTATGATATATTCAAGTCTTTGGTCAGATACTAGCATACAATCTCCACCAGATAAAAGTACATCTCTAACCTGTGGCGTATTTCTTATGTATTCTATACCCTTATCAATATTTTCCAATGGATTTTCACTATCGGTCTGCCCAGCAAATCTTCTTCTAGTACAGTGACGACAATACATTGAACATTGGTCTGTGATAAGAAGTAGTACTCTATCGGGATATCTATGGGTAAGTCCTGGAACAGGAGAATCATGATCCTCATGAAGGGGATCATCTAAATCTGCGTCACTTATATGGGTTTCATAAATAGTTGGAACGGCTTGCTTTCTGATAGGACAATTGGGATCGTCCTTATCCATCAGCGATGCATAATAAGGAGTTATTCCCATTCTTAATTTTTCAAGGGCTTCATTTATCCCCTCTTCTTCCTCTGGTGTCAGATTTATTACTTTTTTTAAAGTCTCAACATCAGTTATCCTATTTCGAACCTGCCAATGCCAATCATTCCACTGCTCATCAGTAACATCCTTCCATAACTCAATTTCTTTATAATTTCTCATGTTCTTTTCACTCCCCCTTATTATTTGATTACAGAAATGTAGATTACAAGCTAACGGTACTAACTTCTAAGTTGATTTATAGGGCCATAAAAGACCTAAAAGAGTTTCCTGTAGCCCGTAACCTGTTACCTGTTTTTAAGCATATAATTCCTCATATAGCTTTCTAAGGGTCTCACTTTCCCTCATTATTTCAAGGGCTATTTTAGCGTGGCCCTTTGTATAGCCATTACCTATTATCATGGTGGTGTCCCTTCCTACTCCTTCTGCTCCAAGAGCTGCCTTTGTAAAGCTTGTAGCCATACTAAAGAAATAGATCAATCCTTCATCCTTAGTTGCTAATATGCTTGACATTTCAGTGTTGGTAACGTTTACACAGTTTATAGTTATATCTGCCATTTCTCCATCAGTTACTTCCTTTACTTTTTCCATAACCTCTACGGGTTTAGTTGCATCTGCCACTATGTATTCATCGGCAAGGTTAGCGCCCTTTGCTCTTTCTATAGATTTTTCAGAATGAGTTAGACATATGACCTTACCAGTGATTCCTGCCCTCTTTTTAGCCTCATATAGACAAAGCATTCCTGATTTTCCAGCTCCACCTATTACTAAAACTGTATCTCCCGGCTTAACTAACTTAGCTGTTTGGGCTGGAGCTCCAGCAACATCTAAAACAGATAATGCTAAGTTCTCAGGTATATCCTGGGGTAAAATAGCATAAATACCACTTTCAAATAATATGGCCTTACCTTCTATATCTACTTGATCTATATCCTTTCTTACTTCTTTAATTTTGTCAATTTTTAGGGGTGTTAGAGACAAGGAAACTAATGTAGCAATTTTATCTCCAACCTTAAGATCTGTTTTTCCTTCAAGGGCTGGTCCGATTTTTTCAATGGTACCTATAAGCATACCCCCTGAACCAGTTACAGGATTATGATGCTTACCTCTTTTCTCAACAATATCTAACATTATTTCTTTTATCCTATCCACTTCCCCCTCTGCCTGCTCTTTTATCTGAGTAAAGCTTGCAGAGTCAATATTTAAGGTCTGTACATCAATAAGTATTTCATTGTCATAGATATTCATATCATTATCAATTTTCCACGCCGGTTGAGGTAATGTTCCCTTAGGTTCAAGTACTCTGTGGGTACCAAATTTACATCCTTTTTTCATCGACAAAATCCCCCTTTGTTTTTTATAATTTGAAATTTTCTGTATTTTATTGCAAAACAAAGGCGTCTATTGACGCGCTTTTATTATTCTTAGTATTCTATAATGTCCTCCCTTGGGTCTTTATATATGCTTTTGATATAAAAATCAAAACTCCAAAATCCCCCCAGTGAAAACATTATAAAATTTTACTAAGATTATAATCTTTAAGTTCTACATCTTATCTTTTATAGGTAGTTCTAGGGTTGTTAGAATATCTTTAAAAACTATCTTGGCAACATTTAATAGCTTAAGCAAAATAAGTAGTTTTTCCTTAGGCATTTTTCTGTATAGGGTATTTATATTTAGATCATCAAATATACTTGTGAGCTCGAAGGCGTATCTTATATATCTATATGGGTCATTTAACTCTAGGGCAGTTTTTATAGTGTCTTTATATTCTGTTAATTTTTTTATTAAATCATATTCAATTTTTCTGTCTATCAATTGCCAATCATATACTTCTACATCTGTAAGGCTTATTCCTTCTTCTTTTAAGATTTTTATTATAGATGAAATCCTACTATAGGGGTATTGTAAAATCTTCAAATCATCCTTAGTTATTTCTATTTCCCCTTCACTGGTCATTGGTTTAGTCATGAGTGTAACCTTTAATCTATCAAAGCCTATAAGTTCTATGAGCTCAGTAGTGGATTTTTCTAAAACTTCTATTTGATTTTCATATACTTTTACTTTATCTACTATAAACCTTTCCCCTTCAACGGACTTAAATAACCATTGATTCTTAGGAGATGTAAATATAATAGCATCCCTTAAATCCTCTGGATTTTCCGATACTTTTATATCTTTAAAGTTGGATAAAAGATAAGCCATCTCAGTGCTATCTTTAAGATTACTCACTCCTATTAATTTAGTAGTTTTATAACCTAGGGCTTTATATAAATTCCCTAAATAATACATATTCATAAAGGCCCTTAAATTTTCAAGATTAAATAGGTCCTGTAATTCCTTTACTACTATCCCTAATGTAATTTCTTCTTTTTTATGATTGGTAAATTTATTAAATTCATATTTTTCTATGGCTTCAAGTATCCATTGATTTAAAACATGGTTTTCAATATAAAAATTAATAAATCCCGGTCCCATAACCTCGATATTTTTAAAATATTTTTTCTTATTAGGATTTTTTAGAATTTCATCAATTATTGTAGCAGCTAAATTTTTAGGTGCCATTTTAACTCTACTTGCTAATTGCATGGCTACATTTGTAGAAAAATCCCCAAATTTTTCATTATTGGGGACTTCTATCATAATGTCTTTAGTATCAATTTTTATATTCATGCTATTCTTTATGGCTTCTTTAATTATTATCTTTAGTATATCTTTAATTTTAATCACGACCTTTACATTATTTCTATATCCAACTCATTGGTACCTTCTACTAGTCCTTGAAGGCTCATTGAATATTTTAAATGTATATGTCCTTTTATTCTTTCATCTATTGAATACTCTAGATTTTTTGTTAATATTTCTAATCTGAAATTTCCATAGGGTGTGGCATATGTCGATATAAATCTCTTTCCTTTCTCAAAAACTAATTCTGAGTTAGATACTCCAAATCGTTTCATTGTTACTTTATAGTCTTTTAATTTTAATGTTGTGGTACACCCTTCCATACCCGATAGCTGGCTTTCTTCATAAATTAAATAATGAGCATTGTTCTTAATATAGTATTTTCCTTCTGTTATTAATTCTATTGTATCTGCCTCATCTCCAACTGGATTTTGTTTCCCTTTTATCTTTAGCATAACTTTCTTCATCTTTTATAACCTCCAAGTTAGAACAAAATCAAAACCATATTCTTGCCTTGATCTTTATCTAGATTTCTCTCTATATCTTTGTAATGCTAGCTCAATCAGTCTATCTATAAGCTTATCATAGGGTAATCCTGTTTCCTGCCATAGCAGTGGATACATACTATATTTTGTAAAGCCTGGCATAGTATTTATCTCGTTTATATATATTTTATCAGTTTCTCTTTCCATGAAAAAGTCCACCCTTGATAGTCCTGAACAATCCAGTGCCTTATAGGCTTCAATGGCCATCCTTCTTATCTCCTGGGACTTTGATTTAGGTATATCTGCTGGAATTACCATCTTGGACTTCCCATCATCAAAATATTTAGCCTCGTAATCATAAAATTCATGGGAGGGTAATATTTCTCCAACTACAGAAGCCATTGGTTCATCATTTCCAAGTATTCCACACTCCAGTTCCCTACAAACTATGCATTTTTCTACCAAAATTTTTCTATCATATTTTGCTGCTTCTTCTATTCCCTTTATTAATTCATTCCTATCATGGGCCTTGGTAATTCCCACACTTGAACCTAGATTTGCAGGTTTTATAAAAACAGGATATCCAAAGCTTTTTTCAGTTATACTGATATATTCCTTTAAGTTTCCCTCAAGTAAATTTTTCTTAATAACTAGATAGGGTACTACACTTAGACCCTCCAGTTCAAATATCTTCTTTGCATAGATCTTATCCATACAAAGAGCAGAAGCAATTACATTTGTTCCTACATAGGGTATGTTTGCCATTTCAAAAAGTCCCTGTATAGTACCATCCTCTCCATAGGGGCCATGGAGTACCGGAAATATAACATCTATTATCTCCGATAAAACCGGTGGTAAATCTTTATTTATGTGACCCTTTCTTTCTCCTATAGTTATAACAGTAAATAAGTTTTCATCGACTTTTTCCTCAAGTAGTTTATTTGAAATTTCTTGCCATTTACCATTTTCTATATTTTCCACAGAACCTCTATATAGCATCCAGTTTCCCTTTTTTGTTATTCCTATGGGAATAACATTATATTTATCTTTATCTATAGCCCTTATAATTGATGCTGCAGACATAAGGGATACTTCATGTTCTTCTGACATTCCTCCAAATACGATACCTACATTAATCTTATCATCCATAAAAGACCTCCTATGGGAGAAAAATCTCCAGAATTATTTGTTACTTTATTTTAGTATCATTTAGTATCCTTCAATGTTTCCTCTGAGGGAGATTATTGAAAGATACATTAATTCAACTAGTTTTTATATATTCTTATTCTATTATTATACCTTTTATTAATCAACATTAAAAATTCGAGGCCTTTGCCTCGAATTTTTAAACTATATCATCAACGTACCATTCTCACTCTTAATAAGCTTTAATATATCCTCTTCTTCTCCAGTTTCTGCATTTATATAGATAAAAAACATATCTCCCTTATACTCTACTTTAAACTCGTAGCAATATATTTCCTTAAAGGATGGGGTAGGTATATAACAAAGTCTTGGTTCTTCCTTTGTACTAACCTTCATACTTACATTTTGCCTAGCTTCCTCAGGAGTTATTTTAGGGGTAGGTATATTCCTCTTATAGTTTGTAGTTAAAAACTTCGTTGCATCAAAGCCTACAATTGTCCCATCATCAAGGGCAATCTTAACCTTCACCAAGTCAGGATACATTAATACACCATCCTGCTCATATACATAATTTATTACAACTACATTTTCGTACTCTAATGAAAAGGTTGGTGTTAAATTTTTATATCCCTTTTCCTTTAAAAAATCATCAGCTTTACTTATTGCCTGTTTTACTGAAATATTCGCCTGTTTAACCTGCCTATTATTTAATATATATACAACCTTTCCACCTCTTTGACTTACATCAATATATATAGGATTTGTTTCTCCATCTTCTTTATTTTTAGGTTTTACCGTAAAGCTGTATGTGTCTATTTTGCCTCTAGCATCTTCTCTTTTTTCTACCTTTTCAATTACTCCTTCACCTAAAAAATCTTTAACTACCTTTTCAGCTTCCTCTCTGCTTACCTTATCACCCTGTAATCTAGGGTCCATACCCTGTATTGCATGCTCTGAAAAAGGGCCATCATAAATCAGCTCAGGATATTCTATCATCCTTTCTTCAAATTTTACAAATTTAGTCTGAATAGGATTTTCCTTTTCAGCTTCTTTGTTTAGCTTCTTTGTTCCTTCCCTCCTAAGTTCTCCCTTCCAAACCACATCTTTAAGGGCTTGCTCTCTAAGATCATGTAAATCCTGACTTAATTCTGTTGCATAGCTTTGTAGTTGCTCTAGGTTTTCTCTATCTTTGTCATTCAGTTCATCTCCATTTAAAGTTTTTTTAGATACGGCAAAGGTATAATCTCCAACTTGGCTTAAAAATTTTTCTATTTTAGATACTTCACTATGTTTTATGGGCAGTTGAGCTAAATTGTCTTGAGCATTATATGCATTCATCAATATATTGGACAAAAGTACAATGTTTTCTTTTTCTTGGGATGATACTAATAATTTTGAAATATCCGTAGATATTGTTTCAACACTACCTAAAAGATCATAGAACATTCTTTGAAATTGATTATCTAAAAAATTATAATAATCCTCCTTTTCTTGATATTGGGAATATCCCCAATATCCCGTGGCCGCCAAAGCTATAAGAAGTAGGATTATAATAGTATTCTTTACATTCCTCAATTTTTATCCTCCCCTCTCTAGTTTCCAAACCAATGCTTACCAATTTTTAGTCTTACTTCACGGCTCCATATCCATTTACTAGTGGCAGTGGCTGGGTTCCAATAGTATAATGCACCGTAGGTTGGATCCCATCCATTTAAACAGTCCCGGGCTGCTCTTATACAGCTTTCTGTAGGTTCTAAATTTATTTGACCATCGGATACTGCGGTAAACGCCCCTGGCTGGTATATTACACCTGCTATTGTATTTGGAAAGGAAGGACTCTTTACTCTATTTAGTATTACTGCTCCTACGGCAACCTGTCCTATGTATGGTTCTCCCCTGGCTTCTCCAGTAATAGCCTTGGCCAATAGATTTATATCATCATCCCTAGATACCCCTTTATTTCCTGGGGTATATTGTCTTCCACTGTCTTGACTTGTTCCTCCTATATCCATACCCAGAGCCTCGGCCGTTTGACGTCCAACTACACCATCTACAGCCAATCCATTTTTTCTCTGAAATTCCTTAACTGCAGTAAAGGTTCCACCCCCATATACTCCATCTATGGGACCGTCATAATATCCCCATCTTTTAAGTTTATCTTGAAGTTCCCTTACTTTTTGTCCACTGGCTCCCCAGTAAAGACTTTCCTGGGCTAAAGCCTTACTAAATAGAACATCCATGGTTAATATTGAAATGGAAAAAGTAGCTATCATTATAATAACTATAACTGTAGTTATTTTTTTCAAGTTTTTACCTCCTCTACAGCTTTACTTATAGTTATTTTTTGTATCTATTAATAGCTTTATACAATTTGGGGACATAAAAAAGGATAAGAATTAAATTCCTATCCTTTCAAAAACTTCATTTATGATTAAAACTTATTTACATTTATTCAATATATTCTTATTAACTTAATACTTGTTTTTGTGCTAGGGCTTTACTATCTGATCCCCTTAGAATTTTTTCAAATTCTATATTATCTACCGGTTTACTGAATAAGTATCCTTGAAGACTATCACATCTTTGATTTTTTAGATATTCTAATTGTTCTGGCCTTTCAACTCCTTCGGCAGTAACCTTGAGGTCAAGGTTATGGCCCATAGTAATTATGGTAGAAGCTATAGAAGCGTCTGTTTTATTTTTATATGCATTAAATATAAAGGATTTATCAATCTTGAGGGTATCTATTGGTAATTTAGTCAAATATCCCATGGATGAATACCCTGTACCAAAATCATCTATTGCCACCTTTATACCCATATCCTTTAGTTTTTTCAAAACCTTTATGGTATAGTCCTCATTTTCCATGGCTATACTTTCAGTAATCTCAAGACCTAAATACTGGGGATCAAGTTTTGTCTCTCCAAGTATATCTCTTATCATATTTACAAAATTTTCATCTTGGAATTGTCTTATGGAAATATTTACCGATACAAAGATCTTTTTTAGTCCTTGATCTTGCCATTTTTTATTTTGGCTACAGGCTGTTTTTAATACCCACTTGCCCAAGGGAATTATTAGCCCATTTTCTTCGGCTATTGGAATAAACTTCTCAGGAGATATCATTCCCAAAATAGGATGTTCCCATCTAATAAGGGCTTCCATTCCTACAATTTCAAGACTTTCCATATCTACAATGGGCTGATAATAGAGCTTAAATTCTTCCTTGTCCATTGCCTGACTGAGCATTTTCTCTATCTCTATCTGATCTAAAAGTTCATCCTTCATGGTGGAGTTAAATAATTGGTAGCTTCCTCCTCCACTACCCTTTACTTTATGGAGGGCTATATTAGCATTTCTAATAAGGGTTTCCCTTGAGTCTCCATCCTTAGGATAAAAGGCAATGCCAGCACTGGCAGTTATTATGATTTCATCATCATTAACAATAAAGGGTTTATTTATCTTTTGAATAATATCCTCAGCATATCTTACTACATCCTTCTCCCTATTTATTTCAGGAAAGAAAACAGCAAATTCATCACCAGTTATTCTACAGAATACATCCTCTTGTCTAAATCCTTCTCTAATTCTTTTAGATACTTTTTTTAACACTTCATCTCCTGCACTTAATCCAAAGGCATCGTTTACGTGTTTGAATTTATCTATTCCTATTATCATAACCCCAAGGCTCTCACCATTTCTTATACAATGGGCAATGGCAGTATCTAGCTGTTCATCAAATAATTTGCGAGTAGGTAACTTAGTTAGAGGATCATAATAAGTTAGTTCACTAATTACCTCCATCATATGATTTAAAGCCCCTGCCAATACACCTATTTCATCATTAGAATTAATATTTGCCTTTTTCATATTTCCCTTTGCATTTTCTATAATAATGTCCTTAAGCTTAACTATTGGTTCTGAAATAGTCCTAGCCCCATATATACTAAAGAAAACAGAAAGGATTATAGAAATAATGCCTACAAATAATAGATTTTGGCTGGTTTCCCTAATAGATCTAACTAAATAGTCACGAGGTATTTTTGTAACTATTCTCCATTTGTCAGTATTGGGTATAATATTGAAATAGCCATAGTTAATTTCTTCTTCAAATGTATATTTAATTACCCCCTTCTCCAACCTATTTATATTTGTAGTGAAGTTCTCAATATAATCTTTATCAATCAAATGCAGGTTATCTACTACATTGAAGTTTAGAATTTTGTCTTTATCGGGATGGGTTATTATATAGCCCTCTTTATCTACTATATATGAATAGGAATTATCTTCATTAACCTTAAAATTCTCTATGAATTTATAGAGATTTTCAAACTTTATTGTTCCTCCTATAAGTCCAATTACTTTTTCGTCGTTATCTTTTATAGGTACCGCTATAACAAAGACTTTCTCTCCAGTAGTTTTAGAAATAACAGGATTAGATACAACTGACTCTCCAAGCATAACTTTATAAAAGTATTCTCTATCAGAAATATCTCCTGTACCATCGTCTAATGTAGTGTAATAATTCCCATCTCTGTCGGCTACAAAGAAAAAGTAGTAAATATCAGATTTTCTTTGTATCTCCCTTTTAAGATAGGTCTTTATCTCATCCCACTGAAATCTTTTTACTGTGGGATTATGACCATATGTCTCCATTTCTCTTATTCTTTCATCAAACCAATTTCCTAAAAAACTTGAATAATTTTTTACATCATTTAATACTTTTTCATTTATTACTTCAGTAAAGGCCTTTTCTGATAAATAATAGGACACACTTATTAATACGGCTGCCAATGAGATAGTTGAGATTAAACCTATAACAATTATTTTATTTCGAATACTTTTAAATTTACCCATTAAGTCCTCCCCAAATAACGATTTATGTCATCGACAAATTTCTACTTATTATTTATATAGTTTGATACTATCTCTCATTTTCCTTTTAAAAATATAATATTTTTTTAGCTACTTTTTTCATACCCACTATTTTTGCAATATATCCATAGGTAATAAAAAATGGATTTGGGTTTAACCCAAATCCATTTTTTATATTTAATATTTTTAGTTTTTAAGTCCTACTATTTTACTTAATTTCCATTTAGATTCCTCTAATATTTCTACTACCTTAAACTTAAGTTTTATAGGTAATTGTCCTTCCGATGTGGCTGCTGTATTTATCATATTGTATTCCTCTTCTGTTAAAACTTCTTTCAATTCCTCCTTAGTCCTTTGATCTGTAAGTCCAGATTTAACATCTATAAAACATAATGGCGGGAACAAAACGCACCACCAGTTTTTACCTTGTCCACTTCCAATGATTACTCTAAGGGCTTCATATCTACCGGCTGGAAGAGCAATACTTCCATAATTTTTAGTGGGAAAATTTGCTTCTTCTAGGGCTACCCTTACTGGATAATCATATCCTTCTTTCTCAATCTCTTCCCTGGCAAAATTCTCGATTTCTTCCATATTGTCAATAATAATCTTCTTGGCTTCATCTATATCATTAGTATCGAATTTTTTACTCATCTCCTTTATTACTTTATCCCTTACTTTAAGCTTTAAAGCTTGGTCAGAAGGCGAATCACTATTGGCAATAACATGGAATCTTATTAAATCATTTTTATAACTCTCTCTAAATTTATAGACATCTGAAATAAAAATTGTTAATAAAGTAGGTATTAGTGCAAAAACAATTATGCCTATTAGATAAATTTTCTTTTGTATCATAAAAAGTTCCCCCATTTCCTATAATATGTTTACACTAATAAGTATTAACAGATGGGGGAATTTTTAAACCACTATGTAAATATTTAGCTCAGGTATTTTTTTCATTTATTAGCTTTTAATACCTAATCTTCTTACATTCATATCTATATCAATATTTAATTTTGCTTCTTGAAAAACTTCTTCCCAATTGTCCTTAACCCTTGCCCAAACCTGGGGTTCATGTCTTCGCAAATACTCTCCTATTTTAAAAATATCTACTCTATATTCCTTTTGAAGTTTCTCAAAAACCTGTGTTGCCTCTTCCTTTATTTTTTTTTCTATTTCACTATTAACCTTTGCTATATGATTTGTGTCAAAGGTATTTTTAGTGATTTGACTATAATTTTGAATAATTACACCTTCAAGTCTAATATCATAATCTACAACTATATCCCTTTCTTTATCTTCATATACTTTTAATTTGCTTTTGGCACTCATCTGCTCTACTACCACATATATATCCTCTACCTTCGTTGTATAATCTGCCCTCCGTATCCCACCTCTGAGTAAATTTACAGCACGGGTATCCTTATCATCTAGCCATCCCACAAGTTCATAATCTTTAACTACTGCAGCACCTCCAGCACGTATTTTCCCTTCATCATAAATTATTTTAGGAACTAATGCTGCACCACTTTCATTTAGATTAATAATAATATAGTCAAAGGATGTCTCTGGTATTCTTGGAGACTGATTTTCCTTTTCCATCAGTTCTTCTATATATAAAGCTGTGTCCATATTTCTTCCAGAGTCAGTTGTAATTATTTTCTCAGCTTTGCCATCCGTTATGAATAAGTGAACTTTTCTATTTATGTAGACACTCCTCTCTACCATATCCAATATTTCCTTCATTAATTCTTTAGTCTTTGCAAACTCTTGTCCTAGTATAATTACTTTACAGTGATTTAGGTAAAAATTTTTATTATTTCTTATATTTATCTCTTGCTTAGCATCTGAAGGTGAGGATGCAGTAGTACTAAGAGTAAAGGACGGATCCCCCTCCTCTTTTTGAGCTATAACTCCCACATTTGGATATGTAACAGTCATTATATATCTTTTCAAGTCCTTTGTTTCATTATCTTTACCTTCTTTATTGTCATCATTTTCTTCATATTTGTCAAATCCAAGTCCAGTTATGAAGGCCCTCTCATCTATCTCCACATTATCCCAACAACCTATTAATATAATGTTAACCATTGTAAAAATTACACCTAATTTAAATGCCTTATACATTTTTCTTTATCCCCTTTTTATTCTTCTTAAATATACTAATTACAAAAAGAAGTATAGGAATAACTCCAGCAAATACTGTCCCAAAGACATCACTATAGATTGACAAGAAATCATAGGTATGTACTATATTTTCTGGTATCAATGTCATTGTATAAACGATAGGTAATAGGGGCATAACTAGATAGTTTTGCTCCCTAGATTTGATTATCCTACTTAAGAGAAAGGTAGCTCCTAAATAGGTAATACATACTGTCATAAAAATCGATAATAGCCACGTTGTCATAATAACCGATTCAACATTTTCAAAAATCGTTCCTGGTATATCTATAGTTTTAAATATCGTTACAACAGGCCATATAAGGGTCTGTGTCTCTTTAAGCCCAAATCTTGCTATGGTTATAGCTACTACAATAAAATATATAAATGCAACGGTTGCAATTGACCATAAAGATACTTTTTTAATATTTTTGTAGTCTTTAACGAAAAAATTTAAAAACACAATGAATTCAAATCCCAAAAAACTAAATCCCACTTCTTTAACTGCCTCTAATAGCTCTTTAGGTGATTTTTTTAAAACAGGTAAAAAATATGTAAAATCACATTGGGGTAGGGCTATTAGTATTATCAATAAAGTAGGTATAAAGGACAAAGGCAGTATAATAACTGCCAATCTAGTTACTGTTTCTATACCACTTCTTACTGCATATACAGCTGCCAAAAGAAATGTAAGCATAATAATTTCTATTGGGGTGGATAGGAGTAAGAAACTTTTAGTTATTTCTCCAAAAGCTCTAACTTCCAAAGCAATAAGAAGCAAAGTATATATAAAATATCCAAAACCTAAAATATATCCAATTGGTTTTACCAATAATGAATTACCCATTTCTATAATCGTACTTTGTGGAAACCTTTCGATAAGCTTTACTATAATCAAGGCTAAAGCCATGAATAATAGACTCCCTAAAACTAGAACTATTAAGCTATCTGAACCTGCCTTTTCAGCTAAAGCCCTTGGAAGGGATAAAATCCCTATGCCTATTATCAATCCCACCAATAGTGAATATAATTGTTCACTGGTAATTTGGTCATTATTTCTGTCCACGCTTATCCTCACCTTTTTTTAGATTACTTTCATGTCCATGGTCTACAATCCTATCTTTATCATTACGGGCTATGGCAGTAGGCCTTTTTCTCATTTTGTGAAGGGGCATTCTTATAAAGGTATCTTGGAAATTCTTCAAGCCAATATTATATATATTAAATGGAGCTAAATAGGGAACTCCAAAGCTCTTTAAGTTACATAAATGGGTCAGTGTTATTAAAAATGCAAGCATAACTCCATATAGCCCAAATATTGCAGCAGAAGCCATATATACAAATCTCAACAACCTAAAGGCAATAGCAAAACTATAGCTTGGGGTAGTATAGCCTGCAATTGCAGTAATAGCAACTACTATAACCATAAGATTGCTTACTATCCCAGCGTCTACAGCAGCTTGACCCAAGACCAACCCTCCAACTATACCTATAGTAGCCCCTATAGGACCCGGTAGTCTTATACCGGCTTCCCTCAAAAGTTCCAGGGCCATTTCCATGACAAATGCTTCTATAAATGCTGGAAAGGGTACACCATCTCTAGTTCCAGCTATATAAAGGGCAAGCTCTGTAGGTATCATACCTGGATGATAGGATGTCATTGCTATATATAGTGCAGGTAGAAATAAGGATATAAAAACTGCCATATATCTCAATATTCTTACGGCATTTCCTATTAAAAATCTTTCACTATAGTCTTCTCCCACTTGTAGCATACTATTAAAGGTTACAGGGATAATCATAGCAAAGGGAGTATTATCTATTATAATCCCTATCCTCCCCTCATATACGGCAGCAGCAACCCTCTCAGGTCTTTCAGTAACAAGAACCTGAGGAAATGGAGAACGATAATTATCCTCTATAAGTTGTTCTATATCACCAGATTCCAATATCTTATCTACATCGATATTTTTTATTCGATTCACAACTTTTTTTAATATATCTTTATTAACTATTTCATCTATGAACAGGATTGCTATATCGGTTTTAGACCTTTTCCCAACCTGCATTTGTTTTACTTTAAAATTAGGATCTCTAATTCTTCTTCTCACTAAGGCAGTATTAAACCTTAAAGTTTCTACAAAACCATCCCTAGAACCTCTGATTACCGCTTCTGTATCAGGTTCACTCACACCCCTATTGGGCCAAGACCTAGTTGGAAGTACAATTACTTTATCCCATTTATCTATAAATAGTACTGTCTCTCCAGATAATATATTATCTATTGCTTTATTTAGGTCATCGATCTCCTGTATACCTGTTATAGATACTGCAGAGTCTTTAATTAATTCATATACCTTTTCCCTCATTGTTGTAACATTAGGGGGCTTCATTCTAACTAAAATCATGAGATTCTTTAAAACATAGTCGTGAACCATGTCCCTATCGGCTATACCTTCTATATATATTGTGGCGAATTTCAACTCTTGTTCTGCTCCTGAGCTAAATTCTCTATAAACAACATCATCACTGTATTTTAAAATTTCTTTAACTTTACTTATATTTTCATCTAGTTTTTTTGATATCTTTATTTTACCATCTAAGTTTTCATTGGATTCAAATAACTCTTCATAAAAGTTCATAGCAAGCCTCCCAAGTTCAGTTAACGGTCCTTATCTACATCGTAAAAAATCTCACACATCTCTCTAGTACTGTTAGGCATAAACTACTTTTATCACTCCATCCTAGTTGCTACAAATAAAATCAATTCTATAATCAACCATCCATACCCCATATATTTACATATCTTTTCTTCTTTTTTCAGTTTCTTTTTCTTTAGAGATTTGCAATCTAAAAACAAACTAAACATCGCCACTCCTGTAATTGTTAAAAATAAGTAAACTGTTGCTAAGTCCTTTATTTTTATTAGAATTGTATCCATTTTTTCACTTCCCTTGAAGGAATTTCTCTTTTTAGAGTTTACAAATTCCCATAAGTCTATACATAAAAAAAACTCTTACTTTATAATCCTCTCTATATTATTTATTGGACAAAAAAAATAAAAACAGAGAATAATTTTATTATTCCTCTGTTTTTTTCTTATTTCTCCAATCTATTATAGATTTTTCTAGTTTTCTTATGTGATTTTCAGCATATTCCTTTGCTTTTTCTGGCTCTTTATTCATTATTGCATCTAATATGGCTTGATGATAATTAAGCAAATGTTTATATTCCTTATATTCACTAAAATATATCACCCTAAATCGCTGTAATTGTTCATGAAGACTTTGAACTATTTGTATTAATTTATTATTTCTAGAGCCCCTAATTATTTTATCATGAAACATATCATCAAACTCTATCATTTTTTCTTTATCCATACTTCCTATAGAATCCTCAAATTTTTTTAAGATCCTTTTAAGTTCTTCTATGTCTTCTTCATTCATTCTCTCAGCGGCTAAGTATGTTGCCAGTCCTTCCAAGTTAGTCCGTACCTCTAAAACATCCAAAATATCCTTTATAGATAAATCGGCTACATAGGCTCCCTTCCTAGGTATCATTTCCACTAACCCTTCGAGCTCCAATTTCCTAATTGCTTCCCTTATGGGCGTCCTGCTTACCCCTAATTTTTCTGCAAGTTGGAGCTCCATTAATCTTTCTCCAGGCTTTAAGCTCCCATCTAATATAGAGTTCCTAAGGTATTCAAATACTATTTCTCTTAAGGGCTTATAGTTTTCCAGTTCTAATCTTCTTGAATCTAATTCATTCATAATTATTGCCTCCCATTATGAGTCCTAACCAAATATGTTTGATTATAAATTAATTTTAGTTTTTCATAGGCCGATTTGGCTCTAGCATAGGTTTTATATATTCCAAAAACAGTTGGCCCACTTCCAGACATAAGACAACCTAAGGCTCCATATTGTATCATTTTAGTTTTTATTTTTTTTACTATTGGATGTTTTTCAAAAATACCTTCTTCAAAAACATTACATAAAAGTTTTGATATATCATATATATTTCCATTTTCTAATGCAACTATTAGTTTTTCTGTATCTGGACGATTTTCAATAGCATTTAAGTTTAGATTATTATATGCATCTGCAGTAGATACTCCAATATTAGGTTTAGATAAAACAATCCATCCACTTTTTAATCCGTGTATTTGGGTTAGTTTTTCTCCGATGCCTTCAGCCAAAGCTGCTCCACCAAGTATGCAAAAAGGAACATCTGCCCCTATTTCCTTTCCAATGTCTAAAAGTTTATCCGTGGTTAATCCTAGACTAAACATAGTATTTATTCCCTTTAAAACCGCCGCCGCATCTGTACTTCCTCCAGCAAGGCCTGCTGCAATAGGAATATTTTTTTTTATATAGATATAGATTCCAGTATTCAGTTTATACTTATCTATTATTATCTTTGCCGCTTTATAGACAATATTACTTTTATCTATTGGCAAATACTCACAATCGGTATCTATAATTATACCCTTATCTATTTTCTTTAGGTATATCTCATCATATAAACCGATTTGTTGCATTATCATTTCTACATTATGATATCCATCATCTCTTTTATTTAAGACATCTAAAGATAGATTAATTTTAGCATAGGCTTTAAGCTTTAGTTTATTCATTTATATCACTCTTTTCCTATTGTACATATTCAGTTTTCTAAAATAAATTGAAGTATACAAAATACAAAATTCACGCTTATTTATATTATAAACAAAAAATCCGTGTAAGACCACACGGATTTTGAAATAAAGTAAATATTTATATTAATTTTATTTGTCAATTACCAGCCTGTATTAAAATTTATACTCATATGTCTTTTGAATAATAATATAATCTCCTGGCTTAATATTCTCTGGATCTTCTATATCATTGGCTTCTAATATATTCTGTATTGTAGTATTATATCTCTTAGCTATATCCCAAAGGGTATCGCCCTGTTGTACAAAGTATATTGTTATACTTGCTCTATTGTCTTCGTCTAATTCCTCTCCCAGGTCTTCAATATCTACTACCACTTCCATTTCTAAATCCTTACTAACTTCACAGCAGGCATTTATATTATATCTAACTTCTACTTGCTTGGAATTAATCTTTGAGTATTCAATATCATCTATACTAAGTTTAATATTGGCTGTCATATCGGGACTTACTCCGGAGATTTCTACCGCCTGTCTAAAGGGAATCTCTTCACTAAATCCATGAACTGACATTTCATCATTATCTGCTATATAAAGTATATCAGTATTTATCAGTCCTTCTATTACACATTTATCTTCAACTAATCTATAGTCACTAACAATTGGTCTTCCATTTACCTCAAATACTTTTAATATATTAGGACTATCTGTAGGTATATCTAGGCTTTCCTTTAATATGGTTTGGGAATTATTTCTTCCTGCACTTTTTTGGTATGCTAGATTGCTCTTATGTATATTTAAATTTCTAGAAGGAGAATAGGCATCAACTAAAACTTCCTTTTCTTCTTTATCAACCACTTCAACTTCTGACTTAAGAACTGCTTCTACATCATATACTTTATTTTGTTCTTCAATATTCTTCTTTATATCTGTAAAGACTTCATCAACTTTTACATCAGTTTTACACTCCATACCTGCCTTAGCCTGAGGTAGTTCCACAAAATGTGTAAATGGAATCTCATGCTTGATATTTTGTATAGGATTTCTTGGCTCCTCTGTTGCATAAACCAGGTTAAGATTTATATTTCCTCCAAGTATAACCTTTCCATCGGTTACCTTTACATCGGATAATACTGCCCTTGCTTCTTTATCAACAAATTCTTTTATTTCTGGAGTTTCTTCATCAAGTTCATAGGTTTCTCTAATTACAGTTTGAGCAGTGTTAGTTCCCACAGAATTATCATATTCTATTACATTCTTTAAAGTCTGTATATCTTCTACTCCTTCAATATCATTCAATACATCTACTTCTTCAGATTTAAAAGTTTTTCCCATAAGGTTCATAATAGCCTTTACTGCAACCTTTCTTTCATTCATCACATTGTAATCTACATGTTCTATATCGTACTCCGTTTTAACATCCATATCCTCAGATATTTCTTCCATTTCGAGATTCTGGTTAAAGCCAGCTGTAGTTGTAATATTATGTAATGACTGTTCTGGATCTTCAGCAGAATAAAGAACTTTGAATTTGACTATTCCTTCGATTTCTAACTTGTTATTTTCTATTTTTTTATTTGTTATATTTACATTTGCCTGTACCGATAATACATCCCCAATATCTGGCTTAGAATCAGGAACTACTATATCTTCTTCCACTATGGTCTGAGTATTTTCGGCGCCTACCATTCTATCTAATGTAATCGGTTCCTTTATTAGGTTCATGGTCACTTTATTTTCTCCCCCTTACAATTTACTATAAATCCTATTATATTAATATTTGATGGACACAAAAATATGTCAAAAACTTTTGTGAGTGTCCACTATTTTTCCATCATAATAGATTTATATGCAAGTATAGAAGAAAATATTATGGATGAACAAAAGAGGAGGATGATCCCTCCTCTTTGTATATTTTACTTTATAACCAATGTCCCGGTCTTTCCTTCTATCCCTTCTGCTGCCTTTTCTAAGGCAGTGATTAATGCCCTTCTACCTTCCTTTGACTTAGCAAATTTCATAGCAGCTTTTACTTTAGGTAGCATTGAACCTGGGGCAAAGTGTCCCTCTTCAATGTACTTTTGGGCCTCCTCCGTTGTCATTTTATCTAAATCTATTTGATTTGGCTTTCCAAAGTTAATAGATACTTTTTCTACAGCAGTAAGTATTATTAAATAATCTGCATCAAGTATCTCTGCTATTTTTTCACTTGCAAAGTCCTTATCTATAACAGCTGGAACTCCCACTAAACTATTTCCTTCAGCTACTACAGGAATTCCTCCCCCACCAACTGTAATTACTACATGTCCATTATCAACTAAGGTTTTAACCATTTCTTTTTCAGCTACGTCCACAGGAATAGGTGATGGTACTACTCTTCTCCATCCTCTCCCTGCATCTTCTTTCATGATATAACCCTTTTCTTCCCTTAGCTTTTCAGCCTCTTCCTTAGAATAAAAGGCTCCTATAGGTTTTGTAGGGTTTTCAAAGGCTGGGTCATTTTTATCAACCACAACTTGGGTCACTACTGTTGCCACATGTTTGTCCATATTTCTGTCTAAAAATTCTTCCCTTATTGCATTTTGCAGATGATATCCTATATAGCCTTGACTCATAGCTCCACATTCGGGGAAAGGCATTTCTGGAGTATTTGCATCGGTTTTTGAAGAAGTCTCCATAGCCAAGTTTATCATTCCAACCTGTGGTCCATTTCCATGGGCTATTATAACTTCATTGCCCTTTTCTATCAAATCTACAATAGGCTTTGCTGTATTTTTTACAAGTTGAAGCTGCTCCCTTGGAGTTTTTCCTAGTGCATTTCCACCTAGTGCCACTACTATCCTCACTTTAAAGACCTCCTTCATCACTTATGACTCATGGCTTATGGCTTATAGCCCATGGAAAATCAATTCTTTAGGTTTTTAATACCAAAGAATTGTCAATAGAGCTGTCAGCTGTTAGCCATTAACTATTAGACCTTTTACTTTCCTATGGTTGCCACCATTACTGCTTTTATTGTATGCATTCTGTTTTCTGCTTCATCAAATACCTTTGAATGCTTGCTTCTAAATACCTCATCGGTTACTTCCATTTCTTCAAGTCCAAACTTTTCATATATTTCTTTACCTATTATTGTCTTAGTATCATGGAACGATGGTAAACAATGTAAGAATATAACTTCTGAGTTACCAGACTTCTTAATCATATCCATATTTACTTGATAAGGTTTGAGTAGTCTAATTCTTTCTTCAAATTGATCTTCTTCACCCATGGATACCCATACATCTGTATAGATTGCATCTGCATCCTTTACTCCTGCATCTATATTTTCAGTAAACTCTATTTTTGCTCCAGTTTCCTTAGCAACTTCCATCATTTCATTAATTAAATCTTCCGATGGGAAAAGTTCTTTTGGGGCTACTCCAACAAAGTGCATACCCATCTTAGCAGCACCAATCATAAGGGAATTCCCCATATTATTTCTTGCATCCCCAACATAAACAAGCTTAACTTTATTTAAAGGCTTATCCACATGCTCCATAATAGTAAGGAAGTCCGCCAATATTTGAGTGGGATGATATAAATCTGTAAGGCCATTCCATACTGGAACACCAGCATTGGCAGCTAATTCTTCAACTGTCTCTTGCTTAAATCCTCTAAACTCAATACCATCATAGTATCTCCCAAGAACTTTTGCTGTGTCTTCTATGGATTCCTTTTTACCCATTTGACTATTACTTAAAAATGTAACCTGAGCTCCCTCATCAAAGGCAGCCACTTCAAAGGCACATCTAGTTCTTGTGGATGTTTTTTCAAATAGTAAAACTATATTCTTTCCTTCAAGTGAATTCCCTTTAATTCCTGCTCTTTTTTTTCTTTTAAGGTCCATTGACAGATTTAATAGGTACTTAATTTCTTCAGGTGTAAAATCCTTTAATGTAATAAAGTTTCTTCCCTTTAAATTTACTGGCATATGTATTCCTCCTTGTATATTTGGCTTATGGCTTACAGCTGATGGCTTATGGCTTAAATATTACTGAATATATTCTTTACGACCTTTTAAAATCCTTAAAAACTAATCTAAATTGCTATGAGCTATTAGCTATCAGCTATTAGCCTATTTTATTTCTTCCCTAACTAATGGCATACTCATACATCTTGGGCCACCACGACCACGTACAAGTTCTGAGCCCTCTATTTCTACAACCTCTATACCATTTTTTCTTAATGTATTATTTGTTATTTCATTTCTGTTATAGGTTACAACTACACCAGGAGCAATAGCTAATGTATTAGTACTATCATTCCACTGCTCCCTTGCTGCTGTTATTTCATCTCCTCCACCACTTTGAATGAGTTTCACAGCTGGAAGTTTTAATGCTTCTTTTAGGGATTCTTGAAGCCCTCCCATTGGAGTAACCTTGGGATAATTTTTATTGCTTGGGGTTAATTTGAACACCTTTACTTTATCCTCAACTCCCGGATAGATGGTAAACTTATCATAATCAATCATTGTAAAAACCGTATCTAGATGCATATATGCTCTAGTAAATGGAATTTGAATAGCTAGCACTTCCTTAATTTTATTATCCTTACTAAATAAATTATTTGCTATGGTCTCTATGCCCCTGGCAGATGTTCTCTCACTACATCCTATAGCCACTACTTCATCACTAAGTACAAGAATGTCTCCACCTTCTATACTATGATCATTTGTATAGTCATACCAAAGAGGGCTAACTTCCTTTTTAAACAGTGGATGATACTCATAAATATATCTTAATATCATTGTTTCCCTATCCCTTGCATGGGTTTTCATTGAATTAACCGATAGTCCATTTCCTATAACGGCACCAGGGTCTCTAGTAAAGTATAGGTTTGGAAGTGGATTAATATAAAATGGGTACTCCTCCTTGATATAATCCGTTAGACTTTTTTCCCTTTCTATGTCCTGAAAATCCTTTTTATGTAGTCCTGCTATTAATATTTCTGCAATCTCCGATTCACTTTTAGTTAGTATAAAATCATTAATAAGATTTTGTAAATCTATATTACCAATATAACAAATATCAAGTACATCTTTCACTAAACATTTCTTTACTTCTTCATTATTTAATATATCCTTTAAAAGATCAGCATAATAATATACTTCACATCCCCTTAGTCGCAAGGCATCTGCAAAAGCATCATGTTCTTTACGCATTCTCTTAAGCCACGGAATATCATCAAATAGAAGTTCATGTAAGTATTGGGGTGTCAATCTTTCTAATTCTCTACCAGGTTTATGTAGTAAAACTGCTTTCAGTTTACCAATTTCTGACCTGACATTTAAGAATGGTTTAGGAACAGGCATAGTTTCACTCCTCATAATGTTATTTAACAGAATAATGTTTTTCCATTTTATAGAAATTTATGCATTTTGTTTTGTTATTGTTTTAAGTATACACATTAATATATTTCTTTTCAACTCCTGTTTTTTTCAAGGTTTTTCATGAATGTAAATATTTAGTAGTTGTTTGTATATTCATCCAATGTATAGTTTTACATTTTATTACATAATATTTTTCAGATAATTATTTATTTATTGATATTCTTAAAAATTTTCATAAGTTTTTAAATTGAAAATTTTTCTCCCCATGAATAATAATTAAACGATTCGTATAATAAATTTTTTGTCCTTTTTTTTAAAATTTATTTACCATAAAAAAAAACACCTGTGAAAATCACAGATGTTTTTATGAAGCTTGAATTTTTCTTTCAGTATCGCAAAGAGTTATTTCAACGGTTTCTGTCAATATATCTGAATAGCTATATGATACTTTTCTTTCTGAATTTAATCCACTGTCAATTCTAATAACAAAAATATTAGGATATACTTCTTCAAGCACTCCCTCTTTAATAAGTACTTTTTTTCTTCCTTTGTTTGCTTTAAGTATGACTTTTTGACCTATACAACTTTCTACATTTCTTCTGAGCTCTGTTAAAGTTTCCTTTGTGGCCAAAAAACATCACCATCCTTTAATTGTATACAGTATAATGATATCACATGGAAAAGCAAAAGTCAAATTTTAAATATATTATTATACAGTTTTTTATTTTTATTGTCAATACATTTATTATTAGTTATTTTTCTGATTTTTATTCTCATTTATTAATCTAATAACATCATATTTACTGTCATCACTTTTTTCAAATCCTTGAATATTGGTATCTATATCTTCAAACTCATTGAAATCTATAAAGGATTTTTGTAATTTTTCAATCACTATTTCATCCATTCCTGGCCTAACTGCTATTGCATCCTTTGGAATTTCACTGGTTTGAGCTATTATTTCTATTTCTTCAATGTTAATATTATTCATTTTTGCTATTTCTAAAGCTTCATCGAAGGTTGCTCCTCCATCAACGGCTCCACTTAATACTGCTTCAATAACTTTATCATGATTTCCTAAAAAAGAAGTTTTACTAAAGATATTATCTGGATCTAAATTTTCTAATTCAAACAGATGCCTTGCATATAAATATCCTGAAGCACTATTTACATCTACATATCCAAAATGTTTATCTATTAAATCTTGGAGCTTTTTAATTCCACTATCTTTTCTAGCTATTATATAACCTTTATATGAGGTTTTACCCCCTACCTTTGGAGTTACTATTGGTACCACTCTGCTTTTTTCATGGGCATTTACATATGCAAAGGGGGAAAACCATCCTATATCAATAATGCCTTCATTTATGTATCTTGTAAGGGTTTCATATGTATTAACAATAATTGTTCTTGCATTATATCCACAGGCTTTGCTTACTCTTTCAATAATAGGAAGGTATTTTTTCTTTATGTTTTCAGGATAAGTAAAGGGATTTATTCCAAAAACTATATCCCTTTTATCTTTCATTTCTACTGTTAATCTTTGTAAATCTTCAGATATATTATTTAATTTTTCATAAA
>CBETVX010000034.1:0-30688 GCA_965539935.1 uncultured Eubacteriales bacterium | reverse complement strand
TGTTTATGTTGTCGAATATCATCGACGCTTTATTATCTTAACACAATGTTTTGTGTTTGTCAAGAACTTTTTAAATCTTCTGAAACTATCTAGCTCAGTCGCTCTGCTTTAAAATCTTAAACTTTAGCGACAATTAACATTGTATCAAATCAATTTGTGTTTGTCAAGAAGTTTTTGTGATTTTAAATTAAATATTTTGTTTTTCTTAAGCGACAAGACTTATGATACCAAATTCAATCATCTTTGTCAAGATTTTTTTGTTTTATCTTCAAATACCTAAAAGTTATAAGATAAACTTGTTTTTCAGGCACAAATGGCATTTTATCAAATAAAATATTATTTGTCAATATCCTTATTATTTTTGATAAGTAATTTTGTCAATAGGCTTTAATATGAAAACCCATAAATTGTAATTCATCTAAAATTATACTCTTTTTTAACATATATCTAATCAAGTATAAATATTATTTCCTTACATCATATTCTATATTCAAAGTATTTATTTGAAAAATTTAGTTAATACCTAATTTATATTATTTTTAAAAATTTAATGTTAAATAGTAGGGAAAATATTAATACATTTTCCCTACTATTTCAAAGTCTAAAGACTATTTAACCTGCTCCATACCTTTTTTAAGAGCTTCTATATTTATATCTACATATTTTTCCTTTACTGTTTTTCTAACAACTTCTTCCCAATCTATATTATCAAGACCTAAAGCCTTTACTAAGGCACCAACCATTACAACATTCATGGTTCTAATATTCCCCAATTCTTTCGCTATATCTGCCGCCTTAAATACTGTTAAATCACATTTGCTTTCTAATTCTTCTAATATGCCTTTAGGATATTCAACCTTACCAGTTAAAATTGGAGCAGAAGGTAATTCATAATCATTTACTACAACTTTTCCATCTACTTTAAGATGATCTATCCATTTACCTGTTTCCATTTTTTCAAATGATACAAGTATATCCGCTTGCCCTTTACCTATAATGGGTGAGTATACTTTTTTTCCAAATCTAACTTGAGTAGTAACACTACCACCACGTTGTGCCATTCCATGAACTTCTGACATTTTAACATCATACCCTGCACTCATTAAACCCGTTGATAGTATTTTACTGGCAAGTATAATACCCTGTCCACCTACACCTACTAATAATATATTTTTAATATCGCACATATTATTCACCCACCTTTTCAATAGCATCAAATGGACATGCTTGTAAGCACACTTCGCAACCAACACATAGATCTTCGTTGATCTTAGCTTTATCTGTGAACTCAATAGCTGGACAACCTGTCTTTGTACAAATTCTACATGATTTACACTTATCTTCATTTACTCTTACTACAGATTTATAGTTACCAAATTCTTTAATATCTTCTTCACTTGGCTTTTTAAGAACACAAGGCCATCTGGTAATAATAACTGAAGGTTCATCTAATGCTAAGGCATCATCCAATGCTTTACCCATCTCTTTTAAGTTTAATGGATTAACAGAAACAACATTTTCGATACCTATTGCTTTACAAAGTTTAGGTATATCAATAAAAGGAACTTTTTCTCCTTGTAAAGTATATCCTGTTCCTGGATTTTCTTGATGTCCAGTCATACCTGTTATTCTATTATCTAATATTACTGTAACAGTGTTGCTTCTATTGTAAGCAACGTCTAGTAAGCTATTTACACCGGTATGGAAGAAGGTTGAGTCTCCTATTACTGAAACAACTCTCATGTCTACACCATGTTTATTAAATGCTTTTTGTGCCCCATGACCAGTACTTATACTAGCACCCATACAAATACATGTATCCATAGCATTTAATGGTTCAGCTGAACCTAAAGTATAACACCCAATATCGCCAGTAACCATGATATTTTTCTTCTTGCTAAGGGAATAAAAGAAACCTCTATGGGGACATCCAGCACACATTGTTGGAGGACGACCAACAAGCTTTGATTCATCAAATTTAATAGTTTCACTTTCTTTACCTAGAATTGCTTTTGCAATTATATCAGGGTTTAATTCACCAATATTCGGAATAACTTCTTTTCCTATACAATCTATACCAGCAGCTTTAATCTGCTCTTCTATGAATGGTTCTAATTCTTCTATAACATAAAGTTTTTCAACTTTTTCAGCAAATTCCTTTATTTTCTTCATTGGAAGAGGAAAAGTAAATCCAAGTTTTAAATAGGATGCACTATCACCAAATACTTCTTTAGCATATTGATAAGCAACCCCAGAAGTTATAATACCTATTTTCTTATCATTCCACTCGATTCTATTTAATTCTGTATTATTACTAAACTCTTCTAATTTTTTAAGTCTTTCTTCAACTTTCACATGTAAAACCCTAGCATTTGCAGGGGCAGCAACATATTTAGGTATATTTTTATTATATGGTTTTATTTCTACTTCTTCTCTCTCTCCAAATTCAACTATACCTTTACTATGACATATTCTTGTAGTCATTCTAAATAATACAGGCGTATCAAACTCTTCACTTATGTTAATTGCAACCTTTACAAAATCCTTTGCCTCTTGGCTATCACTTGGCTCAACCATGGCAATCTTTGCAAATTTTGCATAATTTCTATTATCCTGCTCATTTTGTGAACTGTGCATTCCTGGATCATCGGCAGAAACTAGAACTAATCCTCCATTTACACCTGTGTAGGCATAAGTAAATAATGGGTCAGCAGCTACATTTACACCAACATGTTTCATTGCAGCAAGTGCCCTTGCACCAGCTATGGAAGCACCTATAGCCACTTCTAGAGCTACCTTTTCATTTGGTGCCCATTCAGCATAAATGTCTTCTTTGTATACTGGGCCAATATTCTCTAATATTTCTGTACTAGGTGTTCCTGGATAAGCTGAAGCAAATGATATGCCAGCTTCGTATGCACCACGGGCTACAGCTTCATTACCTGTCAAAAACTTCTTCATATATTTTACCCCCTTAAGTTATTTGTTTGCAGCAATTACACTTCCAAGAGCTATAGAATTTAATTTAGCTTCATGGGTATCTGCACGGGATACTAATACTACTGGAGCTTTAGCCCCCATGATGATACCTGCTGATTCAGCCTTTGCCATATAAGTTAATGTCTTACCAATTCCATTCCCAACTTCTATAGTAGGAACCAATAGTATATCAGTGTCACCAGCTACCTCACTTTTAAATTTCTTAACTTCAGCAGCTTCCTTAGATACTGCTAGATCAAAGGCTAAAGGGCCTTCAACGATTATATTTTCTCCAAAACCACCAGCTTTATAAATTTCAACTAATTTATCTGCATCAACAGTTGCTTGCATTTTAGGGTTAACCTTTTCCTTGGCAGCAAGACAAGCAATCTTAACATTTTCAATCCCCATTGCTTTGGCAACTTCAATTGCATTTTTTAATATCTTTGCTTTTTCTTCTAATGAAGGAGCTATGTTCATGCCACCATCGGTTAAGAATAATAGTTTATGATATGTTGGAACATCATAAACCATAACATGGCTCAATTGACTATCAGTTCTTAAGCCTATTTCTTTGTCAAGAACTGCTTTTAACAATATAGACGTATCAATCAAGCCCTTCATAACAAAATCTGCTTTTCCGCTGCTTACTAACTGTACAGAAGTTCTAGCTGCATCTGTTAAGTCACTTTTTTCAATCATCTCATAATTATTAATATCCAAGTTATTATTTTTAGCTATTTCTTTAATCTGCGATGTTTCTCCTACAAGAATAGGCTCTACAATACCCATTTCTGCAGCACTGCATACTGCAATAAGCACATCCTCGTCTTGGGCTGCAGCTACTGCAAGTTTCATTGTAGTCTGTTCTTTAGCGGCTTTAATAAGATCATGAAAATTTTTTATCATAACACCACTTCCTATTTTAGTATTTTTAGTAAAAAATAAATAAGCCTATGGAATTAAAATTTTTTTATAGTTATTCAAAAAATATTGAACCTACAATTATTTTACAATACATTTAATTTTCAATCAATATTTTTTAAAAAAAGAATTCCAATAATTGATAATCTTTATAAACTCAATCTTTCAATCCATGCCTTTGTTACTTCGTCTTCTGGATTTAGCTCATATGATTTTTGTATATATTTAGCTCCCTCTTGAATGTCACCTTTTTGTAATAATGCTATTCCATAATTACATAGTATCTCTGGTTCATCTGCCTTTAACTTTAGGGCTTTTTTAAAATATTTTATAGCTTCTTCTACATCTCCAATAGAAATTAAACAAAGTCCTATTTCATTATAGCTTTGAACTTGACCAGATTTTATCCTTATGACTCTTTTGAAGTACTCAATAGCTTCATGAAATTGATTAAGATTTCTATAGGCCAGACCTATGAAAAATAAAAGATTCCACCAATCAGAATTTTTCTTTTCCAGTTCTTTTAATATCTCAAGTCCCCTTTGGAACTCACCATTTAAAACATATGTATAACCTTCTTCATACCGTATTTTATCTTCTAGATCATTTAATTTATTTAATATTTCTAATTTTTTATTCTCATCAATACCATTTTCTATTGCAGATTTCCATGTTATTTCTGCCTTTTTATATAATTTTTTATTGGCATAATGAAACCCTAAGTGATAATAAGCAAGGGGAAACTTAGGGAAATCAAAAACTATTTTTTCAAAAACATCAAGGGCCTCTTTTTCAAAATCTTCATTACCTTCTTCTTTGCTAGTAGCTAATTCTTCACAACATCTAGCATAATTATAGAGAGCATTTATATCTTCATTATCTAAATGTATTGCTGCCTTAAAACATATAAGCGCATCAATTTTTTGATTATTCTCTGCATATAATATTCCTTGGTTAATAATATTATTATTAATATTTTTATCAATATTTTTTAAAAATCTTATATAAACATCATTATATTTAAAGTTTCTATCTATTCCTATTACTAATACCATTCCTTGAATTATTTGTTTTAAGGAAAAATCTGTTTTACCTGAACCCTTCACCTTGTCAACAACGTCATTTATTGTAATAGGCAAAGGTATCGTACTATCAATTACACTATCACCCATCTTAACTTTCTTATCCTCTTTAAGTTCAATAAAAACTATATCCTTTAGCTTATTTTTTATATGTCCTTCTATTTTAGAAAACATAAAATCCTCCTTACATACTATTTATTTAAAGAATCTTAGACAAACAAATTGAGTTCATTGACATGAACTCTATTTAAATATGATACTTATACATTCGGACAATTATTTTACTTATTTATACATATTTCTCATAAACATTCTTTTTCTTCTAGTTGAAGTGCTAAGCACATTAAATAAATGTCCTCTATATATCATTGCAAAGGCAATAATTAATTGATAAAGAATACTATACACTACTATAGATATTATGGTATCTACAAAAGGTATAGGATTATTAATTAAAATTATAGAAATAATGTTATTTGATATGATGTTTATTATATAACCCATTACAAATATAACTATGTTTGGAATAAACCACTCAATCCAATTCTCCTTGATGAATTCAAAACTATAGGTTACACTCCCTAATCCATCATAATGTTTTTGATAAATTGTCTCTGGCAGCGTATTTAGTAGCACAAAGGCTACCAATCGTATAATAAACCATAGACTTAAAGGGCCAATACTAATATAACGTATTGGACTTAAAAACAAACTAATTCCCCAGTCAACTAGCCAAAAAAGAATTAGTATAGTATATATCTTTCTTAAGTAAACTGTAAATCCAGTTTTAAAATCATACATTGTAAATCTATTGTAGAGAACTATATTTTCAATTAAGTATAGATAATTTGAGATCACTGCACTTTGAAATAATGCCATGATGATGCCACCAAGTATCCATGCATAGGAAGCCACCCTCCACATTATTAAAGAGGCAAAGACATAGGCTATTCCCACTAAGAAAATCTTCCAATTTTTTATTGTTGATTTAATACTTTTAGGTAATATTTCTTTATTGGTTTCTATAATATCTTGTATAAAGTTCAATTTAAATACTCCTTTCTTTAGTTTAAATATCTACTTTGTAGAAATTTGATCTGCCAAAATCTTTATTAACTGTATTATAATCAAACAAAATAACAATCTTATTTTCTTTGACACTTGACAGTTCAACTTTTTCAATATTTAATACATCGTATTTAAATGTTTCAAAATTCACTTTCTTAATAATCTGTTTTGCTGTCATTCCCTTATAATGATGTAAATACTTTTCAATATTATCTTCATTTTGTAAAAATTCATGACATCTATTTTTAAAATCATCAGTATGAACTTTTGTAAAAAACTGTGGCACACTACCTTTAACATTTTTTATATAATCAAATTTAAGAATTTCATTAAAAATATCTTTGTATTTATAATTTTTATAATCATAAAATTCACTAAGTATTTCATATAACCTTTCTCTTTTATGATTAATATGATGATATCCCTTTGAAATCCAGTAGCCTGAAATTTCTTCAAAAAAAACAGATGGAGAATTATAAAATCTATCTATTATAAACTCTAAACTTAAATCAAAGTGATGGGAGTTGAAGAAAATTTCTACCATCTCTTCAATATATTTAAGATTCAGTAGCTCTCCATAATTAATATACTGGTTTCCTAAAACCTCATAGGGAGGATTATCCCTAAATATATATCCATGTTTTTCAGAATTAAGCCTTAATCCTGACCCTTTTAGTAATTTCAAAAAACCTAATTGTACTTTATTTGGTTTGATATTATATACATCATCAAAGGATTTCAAAAAAGAATTATAATCTTCATAGGGAAGTCCAGCTATTAGGTCAAGGTGCAAATGTATATTACCAAAAGATATTATTTTACTACATACTTTTCTTATCTCACTGAATCTTACATTCCTATCAATTTCTTCTAAAGTTTCATCATTTGTGCTTTGTATGCCAACTTCAAATTGAAATAACCCTTGCCTTACTGTTTTTAAAAAATTTAGAATTTCCTCGTCAATTAAGCTTGCTGTTATCTCGAAATGAAAATTTATTTTGCCATTATCTATACTAGCTAAATATTTCATAACTTCTAAACTATGTTCCTTAGTTGCATTAAAGGTCCTGTCCACAAATTTTACTTGTTTAACTCCTGCATCAACAAAGTATTTAAGGTCCCTTTTTACTCTATCTATACTAAAAAATCTTACTCCCTTTAAGGTGGAAGATAAACAATATTGACAATTAAAAGGGCATCCTCTAGAACTTTCATAATAAATTATTTTATTATTTAAATCCTCTAGATTGTCATAGGGAAAAGGAATTGAGTCTAAATTCATAATTAATTGTCTTTCCTTATTTATAATAATATCATTATTATTTCTGTATCCTATACCATCTATCTCTTCCAATGACCCTTTTCTTTGGACTAAATATTTTAGAATCTCCTTGAATGTAATTTCACCTTCACCAAATACAATATAATCTATATATTCATGCTGGGATAATATTTCTTCAGGGTCGTAACTAACCTCTGGTCCACCTAAAATAATAGTAAGATTTGGGGCTATTTTTTTTAAATTCTTTGACAACTCCAATATCTTATCTAGATTCCATATATAGCAGGAAAAACAAATTATATCATACTCTTTTTTATAAATCTCTCCTAGTATATAATCTAAATCATTATTAACGGTATATTCTATTAAATCTATATTAGATAATTCATCCTTAGCATAAGCTTTTAAATATCTTATTGCTAAGGATGAATGAATAAATTTTGAATTAAGGGTAGTTAGTAATACTTTCATCTAATCACTTCCTAATAATAGTCTTTTGTTTTATATTTATAATTATATCATAAGGTACCCTTTGCTATACACCTTTAGATAAGTGGTCTAAATGAGATAAATATTATTTTTCTTGATCTTTCCTATATCCAAGAATATGCAGAAATCTTATTTCTTTAAAATTATAATTTGAAAGTCTATAATCTAATCTATCAATGGTATGGGCTGCTATAAGTATATTATTAAGATTTATTGGAAAATCAATATCTACTATTATAGGAGTATGGTCAAAGGTATAATCATCAGTAAATTTTAGTTGTACTAAGTCTCCTATTTGAACATCTCTAATTCCTACTTCCCTAGCCACAGGTCCTATACTTTTATTGGTGGTTAAAAATTTATATAAATAATGAACACTGGTCCAGGCAGGGGCCCTATCATTTAGGTTCCTATAATACCATCCATACTTACTATAATTCATTGGACAGCCTCCTGCAAGTAATACTTGAGATGCAAAATTAGTACAATCCCCTCCCATATTCTCAAAATCTGCAAATCTTGGATTTCTATCTAGTGCCCATCTTCTTGCATATTTAACTGCCCTTAGTCTATCATAACTACTTAACAAATCAATCCTCTCCTTAATCTTTTTCTTATAAAGATATATGAGAGAGGATATAAAAAAATTAATTTATTAGTTTTTTATAATTAAATTATTTTATATTAAATATGGTATAATATATATAATAAAGAAACCCTTTCCATAGGAGGAGTTATAATGACCATAATGTCTTCTAGATTAATAAGGCACCAATTTTGTCTAGATGAACTTAGAAAATTAGGTGCTAAAGTTATATCAATACAGGGCTTAATGATTTATGTAAAGTTCAAAATAAAAGATACAAAGATTGAATACATATACCACATTAAGCCTGATAATACATATTATCTTGAAAGAATTAAACCATATGTTATGGCAGTAGGAGATTTTGAAAGAGAAGAAGATCTTGTGGAATTAATCAAAATTGATACTGAACAATTTAAAAATGCTATGGGTAGTAAAAACTTTAAGGATTTTATTGAAATTGATGAAAAAATCTCAAAGTTAGTCAGAATGTTTGAAGACCTATACCTTTATTATAATATTCCAAAGGACGATTTGAAGGATATAAAAGTTGAAGTAGATACTATATTAGATAAAATAATTGGAATTAAAAATAAAAGTAAAAGAGTCTATCACAAAAAAGATCCAGAAAGTTTTAAGTAGTGACAACTATATAATTAAATTTTTAAAAGCTCAGTGTTTAACTAAATAAACACTGAGCTTTTGTATTTATTACATTTTCTCTGGAGCAGCTACGCCTATTAATTTCAATCCATTTTCTATAGTTTGTCTTACGGCTGCCACAAGGGCTAGTCTAGCTTTCTTTGTTTCATTATCATCTACTAATATAGGATGATCATGATAAAATTTATTAAAGGCTTGGGCTAAATCAATTGTATATCTCGTTATGATTGATGGTTCATATTTTCTACCAGCATCCTCAACTATTTCAGGGAATTTGTTAAGTATTCTTACTAAATCCATTGCTTCCTTATCATTTATAATACTGAAATCTACATCTGTTTTATAATCAACATCAGCCTTTCTTAATACACTTGAAGCTCTAGCATGGGTATATTGTACATATGGTCCAGATTCTCCGGCAAAATCCAAAGTTCTATCCCATGAGAATACATAATCTTTAATTCTGTTATTTGAAAGTTCCTGAAATACCACTGCACCTATTCCCACTTGCTTTGCTATTTCATCTTTGTTTTCCAGATATGGACTTTTTTCCTCAATAATTTCCCTAGTTTTTTCAACGGCTTTTTTGAGTACATCCTCTAGGAATACTACTCTACCCTTTCTAGTAGACATAGTTCCTTCTTCAAGACTTACCATACCAAAGGGAACATGTATACAATCATCTGCCCAATCATAACCCATAAGCTCTATAATTTTCATCCATTGTTTAAAGTGTAATATTTGTTGCGATCCTACAACATATATATTCTTATAAAAATCATAATGTTCTTTTCTGTATATTGCTGCAGTAATATCTCTAGTAATATATAATGTCGATCCATCCTTCTTAGTAATCAATGCTGGTGGCATTCCATAGGGCTCAAGATCAACTATCTCTGCACCTTGAGATTCTTTTAGTACGTTTTCATTTCTCATTTTTTCTAGTACTTTAGGCATTTTGTCAGAATAAAAACTCTCACCAGCCAATGAATCAAATTTTATTCCTAACATATCATAAACTCTATTAAATTCCATTAAACTAACGTCCCTAATCCATTGCCAAAGCTCTTTGGCATCTTCATCTCCATCTTCTAACTTTTTAAACCACATTCTTGCTTCATCATCTAACTGTGGGTTCTTTTCTGCTTCCTCATGGAATTTTATATACAGTTTAAGTAGTTCTGGGATAGGGTTTGATTCTATTACTTTTCTATCCCCCCAAGCTTTTATGGCAACTATTAGTTTACCAAATTGTGTCCCATAATCTCCTAGATGGTTTATAGCTATAGTATTATATCCTAAGAATTTATAAATATTATTTAAAGCACTTCCTATAACTGTAGTTCTAATATGTCCTATATGAAAGGGCTTTGCAATATTGGGTGATGAAAACTCTACAATAACATTTTTGCCTTCGCCTAAATCACTTGAACCAAAGGAATCCTCTTTTGCTAAAACTTCTTGAATAACTGATTTAGCAAAGATTTCTTTATTGATAGTAAAGTTTATGTATGCCCCAGCTATATCTATTTTTTCGAAAAGCTCATTTTCTCCCATTGACTTTACTATATCTTCAGCTATAAGATTTGGAGCCTTTCTAAATATTTTAGCTAATTTAAAACAAGGAAATGCATAATCTCCCATATCAGAATTTGGTGGTACCTCAATCATAGAAAGTACATCTTCAAAATTAAGATTTTCAGTTTTCTCAGAAATAAGTTTTGCTATCTCACCTTTAAAATCGATCATATTTTTTCCTCCTCTTTTATCAGAAACTGTATATTCAAACAAAAAATACTCGTCCCTTGAGAAATAATCACAAGAGACGAGTTATACCCGCGTTACCACTCTTTTTGGCAATAAAGTGCCCTCTTTTATCCCCTTTAATGGAGGGAAACCATTTAACCTACTAAGTTCAGCTAAAATCTCAAAGGTGCGCTTCAACTAAAAGATATATCGGACTTCCACCATCTCCGACTCGCTATAACATTGCTTCTAGTTTACTCTCCTAATCATAGATACATACAATGTTAAATTTGAAATATAATTTAGCATAAATTTGCAATTAAATCAAGTACTTTTCATAAATTTATTATATTATGCCTTTCAGTAAAGAAATTTATCTGTTAAAATTATTATAACTATTTTATTTGGAGGTATTCATATCATCTATGGAAAAAGAAAAGAATATATATTTATATCACTTAATAATAGCTATAAACATTATTATTACAATAATAGTATTTCTATACGATAAATCCTTTAATTTCGACCCCTATACTTTAATTATTTTTGGAGCAAAATATAACCCCATGATTGCTTCAGGCCAGTATTATAGATTATTAACAGCAATGTTTTTACATTCAGATATAACCCATTTACTTTTAAATATGTATGCTCTTAATATTCTTGGAAAAAACATTGAGATTGTTTATGGAAAGTTTAAGTTTATTATTATTTTTCTAGTGGCTGGAATATTTGGAAGTTTAGGAAGTTTTATATTTAATGATTCTATTTCCGTCGGTGCTTCTGGTGCCATATTCGGTTTATTTGGTGCTTATCTTTATCTTTACTTTAGTAGACCATATATTTTTCATCGCAAACAATTAATTAATCTACTCACTATCATTGGTATAAATTTAATGTTTGGTATATTAGTTCCAAATATTGATAATTGGGGCCATATTTGGGGTCTCATTGGTGGTTTTATTATTAGTTGGGCCATAGGTATTAGAGGGGAGAAAATAATTAATAACAAAAAGATTATTGCACAGATTTTGACCATTGTACTATTATTTACTTCTCTAATGGCAGGTATTAAGCTAAATCAAGATACTTGGCAGTATCATTTATTTATGGGAATTGAATATCTTAAAAAAAATGATTTGCAATCGGCAGAGTTGCAGTTTTTATATGGTATAGATAAAAATGAAAATATTGAAGACTTTTATTATTATTTAGGTCATATCTATTATAATTATGGCCAAATAGATAAAGCTAAGAATAATTTTGAAAAGGCTCTAGAGATTAATCCTAACTTTGTAGAAGCCAAAGATATGCTTGAAAATATTAATGGGTAGTCAAATATTAAAATTTGACTACCCATTTTTTTATTTGTCTGGATAAAGTCCTTCCATAAAGTAAATAGGAGCTGATATATCAACACCGTTGAAATTATCAATTATTTCTCCTTCAACCTTAATTTGTACTGTCTCATTACCTGGTATAGCAGTTAGTGTATTTACAATAGTGCCCAAAGTAAGTAAAGCATCGGTATTAGACATATCCTTTTTTGTAAATTCTTTAGATAGATTTATTATTACATTATTATTTTCTCTTTCTATACCTAAAACTTTAGTTCCTTCAGGTATTCCATTTGTATAATTTCCCTCTGATTCATAATTGAATAATTCATCAATTACAAACTCTTCAATACTTTTATCTTTAAATTTTTCATCATTTATATTAACGGAAAAGACTTCATCATATAAAAAAGGTTTATCTTTATATCGTACATAGATTATGTAATCTATTTCCTGAGTTAAATTACTATCTTCTTCATTTTCATTACTAACTTCAAGTATTTCTTCTCCATTATCTTCAACAGCTTGTCCTAAATCTAATTCCTCTACATCATCCTTTTTACTACACCCTACAGCCAATGATAAGGTCAGCATGAACACTAATATCAAACTTAATGTTTTTTTCATTTGTAAATCCCCCTTGTTTAAAGTGTTTATAAGTCTTTTGTATCATTATTACCGCTAAAAAATTCTTCATAATTTTCTTCGCTTAGAACAGTTATTCCTTCTTCCTTAAGCAGTGCAGCAGTTACACCTATCCCCTCTTTTATTGTACCATTAAATTCTCCATTGTAAATATATTTACTTCCACAGGAAGGGCTACGAGCCTTCAAAATAGCTTCTTTACATCCAAATAGCTTACATATCTTCAAAGTTTCCTCGGCACCTCTAATAAAATTGAAAGTAAGATCTTCACTATCAATATTTTTTACCCTAGCTAAATTATTTAAAACATCTAATCCATTACCCTTAATAATTTCACTTGGTTTACGGGGCGTTGATAGGCCTCCTAATTGCTCGGGACAAATGGGTATATAGGATTTATCCTTCAAAAATTCTAACAGTTCCTTGTTTTTATTGTTTTTACCATTATATTTACAATCAACACCTAATAAACAAGCACTAACTAATATCATTTTTTCCTCCTTATTATTTTAATTCTACAATAGTTACACCGGATCCGCCTTCACCATATACTCCTTCTCTAAAGGATTTTGCATGTGAATGTCTTTTAAGAAATTGTTGTATACCCTTTCTTAAAGCTCCAGTTCCCTTACCATGAATGATATTTACACGTTCAAGTTTTGCAAGATATGCATCATCTAAATATTTATCTAGCTTAATTATTGCTTCCTCTAAAGTCTGTCCTCTAAGGTCAATTTCATTTCTTATATTCTGAGTTTTAGACTTTAATATTTTACCAACACTACTTTTGTGTATATCAACTTTTTTATCACCAATTAGTCTTAAATTTTTTATATTTACGTTTATCTTCATTATTCCAACTTGAACCGTTAAATCTCCGTTTGAGTCAGGTTTAGTAACAACTGTGCCTTCTTGATTTAGAGTAAGAATTTTTACGCTATCTCCTTTTTTAAGGTTTTTTGGAGGCTCTGATACTTCATACTCCATATCTTTAAACAGAGGATCTTCTAACTGATCAATATTAGTTTTAAGTCTTCTTCTCATTTCTTCTATTTTTTTATTTTTATCGGCTTCTACAGCCTTTGATATACTTCTCAGTTCTTTAATTATTTCATCGGCTTCTCTTTTGGCCTCTTTTAATATTTTTCTTGCCTCTTCTTTGGCTTTACTTATTTCCCTATCTCTTTGGGTTTGTAATTTTAATTTTTTATTTTTGAATTCTTCCTTTAGCTTTTCTGCCTCAAGTCTCAATCTAATTGCTTCATCTCTATCCTTTTCAGCAGATTTTCTATTGCTCTCGATATTAGATATTATTTCTTCAAATTCAATATTTTCATTATTAATGAATTCCTTAGATTTTTCTATAATATCTTCTCTTAATCCTAATCTTCTTGATATCTCCAGTGCATTTGACTTACCAGGTATTCCTATTAACAATTTATAGGTAGGGCTTAAAGTTTCAACGTCAAATTCAACAGAGGCATTTTCAATGCCTTTATTAGCTAATGCAAATTGTTTAAGTTCACTATAATGGGTTGTAGCAACTGTTTTTGCACCCTTTTCATATAAATATGTTAGTATGGCCATTGCCAATGCTGCTCCCTCTGTGGGGTCCGTTCCTGCACCAAGCTCATCTAATAATACTAAATCTTTATCGGTAACATTTTCTACAATATTAGTAATATTTTTCATATGGGAAGAAAATGTACTCAAACTCTGTTCTATACTTTGTTCATCTCCAATATCAGCATAGACATTATGAAATATAGACATCTCACTTCCATGATCAGCAGGAATATGCAATCCCGATTGAACCATTAAGGTCATAAGCCCAACTGTTTTTAAAGTTACAGTTTTCCCTCCTGTATTAGGCCCTGTAATTACAAGGGTATCAAACTCATCTCCCAACCAAATATTTGTTGGAACAACTTCTTCTTTATTAATTAAAGGATGCCTACCATTTTTTATTCTTATATATCCATTTTGATTGATTTTAGGATGCATACCTTTCATTTCAAGGGCTAATTTCCCCTTACCAATTATGAAATCTAATTTAGCTAAAGTTTTTTGATTGATTTCTATTCCTTCAGCAACTTCTCCTATCATAGCTGTTATATCCCTAAGAATTCTTTCAATTTCAGCCTTTTCCTTTAATTTTAATTCTTTTAATTCGTTGTTCAGTTGAACTATTGCTAAAGGTTCAATAAATAAAGTTGCACCACTAGATGATTGGTCATGGACAAGACCAGGAACATTGCTCTTATATTCAGCCTTTACTGGTATTACAAATCTATCCTGCCTTATGGTAATTATTGCATCTTGCAAGTATTTTTGCATACTGGATGAGTTTATTATAGAATTAAGTTTACTTCGTATGCTACTATTCTTATTTTCAATACTTCTTCTTATACTCCTAAGAGTAGCACTAGCATTGTCGGATACTTCATCTTCACCTACTATGGAGTCATTAATTTTCTCTTCTATATGTCTATAGACACTTATATTTAAGGCGTAACCAAATAAACTTGGAAATCTATCCTTGGCATCGTCAGTTTCTATAAATTTTTTTATTATTCTTGCTGTTCTTAAGGTGTCAGATACTTGTAACAATTGACCTGGATATAAATATGATCCTATTTGTGCTATTTTTAAGTACTGACTCATATCATAAATAGGTCCTAAGGGAACACTTCCTCTATGTATAATCAAGCTTGAAGCCTCTGAAGTTTCATTTAACCATTGTATAACTTCATCATAGTCTTTAGACGGTTTTAACTCTCCTACAAGTTCCTTTCCAAGTTTAGATGATATTTGTTTCCATAATTGTTTTTTTATCTTTTCAAATTCTAGAACCCTAAAGGCTTTTTCATTCATTTTCAATTCTCCTTACAACGACTATAAAAATATTACTCTCCCCCTCTAAAGAAATGTCCCTTTGTATAGTTGCCATTGTCTTTGAGGAAGTTTATCAAATTTTTCATGTGACCCGAAGTCTTTACTTTCTTTTCCTTTAATGGCTATACTCTTTTTAAATGGGCATTAATAATATCTATTATTTCACTTTTACCTTCATTTGTAAACTGTAATCTTATAATTCTAATATTATTATTTACTAGGTCATTAATAGGGTCTACCACCATTAATCTCTTTGAATTTAAAATTTCTGTTTTGCAAAGCTTATTATTTAGTAAAGGAAAAACAGAAATAAAAAAGCAGTAATATTATTATATCACTACTTTATTAATAAATACTTAACTAGTAAGTTTTTATGTGTTTGAGGACTGGTCAAAAATTTCAATAAACTCTTGGAGTTCTTTTCTTGTTTCAATAAGCTTAACTTCACTATCTAAAAGCTTATTCTTTAAATCATCAATTATTTTGTCAGATTTCTTTAGTTTGCTATCCTTTAATTTTAGTTCATAGTTAAGTCTATTTAATTCGTCTTTTAAATCATCCTGCTCATTTTTAAGTATAGTATTATCTTTCATTAGTTCTTCATATTTCATAGATATTTTTTCAAGCTTTTCTTCTTTTTTATTGACCTCATCAGTGGTAATTGCAAGCTGTTTTTTTACTTCTTCTAATTCATTAATAGGAGCTGAAAGATCTTTTTGTATATCATTATATTTTTCTATGAGTTTATAATATTCATCTGCTATATTTAATGCAGTTAATACAGCCACCATCGCTGTACTAAGCTTAGGATTTTTTTCAGCTATTTCCACCATTTTATCATCTACATAATTTGAAACCTTTTGCATATATTCCCTTGGTTCATCACTTACTATGGTATATTCTTGCCCTAATATTTTAACTATTACTTTATTTTTATTTGTCATTATTCACAACCCCTTACCCCTTCAAAATAAGAGCATATTAAATATATTTATTCTTTATAGGGTCTTAATTTCCTTCTATAAGCAAAATAATTCTAATATATATTTTATCATAATTTTGTAAATAACTTAATAATACTAAAGAATTATTCTCTTTATATATTTTATTATACTAAGGAAGTTTATCAATAGTAAAATCAAAGAGGTTGTTCAATATGAACAACCCCTTTGATTATTATCTTAATTCTGCATTCACCTGTTTCTTTAATTCATCAAGTATTTTATCGTATATTTTATTTACTTCTTCATCGGTCAATGTCCTATCTTCTGCTCTAAATCTTAATCCATAGGCCATACTCTTATATCCATCTGGAATTTGTTTTCCTTTATAAACATCAAACAATTCAAGATTTTCAAGTAGTTTTCCACCATTTTCCCTGATTATATCTCTAATTTTCTTAGCATATACTTCTTCTTTAACTACGATAGCAATATCTCTACTAATAGCAGGATACTTAGGTAGTTGTCTATAAGTTTTTTCCAAACTAGTGATTTGTAATAATATATTGAAATCTATATCAGCAATATATGCCCTTCCATCAATACCATATCTTTCCAAAACATCAGGATGCACTTCTCCAATGGTACCTAAGATATGATTTCCAAAACCTATAGTTGCACATCTACCGGGATGAAAGGTTAGATGATTTTTTTCCGGCTCAAAATCATATTTTTCAATTCCAAGTCTTTCAAACAAATTGCAAACTATACCTTTAATGCTAAAGAAATCTATATCCTCTCCATACATTCCAATAGTAAGCATTTTTTTCTCTATTGGCAGATTTGTAACCGGGATATCCTTTGGAATAAATATCTTGCCTATTTCAAAGGCATGGGCATTTTTAACTTTTTTCTTATAATTTCTAGCTAATACTTCAAGCATGTTTGGTATTAATGTGGTTCTCATCACACTATATTCTTCTCCAAGGGGATTAATGAGCTTTACAAATCTTTTTAGAAAACTTTCTTCAGGTATATTTATCATATCAACACTCTTAGGACTGACAAATGAATATGTTGATATTTCATTTAATCCTAAACTGTTAAGAACATTTTTTGTGTAATACTCAATTTCTTGAGCATTGGTTCTTGCACCCCAATTAGCTCCCTTAGGCAATGTGGAACCAATAATATTATACCCATATATTCTAGCCACTTCTTCAACTATATCTATTTCAGCCTGTAAATCTTGTCTGAAGGTTGGAACACTTATTTTCAATTTATCACTTTCTAAATCTACTTTTAATTCCAATCTCTCTAAAATATTTACAATTTCATCAGTTTTAAGGTCTATTCCAATCAAATAATTTACTCTCTTAGGTCTAGCAACAATCTCATGTTTTTCTAATTTATTATCATAAATATCTATAGTCCCTTCAACTATAATGCCGGCTTCAAGTTCTTCTATCAATTGACATGTTCTATCAAGGGCCAACTTAGCAATATTTGGGTCTACACCCTTCTCAAATCTTGATGACGCTTCTGACCTTAGGCCTATGCCTCTTGAAGAGCTTCTTATATTTGTTTTATTGAAATTTGCGCTTTCTAAAAGAATAGTCTTGGTCTCTTCTGTTACCTCAGTATCTTCTCCACCCATTATCCCTGCCAAAGCAACAGGTCTTGAAGCATCAGCAATAACTAAATTTTCACCTTTAAGGGTCCTTTCCACCCCATCTAAAGTCACTATTTTTTCTCCTTCTTTAGCTCTTCTGACAATAATTTGATTTTTATTTAACTTATCTAAATCAAATGCATGAAGGGGTTGACCATATTCAAGCATTACATAATTTGTAATATCAACAATATTGTTTATTGGTCTTACACCAGCCTTCATAAGTTTTAATTGTAACCACATAGGTGATTGTTTTATTGTTACATCCTTAATAACCTTTACTGCATATCTTCTACATAGGTCAGGGTCTTTAACTTCAACTGATGCATAATTTTTAATATTATCCACTTCATTTTTAATCTTTATATCTGGATAATTTAGTTTAAGGTCAAAGGTTGCTGCAGTTTCTCTAGCCATACCAATCATACTTAAACAATCGGGTCTGTTAGGTGTTATTTCAAACTCTATAACATAATCATCTAAGCCAAGGGCACTATGTATATCTTCTCCAAGTGTATAATTTCCATTTAGAATAAAAATACCATTTTTGGACTCTTTAGGTACTACACTTTCTGCAAAGCCCAATTCTTCAGCTGAACATAACATACCATTGGAAACTTCTCCCCTAAGTTTTCCTTTTTTTATTTTTAGTCCCCCAGGAAGTTTTGCTCCATGGAGAGCTACTGGAACTATATCCCCTTCATTTATATTATCTGCTCCAGTAACTATTTGAATAGTTTCATCCTGTCCAACATCTACTTTAGTTACAACCAATTTATCGGCATTTGGATGCTTTTTTATTTCAATTATCTTTCCAATTACTACCCCTTCAACATCCTTTGCTACTTTGGTAACAGTTTCTGTATTTGATCCTGACATAATCATTTTTTCTTCAAGTTCATTAACTGGTATATCCTTTATATCAACATAATCTTTTAACCAATTTACTGGTACTAACATAAAAAACCTCCTTTAGAATTGTTCTATAAATCTCATATCATTTTCAAAGAACAGACGAATATCATCTATTTCAAGCTTTAACATTGCTATTCTATCAAGGCCCATACCGAAGGCAAATCCACTATATTCCTCTGGATCAATTCCACATTCTTTTAAAACATTCGGATGAACCATACCACAACCTAGTATTTCTATCCATCCACTTCCCTTACACATTCTACATCCACTACCACCGCATTTAAAACATGATACATCCATTTCTGCACTTGGTTCGGTAAATGGAAAATAATGGGGTCTGAATTTCGTTTTAGTATTACTTCCATAAAATCTCTTTGCAAAAATTTCCAATGTTCCCTTTAAGTCTGCAAAGGTAATTCCTTTATCTATAACTAATCCTTCTATTTGATGAAACATAGGTGAATGTGTAGCATCTATTTCATCTGAACGATAACATCTTCCTGGTGATATTATCTTTATCGGTGGCTTAGAACTTTGCATTACTCTAACTTGTACTGGAGAAGTTTGAGTTCTAAGCAAGATATTATCATTTATATAAAATGTATCTGATAAATCCCTAGAGGGATGATCCTTAGGTGCATTAAGAGCATCAAAATTATGATAAACTGTTTCAACCTCAGGCCCTTCGGCAATTTTAAATCCCATACCTATGAATATGCTTTTAATTTCATCTAACACTAAGGTTAATGGATGTCTATGTCCTATTTTTTTCTTTATACCAGGCATGGTTACATCTATAACTTCTCTTTCTAATCTGTCTTTCTTTACTTTTTCCTCAATAATTGATATGGTTGAGTCTAGTTTGTTCTCTATTTCTATTCTTACTTCATTGGCAAATTTCCCTATTATAGGTCTTTCTTCCTTAGATAATTTCCCCATGCCCCTAAGAACTTGGGTTAACTCACCCTTTTTTCCTAAATATTTAACCCTAATCTGTTCCAGTTGCTGTAAATCTTCTGCAGAATTAATTTCTGCCTTTGAGTTTTCTAAAATTTCTTTAAGCCTTTCTCTCATTATGTTTCTCCTTTCTATTTAAATCTTTATAAAAATTTTTGGACAATAAAAAAAACCTTCCATCCCAAGGGACGAAGGTTTATTCCGCGGTACCACCCTAATAGCTAACATAAATTGCTAGCCACTTTCAAAAACATAACGGTTTTACCCGATAAAGCCTACTAAAAATTTCAGCTTTATAGCTCCAGAGAGAACTTCAGATAAATCCTAATATAAAGATGCTCTCAGCCTCAGACATCTTCTCTCTGTAAATAGTCATTATCCTACTTTGCTCCTTCATAGCCTATAATCTATTTAACAACTCATTAATTCCTTGTATATGAGATAAGCATCAACATTTCCGGTTAACATAAAAATTTTCCAAAAAAACTGAGCCATGTATACCATTACTGGCTACACCCCTTTTCACTATTTGCTTAAATAAATTATAGCATAGTAAAAAGTGGTTTACAAGAAATAGTTATGTTAAGTTCATATTTTTTAAGAATTTTCTGAACAGTTATTATGTCTTAAAATTTCGTATATAATTACTCCTGCAGCCACAGAAGCATTTAATGATTCTGCTGACCCCACCATTGGTATTTTAACCTTTACATTAGATTTGTCAATAATTTCTTTACATATTCCATTACCTTCATTACCTATTACTATAGCATTTTTATTCCCATATTCAACTTCATAATGATAGGTATTTGCATCTAAAGTTGTAGAAATAACATTAATATTATTACTTCTAAGTTTATCAACAAATCCATTCAAATTCTCTACTTTTATTATAGGCATAGTAAATATTGAACCCATTGTAGATCTTACTGTCTTTTCATTATATATATCTACACAACCCTTTGAGTAAAAAACTCCATGAAAGCCAGCGGCATCAGCAGTTCTTATTATTGTACCTACATTTCCAGGGTCCTGAAGCCTATCTAATAATATAAGGGATAAATTTTCTTTATTAAGTATATCTTCTACTTTATAATGTTTTTTTTCAACAATAGCTATGACTCCCTGAGGGTTTTCAGTATCTGCAATTTCTGCAAATATCCTATTGGAAACCTTATATACAGGAGTATTTTTTTTCTCCAATTTATTAATAATTTTAGTATTTACTAGGTCATTGTATATGTCTTCCCTATAATAAAGGGATTTGATATTATAATTATTTAAAATCCCATGTTCAATAATTCTAATACCTTCTATTATAAACTCATTATATTTATCTCTATACTTTTTTTTCTTAAGAGATTTTATATGTTTTATATTTTTATTTGAATTTGAATTTATTTCAAGGGTCAATTTAATCTCCCCTTATTTTTTTTCTATCTTACTTATATCATCATTATGACCAATTACTACTAAAACATCATCTTCCTCTATTATATCTAAAGCACTTGGAGATATATTAATATTTGGTCCATGTTTTATGGCCATTACATTTACACCATACTTCGCCCTCATATTAATATCCCTTAGATTCTGTCCAACCCATTCATCTAGTGCAGCCACCTCAACAATACTATAATCTGGAGCCAATTCAATATAGTCCATGATATTAGATGATACAAGGTTATGAGCAACCCTTATCCCCATTTCTCTCTCAGGAAATACTACTCTATCTGCTCCAATTTTATATAATACTTTTGCATGAAGTTCATTTTGAGCCTTTGTTACTACATATTTTACTCCCAGTTCTTTTACCATTAATGTTATTAAAATAGAAGATTGAATATTAGACCCAATAGTAACTACTGCCACATCAAAATTTCTTATTCCCAATGATTTTATGGAGTTTTCATCGGTAGCATCTGCCTGAACAGCATGGGTTACATGATCTGCAATGTTTTGAATTATTTCTTCATTTGTATCTACCGCTAATACTTCATAGCCCATATCATACAATGTTTTTGCAACACTCGATCCAAAGCGCCCACATCCAATAATTACAAATTGTTTTTTCATGAAACCACCTCTTTATCCTACTATAATTTTATCTTCTGGCAACCTAATAGCTCCATTATTTTTTTGTTGCTGCCGTGCTAGGGCTAATACTAGTGTCATAGGACCAACCCTTCCTGCAAACATAGTTATTGCTATAACCATTTTCCCCGTAATACTTAAACTTGGAGTTATCCCTAATGATAATCCGACAGTGCCAAAGGCAGATATTGATTCAAAAAATATTTCTAAAAAAGTATGATTTGTTTCCGTTATAGATAGTATCATTATAACTATTATTACCCAAAGCATACCTATTCCTATGACTGCCAAGGCTCTATCTACTATTTCCTTAGAGATTCTCCTATTAAATACTTCAGTATCAGTTTTTCCTCGTGTTATAGAAATAATGGCTAGAACCAATATCCCAGCGGTGGTAGTCTTAACTCCACCAGCCGTTGATCCTGGGGACCCTCCAATAAACATAAGGACCATAATTAAAAAAATCGATGCCGTTTTCATTTGATTAAAAGATAGTGTGTTAAATCCTGCTGTCCTCGGTGTTATGGCTTGAAACATAGCCCCCAATATTTTATCCTTTAATGACATATCTCCTATTGTATTGGGATTATTATACTCAAGTACAAAGACAACAATAAATCCTATAAGAATTAGTATAAATGTCAAAACTAAAACTAATTTAGAATGGAGACTTAATTTGGTGTACTTCTTAACTGTAATAATGTCTATTATTACAGTAAATCCTAACCCTCCTATAATAATCAATGCCCAAATCACAAAATTTATTAAGGTGTCTCCTACAAAGGGAGTTAAACTCCTAAAGTTACCAATCAAATCAAAACCTGCATTACAAAATGCTGATATGGAATGAAAAATAGAATATGCTATACCTTTTGATATCCCATAAACAGGAATAAATCTAAAGGATAATAAAACAGCCCCTATCCCTTCTATGGCAAAGGTCATATATAATATGTATCTTGTAAGTCTAACTACACCGGCAATGTTTAATTGGTTTAAAGCTTCTTGCATTATTAATCTTTCTCTCAAAGATATTCTTTTACCTAATATAAAAGCCACCATAGTAGCCATTGTCATAAAGCCAAGTCCACCTGCTTGTATTAATAATAAAATTACTGTTTTACCAAAAACTGTCCAATAGGTTCCTGTATCTACTACTACTAAACCCGTTACACATACAGCTGAAGTTGCAGTGAAAAAAGCATTAATAAAACCAACACTTTCACCGCTTTTAGAAGCCATTGGCAGGTTTAATAATATAGCTCCTATTAATATAATCCCGGCAAATCCTAGCACAAGAACTTGAGCGGGATTTAATTTATACCCATTTATTTCTTGTTTCCTTAGTATTTTAATCACCTCGGTACAATTATGTAATTTTTGTTATTATACCACTGAAGTTTAAGTTTTAAAAGTAAATAGCAAAAAAATAGACTCCCTAAGAGTCTATTTTTTATGCGTTTAGTTTTTCCTTAGCAACGTCAACTAATTGCTTAAAACCTTCTGCATCATGGATAGCCATTTCAGAAAGCATTTTTCTATTTATATTAACTCCAGCTAATTTTAAACCATTTATAAACTTACTATATGATAAGCCATTCATTCTAGCCGCAGCATTTATTCTAGAAATCCATAGTTTTCTAAAATCTCTTTTTCTTAATTTACGTCCAATATATGCATATCTTAAAGATCTCATTACCGCTTGATTAGCAGGTCTAAAGATCTTACTTTTAGCTCCATAATAACCCTTTGCAAGCTTTAATATTTTTTTATGTTTCTTTTTTGCATTTAAAGCCTTTTTTACTCTTGCCATTTATATTACCTCCTTTGCCAGTTGTTTTTATAGATATGGTAGTATCTTATCGATTCTCTTTTGGTCGCCTTTAGCAACTAAAGAAGATTGACGTAAATTTCTTTTTCTTTTAGGGCTTTTCTTAGTCAAGATATGACTTTTATAAGCTTTAGATCTTTTAAGTTTACCCTTAGCAGTTCTCTTAAATCTTTTTGCTGCACCTCTATGAGTCTTCATTTTTGGCATTGTTAATTTCCTCCCTTCAGCTACATATAATAACTAATTCTTAGGTGATATGAACATTACAATACTTCTACCTTCCATTTTTGGATTCTTTTCCTTAGTTCCAGCTTCTGAAACTATTGAGAAAAATCTATCTAATACTTCATATCCTAATTCAGTATGACCTAATTCTCTCCCTTTAAATCTAAGGGACACTTTTACTTTATCTCCATTTTTTAAGAATTTAATAGCTTTCTTTGCCTTTGTATTTAGGTCATGTTCTTCTATATTAAGACTTAATCTAACTTCCTTAACATTTATAACTTTTTGCTTCTTTTTTGCTTCTTTTTCCTTCTTAGACTGCTCATACTTATATTTTCCATAATCCATTATTTTGCAAACCGGTGGCTTAGCCTTTGGTGCTATTTTTACTAAATCTAACTTCTTTTCAGCCGCTATCTCTAGAGCTCTTTTTGATGACATTATTCCAATTTGCTCACCATCTGCACCAACTAATCTAATTTCACGGTCTCTAATGGCTTCATTAACCTCAATATTTTTAATTGTTGTCCACCTCCTGAAAATTTAAACATATATCAAAAAAGACGAATGCACAAGCATTCGTCTTATATAGCCGTAAATAAATTTATAAAATATACTAATATAATAGTATATAGGGCCATATTAACCTTGTTAACTCCTGTTACAAGGTGAGAAACGAAATGCTTCTTCTTTATTTTCATTATTATTTTACCACAAAATGAGTTTATCACTACTTTCATATTCTGTCAACATTTTTTTAAATTATTTTTTTAGCATTACTTTTTTTCCATGCATGTAATCCTAAAGCTACACCTATAACACCATAGGATACAAAATTTCTAAAGAATTCACCAATTTGTGCATCACCAAATACATTTTGTGCAGCCTTGGGTGAAACTATAAACAAAGTATGGAAAAGTACCACCCCTAGTAAGGCTTGCCCTACAGTTGCCTTTGATACAGATGCACCCCCTATTAGTATAGCAGCTATTGAGAATAGAGCTATTTGTACGTGACTACCGTAAGTATTCATTATACCTATATTTTGCAGGAATATAAGCTGTCCCCAAGCTGCCAACACAGTAGATATGGTGATAGCTATTACTCTAACCCTATCCACATTTATTCCAGAGACACTGGCAATATGCTTATCTTGCCCTACAGTTCTAAAATCCTGACCTAGTTTTGTTTTTACTATTATCACATTAAAAACGCATAATGCACCTACTACAGCTAAAGTCACTACAGGGACTTTAAGAAGTTTCAATGCCTTTAAATTTTTAGGTATTCCTATATCAAGTATAAAGGCTATACTTACTACTATTAGTATTATGCTAAGTATTAGTAAAACTATGTATTTAATTCTATTTGTTTTTATTTTATTATCTGCTTTTTTAATTGTTAATCTATATAATGTATATAACATTAACCCTATCCCTGCCACAAGTAATACATTGAAAAAATCTACTTTCATTATATTGTCCAAAGCATATTTTATTCCATTATCTTTAGCAAGGTCTACTGTATTTCTAATTCCAACACCACTACTTAATAAAAGCACTTCATTTGTCATTGGTATAAATGTTCCTATACCAAATAAAAATATAAATTGATATATACCATTAGCAAAGTAACCTGTAATCATACTGGCAATCATTTCTTGTCCCTTTGTTTTATTTAATAGCTTACCTGTAAGCATACCAAATATAATAGCCATTGGTACCGATAGAATTGCGCAAAGGATAAATCCATATATTCCAGGAATTTTCCAATGGGTTACAGCAATAATTGCAGCTTGACCAGCCATGGCTCCAACAGTAATAGCAAAATTTAGTCCCATGCCTGCAAGTACAGGTATAATCAGGGCTAGTACTAAAAAAGAATTCCTAGAAATCCTTGTAAGAAGTTCGTTTAGAATAAAAAATATTGGAAGTTCTGATAGTATAACACCTGCAATACATAATATTACAAAGAGAATAGTTACAATATTATCAAATAATATCTTTTTTATTTTTTTATTGATAGATATATTTTCTGTTTTTACAACATCAACTTTATTAGTTTCAGCCATATTAATCTGCCCCCCCTACTTTAGTTAATGCATATAAAATTACTCCATTTTGAACTATCGTCCTAAGCACTTCCGATAGGTTCCCAACTTTTATTATTTGGTTTGCAACGGGGAGAGCAACGGTAAGTAATCCTTGAAATAAAAATACCCCGATAATAACATGGGAAATCTTAGCCTTACGGGCTGAAGCTCCACCAATCAAGACAGCTGCAACAGCAGGAAAAGCCATCATCAAAGGAGCCATATACAATTGAAAGAAACCATAACTTTGAGCATAGACAACTATGCCTATGGCACCGAGAACTGTTGATAAAACTGTTCCTAATATTCGACAATTATCTACATTTATACCTGAGGCAGCAGCAAACTTAGGATTGTCTCCAGCAGCTTTCATGGCTATACCTAGTTTGCTCCTAGTAAACAACCATACAACAAAACAAGCTCCTAAGAAAAATAATATTAACCCTGTGGGAAAATACAATCCACCAATTTCAAAGGCTAAAAAATCATTTAATATATATCCAAAGGTAGAATCAAGTGCTATTGTAACCCTAAGCCCCCTTCCAATTGGCCATACCATTTCAGGATGCTCAAAGGGTAATACTACCCACATTATACACATAAAAGCTACAGCAGAAAAACCTGTATAAGAAGCCACAAGCATTTCAGATCCCTTTATTCTGTTAAGTAAAATACCATAAACCCAGCCAACTATTATAGCAAAGGGCAATGAAATCAATATGGCTCCCCAAAATCCAAGGGCACCAATTAATCCCATTTCAATGCTAATTATTCCACCTAATATTCCACATAAAATTCCTATAGGCAAGGCAAAATTTGGCCCAATGCCAGATTGAATAGCAGGTACCATAGCCAAAACTAAAATACCAAACATTCCAAACCTTCTAAGTATATCTCCTAACAAGCTATCGAATTCCATGTCAATACTAATAGCAAGTAAACATAGAAGAATAAAAAAAGAAGAAATAATTATTCTTGGAAGGCCTATTTTATTTGTAATTCTTCTTACTGTTTCCGTCATTTATATAGCCTCCTTATCTTCTAATTTATGATATTCTCCAGCCATCATTAGACCAAAGTCCTTATCACTAGCTGTAGGTTTTAATATACCTTCTACTTTACCCTCTGATATAATTGCTATCCTATCACAAATTGACCTAAGTTCAGCCAATTCACTAGATGTCATAACGATAGTCATACCAAGATCTTTATTTAATCTAACTAATAAATCCAAAACAAGTTTTTTAGCACCAATATCTATACCTCTAGTAGGTTCTGAAACTAAAAGTATGTCAGGTTCTAAAGTAAGGGCCCTTGCAACACAAACTTTCTGTTGATTCCCACCACTTAATCTTCTAGTAATTTGTTCAGGTCCTGTACATCTTATGTCTAAATCTTCTATCATTTTTAATGTATGTTTGCGTACTGCAGCCCTATCAATTTGAGTAAATATTCCATACTTCTTAAGAAATTTATCCTTAATTTGCATAGTCGTAACAATAATATTCTCTTCAATTGAACTATCAAGGAGAAGTCCTACACCTCTTCTATCTTCAGATACAAATGCCAATCCCTTCTTTAGAACTTCTTTAGTATTATTAAGCTCAAGGGGCTCTCCATTCAAATATATTTCGCCACTAGTTTCATATAAACCCATTATTCCATTGGCAATACCTATTTTACCCTGTCCTGCTAGTCCACCTATCCCTAAAATTTCACCCTTTCTTACATCTAAATTTATCCCTTTTACTTCTTCACCAGGCATTTTAACAAAGAGATTTTTAAGAGATAAAATTATTTCTGACTCAGCATTTGTTTCATTTGAATCTTCTTCAGTTTTATTAGTAACCTCTATTTTTCTTCCTACCATTAGTTCAGCTAACTCTATTACATTTGTTTCACTAGTCCTTTTAGTTATAACTAATTCTCCATCCCTAAGTATAGTTACACTATCTGAAGCCTGAATCACTTCATCCAATCGATGGGTTATGAATAGTATAGCTATTCCCTTTTCAGCTAATCTTTTCATAGCCTTTATTAAATTATCAGCTTCACTTTCTGTTAAAACTGCAGTTGGTTCATCAAATACTAAAAGCTTCATATTTTCTTTATCTATTTCCCTGGCAATTTCTATAAATTGCATATGTCCCACTGGCAGACCAGCTACTTTTACCCATTCATCTATATCCAGACCCAATGTATCAAGGGCCTTTCTTACATCTCTTTCCATCTGTTTTTTATCTAGAAATTTTAATTTTTCATTGTTAAAAAGCTTTGCAACAATATTATCTTTAGTAATTTCTCTATTTAACTTAATATTTTCCGTTAATGTAAAACCTGGTATAAGCATAAATTCCTGATGAACCATTCCTATTCCGTATTCCATAGCCTCTTTCGGTGTTTTTATATTTGCAACTTCTCCGTTAATCACAACCTCGCCTGAAAAGCCTCCTGTAGAATGTATAACTGGCATTCCAAACAATATATTCATCAGTGTAGATTTTCCTGCTCCATTTTCTCCAAGTAGGGCATGAATCTCTCCTGGCTTAACAGATAGATTTACACCTTTCAAAACTTTGTTTCCGAAATATTCCTTTTCAATATTTTTCATCTGTAGCGTATATCCATTATCCATACCATATCACCTACCCTATCTATATCTTCTATTTCTTCATAATTAATGTAAGGCTGCCTGCATTGGCAACCTTACATCTTTATTTGTAATTTAGATAAGATTAATAATTAACAAAATCAACTAGCACAGTGAAATAATTATCGTATTTCTTTCCACCTTCTTCAAGGTTTTTAACTTGAACATCTGTACCAGCATATTCTTTAAACTTCTCTTTTAGAACTTCTAAATCTACCTTGCCATTAGTTTTTCCTTCAATCCAAGCCTTAGCATATTCTGCTCCTGCTTCAATATACATCATATTAACTGGTACTGGCCAAGTAGAGAACCTTCCTTCTCCACCCTTTTCTTTAATTATTCTTCTAGACTCTTCTATTACATAATCTATATCGCCCTTCTTATCTTCAGGAATTTCTATACCAAGAGCTGAAGGAAATCCATGATAAGGTGATGGACAACATGGTTGAGGATATATAGCTCCTTCTTCTAAAGCTGCACTTATTAGAGGAACTTGCATAGAACAGTTAGTACTAAAGAAAGCTGTATCCTTACCATATTTTTCAACCATTCTTGGAACATCTTCTAAAATGAATTGTTGTGCACCTGAAACACCTGCATCGCCAGTTGGGTCTGGGGCAGAAGCGTCAACAAACTCTAAACCAATTTCTTCACAAGTTTCCTTCATAATATCCCTTCTAGCAGCAAGAAGTGGATAAGACATATGTCTTGGGAATGAATAGTGTACAAACACCTTTGCACCTTGCTTCTTGGCTTGTTCTGGAACAGTTGTACCCATAGCTAACTCATCCATTTGTAATACAAGGTCTGCCTTGGCAGAAATATCGTTTGGATTTTCTCCAGGGGTACCAGCTATAAATAATATATCATCCCTTATTTCTCTAGCCTTATCAATTGCAGCTGCAGTTCCAGGAACTGCTTGACAAATAACTATAGCCTTCACATCTGGATCAGAAGCCATACTAACTACTTGAGCAATTGTAGTTTCTTGTTCATCCATAAATTTAGGTGGATATGTAACAGTTACAATATGTTCTTCCCCATAATTTTTTAAAACATTTTGAGCTGCATTATACTCTTCTTCATTCTGTACAACGGTACCGGTCATGATACCTATTTTCCAGTTTTCTTCTTCCTTTGGTTCTTCCTTAGCTTCTTCTTTAGGCTCTTCTTTTGGTTCTTCAGTTGCTGGTTTTTCCTCTTCAACCGGCTCATTTGATACATTTTGACCACATGCAGCCAAACTAAATATCATAGCCAATATTAATAATGTTGCTAAAAATTTCTTAAACACTTAGAATCCCCCTTTATTTTTCTTAACCACTTAAATATCAATTACCAAAATTTATATCCCCTTGTCCCCCCCTTCAATTTTTATATATTAAAGATTACTTACTTAATAATTATGTAGACATGTACAAAATAATAACCATAATAGTTAATTTGAATTTGTGCAAATTCAAAATATACATAAATTTGTGAATTTTGAGATTTTTTAATTATTCTACATTTTCCATGAAATCCCTTCCTATTTTTTATTAATTTTCTACAAAGTTAATTTTGTTTGTTTAAAAATATTTTGTAGTTTTTAATTTCATTTTTTTATTTGTCG
>CBETVX010000033.1:0-30791 GCA_965539935.1 uncultured Eubacteriales bacterium | reverse complement strand
ACTTGTATGGAGAAAATTAATAAAGTAGTTGTTAAAACCCCAATAAAAAAAGGAGATATCATAATTAAGGATATAACTAAAGGTGTTAATCTAGTTGCATCAAGAAGTATGTAAGGATGTGTTAAAATGAAGGCCATTAAGATAAATAGGATGCAACAACGTTCTGAGATTAAACATATTGATATAAGTAAAATGGATGTCGAGTTATTATTAGAAAATATGGATGATGGTGTATGCCTTGTAAATGAGCATGGATATATTAGTTATGTAAATACGGTCTATGAAGAAATTTTTAGAACTAATAAGGGCGATATACTGGGCAAGAATATCTTTATGATGAACATTGATGAAGTAATAATGGAGAGTTTTAGAAAAAAGAAAAATATAAAGAGTAAGTTAAATTATTTCATAGGAGATAGTCAAATAAAAGTATCGACAACCACCATATTCAATAGAAATAAATTTAATGGAGTATTGGGAGTCTATAGTAAATTTAAAAATCAGGAAATAGATAATATGATTAAGCTTAATAATAATTCATATGAAGATAATAATAAATTTGAATATATATTAGATAAGCCATTTCAAAAAATTATTGGAAAAAGTCAAGCTATTAGAAAAGCCTTATATAGAGCACAAAAAGCATCATATACTAATTCTACAGTATTGATAAGAGGAGAAAGTGGAACCGGAAAAGAATTGGTAGCTAAGGCAATACATGAAAATAGTAAAAGAAGTGATAAACCTTTCATTACCTTGAATTGCGGAGCTATACCTTCAAATCTGATACAATCGGAACTTTTTGGACATGAGAAAGGTGCATTTACAGGTGCTTTTAAAAAGAAGATTGGAAAATTTGAATTGGCAAATGGAGGAACCATTTTTTTAGATGAAATTGGGGATTTACCCTATGAATTGCAAGTGGAATTGCTTAGAGTTCTTCAGGAAAAGGAATTTACTAGAATAGGTGGTAATGAAACAATAAAAGTTGATGTCAGAATTATATCGGCTACCCATAAAGATTTAGAAGAAATGATTGAGAAGGGTGAGTTTAGAGAAGACTTATATTATAGACTAAATGTTATTCCTATATATCTTCCAACCTTACGTGAAAGAAAAGATGATATAAATCTTTTAATAGATCATTTCATTAGTAAAATTAGTTGTGAAAAGTTTCAGATTACAGATGAAGCAAAAGATTGTCTGTATAATTATAATTGGCCTGGAAATGTTAGGGAATTAGAAAATGTTATTGAAAGAATAATTGTGTTATCGGAAAACGATATTATAAATATAAATGATTTACCTTACAATATTTCTAAAATGTATGGAATGAATCTATATAAATCTGATGAGGAATCTCTAATTAACATGAAAAAAGATGGTAAACTGGCAACTTTAGAGGATTATGAAAAAGAAATAATTAAAGAAGCCTTAAAGAGATTTGGAAGTTTTAACGCTGCTGGAAAAGCATTAGGTATTACCCATAAAACCGTAGCATATAAAGCACGGAAATATGGATTAGTAGAATAATATAGCGGAGATTTTTCTCCGCTATATTTATTTAGATAGTTCTTCCTTAATGGTATTTAGATTTTTCATTAAAATACTGGCCTTTATTTTTATTATAGTATTGTCCTTAATATCTAAAGCATTTTGTAGGTCAGTAATGGAACTGCTAAGTTTGTCTTTAAGTTCTGTTTTTTTCTCTTCTATTAATGTGGAATTTAAACTATTCCCATAGAAAATTATTTTATCAAGATGTTCCTTAGCTTTATCATGATTACCATTTACACTATCTAAAACAATTTGTCTATCATGAAACTTCATATTATAAATGGAACTTGGAAATTTATTTTTAAAACCAGCTACAAGATCGGGTATATAGGAAGTTAAAATATTTGCAACTATCAAGGTTTCTATTTGTTTGAACTCAGAGGCAGAATTTGTCATTTCATTTAAAGTATCTTCAAAACCTTTAATAGATGTTTGAGAAGCGATTGTTTTAGCTATTAACGGTTCAATATTATTCCATTTCTCATGAATGCCAGCGATTTTATCATTAATATCATTCCAAATTTGAGCGATATCTTCAGGTATTTGTTCTTCCTCTTTTTCATTTTCTTCCTTATTCATTTCCTGTTTTAATACACCTAGAAGGACAACATCATTAATAGAAATCGGTTTTGGTATAAATTTTACAACTTCATCTAAAACATTATTTTCACCCTGATTTCCTTCTGCTTTTCCTTCATCGCTATTACCATTTGAACCTTCATTGCTGCTTTGCTGTACATTTTGATTCATAAGAAGCATTAGTTTTTTCTTTTCTTCAGTAATTTTTTTTCTCTCTTTAATCTGTTTTTCATAGTAAGGAATAATATCAAGATTAGACATTATACTTATAATGTCAGCTTCAATTTCTTCAATAATAGGTGGTGTGTATTGGAGTTCATCTTCAGATTCAGTATCAGGTTTTTCCGATTGTTTTGCACAAGACAATTGTAAGCTAAGTAGACCTATAACAAGAATGTATATTAGAATATTTTTCCTTGAATTCATTAAAATCACCTCAAGAATATTATTTCCATAAAGCACTAATTTATTATTTCTCTTTAGATTAGTATATTTTTATATAAATTTCCAATAATTACTCTGATATAATTATCTATATAGATGAAAAAATATATTTGTTATTTCATATGGAAACATTATTTATAATAAAGTAAAAAAGATAGTAAATTTTATTACTGGAGGGATTAATATGGAAAGAAAAAAGGTCTATGTAACTAGAAGAATCCCAGAAGAGGGGATAAACAAGCTTAAAAAATATTTTGATGTTGAAGTTAATGAACTTGATAGAGAGCTGACATATGATGAATTGAAAGAAAAAATCAAGGGAAAAGACGGAATTCTATCTCAATTATCCGATAGGATTGATTCAGAGCTAATGGATATTGAGCCTAAAGTAAAAATATTTGCAAATTACGCTGTGGGATATAATAATATGGATGTAAAGGCAGCGAAGGAAAGGAATGTATTATTAACAAATACGCCTGATGTATTAACAGATGCAACCGCCGACTTAGCATGGGCCCTTTTATTTGCTACTGCAAGAAGAGTAGTAGAGGGAGATAATTATATAAGGGAAGGGAAATTTAAAAGATGGTCACCTAAACTATTACTAGGAAGAGATATATCAGGTAAAACTTTGGGTATAATAGGTGCAGGGCGCATTGGAAGAGCCTTTGCAAGGAGAGCTAAGGGCTTCAATATGGAAATACTTTATTATAATAGAAATAGAAAGGAAAATTTTGAAAAAGAGTTAGGTGCAGTATATGTATCTATGGATGAACTATTAAAAAAATCTGATTTTGTTTCATTACACACACCGTTAACAAATGAAACAGTACATCTTATAGGAGAAAGAGAGCTTGAGATGATGAAGAAAACGGCTATCTTAATTAATACCTCAAGAGGGCCTGTGGTGGATGAAAAGGCATTAGTAAATGCACTTAAATCCAGGAAAATCTGGGGAGCTGGTCTAGATGTATTTGAAAATGAACCTAAGATAGAGAAAGAATTATTGGAATTAGATAATGTAGTTATGTGTCCTCATATAGGAAGTGCAACCTATGAAACAAGGGTTAAAATGGCTATTATGGCAGCTGATAATATTATAGCAGCATTAAAAGGTAATGTCCCACCTAATCTTATAACAAAATAAAGATATTATATTTAGAAGGGATACATATGAAAAATTATTTAAAATACTTAGACTATATCATGGGTAGAGTTCATATTCCAAAGAACTTATTAGACACTAATGAAGATTTGTTATTACATATTTCAGATACACCTACAGTATTTTATAAACCCCTTAATATTTTGATAAAAAAATTAAGACCTAAGTACATAGTTCATACTGGAGATTTAGTTGATAATATTAAGATAGGACTATATCCAAAGAGGATAGATTTATATATTAAGGGAGTAAAATCTCTAATAGATATGTTGGAGAATTCATGTGCTAAAGAAATATATTTGGTACTGGGAAATCATGATAGATACGATATAGTGAAAAAATCAACAAATAGATGTGTTATTTTTAAAAAAACTGGGATTATTAATATTGAGAATAGAGATATAAAGATAAGCCATTTTTCAAATGAAGTATTAAAAAAACCAAAAGATATAAACTTATTTGGTCATGATACATCTTTGTTAAACAAAATAGTCAATGAAAAAGTTTTTTTAAATGGTATTTTAGGTATAAATATAATATCTATACCAAGTAATAATATATACATATTAAAGTATCCATATGGTATAAATGATCAAAGACTTGGAACGTCTAATATTGGATTTTGATAATGAGGGGGGATAATCATGCCGTATCTATGTAGAACAGGACCTAAGATTCTTGTACTAGTTAGTAAGGATGTAGATAGACTTAAACAAATGTTAATCGATGATTTTAATGCTTGCCAATGTAATGTAGACGATGCTTATGAATGTGCCACAGATGGAAATACATTAATATTTATTACTAATGAGAATAAAAAGATTTTAAAAAAAACCGATATAGAAAAAGCACTCTTAATAAACTTTAGAACAGAAAATATCTTATGTAAATTACTTGTAGATAAGAAATATAATATTATAACCTTTGCCAGGATGGCACCTAGAATTATTGTAATGAGAAGTCTTGGCAATGAAGAAAGAGTTATAAATCAGATTAAGAGTGATTTTAACGGTGAAGTTAGAAGTTTAAATACCATTTTTGATAGTCATAATAGTGGAACCATAATTGTTTTTACAAAAGAGCTTCTAAATAATCCCGTTAGTTTATCTAATCTATACAAAAGTGCTGTACATGTTAATAAAAACTATAGAGAGATAATGAAGGAGCTTAATATTCATGAAATAAAATATCTTAATATTGGACTTGAAAAGAAAGATTGGTATGAGCTTACAATTAAGATATACGATAGTTATGGAGAATACGCACTTCATTATAAAAGACTATTAAAGGTTATAGAAGAACTTGACTTAGGACTAATATTAGGAGAGTCGTGGGGAAAAGATGCGGCAACAATCTTAATGAGTGTAGGAGTATATAGAATAAGATTCTTTACATTTCATGAGCCCAAATATATAAAAAAGATTCTTGTTGGATTAGAATATCTAGATGATGGCAGTAGGATAGTTGATTTAGATCTTTATCATAAAAGAAAGAAAATATATTGGGCTGATATTAGGAAGGGAAAAGCAGAAAAAAATCAAATGGGTATACAATATAGAAAAGAAATTTTCTCAAAACTTAGTACAGATAGGGCTGAAGAAATATATGAAATAGAAAGAGAACTTTTAACCGTCAATAAAAAATAAAATTAAGGAAAATATATGGGGAGATTTACTCTCCCCAATAATTAATTATTATCAATATATGAATAATATCTATATGATAAATAATTGATATTAGGTCTTGTGGCAGATTCCATTAAATATGCCGATTGTGTAGCATCTTCCTTTCTATTTTCATTCAAATCCTCAATAATTTCTTCTCCTGTTTTTATTCCTATACCATGACCATAATATTTGCCATTACCCAAATCTATAGCATTTTCCCCTTGCCATTCTGGAGTAGCAGGATCAACATCAGGATTTTTGAAATATCTACAGTCACCGGGTAGATAATCTGCAATATCAATATAATTTCTTACATCTAAATCAGAATCAATATAATGCCAATTCATTAAGACAATATTACTGAACATCATATTGAAAAGTTCCTCAGGGTAAATTTCTAGAACTGCCTTATAGTAGATTATTACTATGGCTGTGGCACATTCAGTACCGTATTTTCTACCATTATTAAAAATGTCATCTATGGCATCTGAAGGCTTAACTTCTTCCTTTAACTTAAAACCACCTTCTTCAGTTCGTGACCAAAATTTTTCATTGCATTTTGATTCTCTAAAAACTCTAAAATCCATACCACTTTTATATAAACTCTTTGAAGCATTGATGATATTTAATCGCAAAATCAGCTCAAATTTTAAATCCTCAAGGGAAGAATATTGGTAGGTATAATCACTATTATGTAGTATATCAAGGATTTTATTTTGAACAGGGTCTAAATCAGATTGATTTTCTATATTATCAGGTGTTATTATTTTTCCTGCGATTTTAATCATCTAAATCACCTACCCTATTCTTTTCAAATTTTGATTGTGGGGAAAAAGGTATAGGTCTACTGGTTAGCTGAAAACTTTCACCAGTATATTGTAAAAAATTTTTATTCTTGGTGAACCAATTTAAAAAATATTTGTAAGCCCTCTTTCTACTATTACATTTTTCTATACTAGGGATAAAGCTTAAAAGTCGCTTAGCTAACTTAAAATCATCGAAATTGTCAGATATAAGTCCTTGGGCTAAAAGTTGAAGGACAAAAGGAGACTTTGACTCATATAAAGCCCAAAGCAAATCGTGATAAAAACTTCCTTTTCTATTTCTACGAAAAAGCAATGTTGCTAAAATAGGTAATATGGACATATCATGATAAATTTTTATTAAAAATATGGCGACAGTATCTAAAATATCGTCATAATTATCGCTTAAACCATCATCCTGCCATCCAGTTTCAAACATCCATTTCATCACAAAGTATGATAAAAGACTTTTAGGTTTTTTTTCTGATAAATGTATACGTTTCTCTTTACTTGATTTTCTTCGGTTTTCAATCTCATCAACTATTTCTAAAGCCACTTTATTTCTAGAATTTATATTTTGTTGCAATTCACTGTTTAAGATTATATCTCTTAATAGATAAAGAGTAATAAAATATAGATTTTCATGATTAATCAACTTAATAGCTTTTTCAATATTAAATGTAATTAAATTATTAAAGTAGACCAGAAGTTTTTCATTTCCTTGTCTTAGTCGTATTTGATCTAAATAACAAAATTCACTTTCATTACCTATCATTGATGGTGGGCTCCCTTCATAAATTAGTAATTTATATTCAAAAAGAAAAGGTATATTATTAATTTATTAATTGTTTTTTGAATTAGACCAGAATAGGAATAAAAAGATTAAAGCATAAACAAGCTGAGCTGAATATATATGAATATATAACTAATAAATAGTGAAGGGGTGGGGAACTATGGGAAAGAAAGGGAGTATTAGAAGGGTTTATCCAGGTGGAAACACCTATAGAGGATTTTATTCCTTTTATGACTATATATTAGATCAGAAGGAGGCTAATCAAATAGTAATAATTAAAGGTGGTCCTGGGGTTGGAAAATCTTTATTTATGAAAAAACTAGGAGAAGAAATGTATAATAGAGGATTTGATGTAGAGTATCATCACTGTTCATCAGATAATAATTCCGTTGATGGAGTAGTATTTCCAGAGATAGCAGTAGCATTTATAGATGGGACAGCTCCCCATGTGGTAGATCCTAAAAATCCTGGAGGAGTAGACAAAATAATTTATTTTGGAGATTATTGGAATGAAGAAAAATTGATGGATAAAAAATTTAATATTATTAAAGCCAATACAGAGATAGGAAGAAATTTCAAAAGGGCATATGGATATCTTACCGCTGCTAAAGGAGTTTATGATAATATTAAGGAAAATATAGATGAGGCCATTGATTGGGTTAAAGTCAATAAGATTACAGAGCAGCTGATGTCTGAAATTTTTTCAGAAACAACTTTTAGCGATAGATTGGGGAAAAAAAGACATTTATTTGGTAGTGCAATTACTCCAGATGGTATAAAAGACCATCTTGAAACAATTGTTGAACCTAATGAAGTAATTTACCTTTTGGAAGGGAGTTATGATTCAGCCCAGTCATATATAATGGAAAAGATAGCTGATGTGGCTGTTAATAAAGGGTATAGAGTAGAATTATTCCACAATCATTTTATACCTGAAAAGGTAGATCATATTGTAATTAATGATTTATCTGTAGCTATTACAACTTCCTCAAAATTTAATAGTATAAACAACAAAGTAATTTGTATAGATTCCTGCTTAAGTAAAGACCTATTAGATCAAAGAAGTGGAGAAATTAAATTGGATATAGATAAATGTACAGAATTAATTAACTTAGCAGTTTCTAACATAACTGTTGCTAAAAAAATTCATGACCGTATGGAAGAATATTATATACCAAATATGGACTTTAAAGAAATTGATAAGCTTAGGGTAGATATGTTAAATCGAATACTAGAATTTAATAAATAGTATATTTAAGGCTATGTAATTAATTTCAATTACATAGCCTTATTTTTCAAATTAATGTTTTAAATTTTTTGAAATTTATTATAATATATAAATAACTGCAAAAACAGTTTAATCAATTTTAGAAAAGAGGAGATATATTATGAGTTTACCACGTTTAAAGATAGGCCACTTAGTTGCTAAAGTACCAATAATTCAGGGAGGAATGGGGGTAGGAGTATCTCTATCAAAACTTGCTGCAGCAGTTGCAAATGAAGGAGGGATTGGAGTAATATCAGCAGTTCAAATAGGATTTAGGGAGCCAGACTTTAGAAATAACAATGACGAAGCAAATATAAGAGGATTAATAAAGGAAATAAGACAAGCAAGAAAATTAAGTCCTAATGGAATTATTGGTGTTAATATATTAGCTGCTGTAAACAATTATAAAGATATGGTTAAAGCAGCAGTAAAAGAAAAAATAGACCTTATTATCTCTGGAGCAGGTTTACCAAAGGATTTACCAAACTTAGTTAAAGGATCTAATACTAAGATTGTACCTATAGTTTCTTCAGGAAAGGCTGCTTCTGTATTAACAAAGCTCTGGAGTAGAAAATATGACTATATTCCAGATGCTGTTGTTGTTGAAGGACCTAAGGCAGGAGGTCATTTAGGCTTTTCAGTTGAAGAACTGTCGTCGACTATGCTTCCAGACTTAAAGGATATAGTTGAAGAAGTAATTAATTCTTTAAAAAAGTTTGAAGAAAAGTATAAAAAGAGAATACCAGTTATAGCTGCTGGTGGTATTTATTCAGGGAAGGACATAGCTAAGTTTTTAAAAATAGGAGCAGCTGGGGTTCAGATGGCTACTAGATTTGTAGCCACAGAAGAATGTGATGCCCATATTAATTTTAAAAAGGCATATATTTCTGCCAAGAAAGAGGATATAAAGATTGTTAAAAGTCCTGTAGGAATGCCTGGAAGAGCAATAAATAATGATTTTGTTAAATCTATGGAAAATGGCAACTCAAAAATAAATTGGTGTTATAATTGCTTAAAATACTGTAGTCCTGCTAATGCTCCATATTGTATTTCTGATGCTTTAATAAATTCTGTAGAAGGGAACGTTAAGGATGGATTAGTTTTTGTTGGGAGCAATGCCTATAAAATGAATAAAATTATTACTGTAAAGGAACTTATGAAGGAACTTATAAATCAAGCTGAAGAAATGTATAACTCATAAAAAAAGCTCCTAGAGAATTTTCTCTAGGAGCTTTTACATGATTTTAAACATTGAATTGATTAACCAGCATATTTAGTTCATCGGCTAAATTAGTTTGAGATTCAGCCGTACTTGCCACTTCTTTTATTGCTTGTGATATCTCAGATATGCTTTCAGCAATATTCTGTGATCCTAAATTAGACTGTTCTATTGAACTTGCTATTGCTTCTATAGTAGTATTAATTTCTTCCATAGAGGCTAAAATTTCTTCAGTATTTGTAGCAAGGTCTTCTACAAGATTATTAATAATTAATGAATCTTTCATGTATTGATCTCCAGTTCGTTCTAAAAGATCATAATCAGAATAAATATTATTTTCTATAAAGCTAAGTACATCCTTAGCATTTTCAGAAAGAGAATTAACTGAATTTTGTACTTCGCTAATAATAGGTGTTATACCTGATACAGTTTTAGTAGATTCTTCCGCTAGTTTTCTTATTTCATCAGCAACAACAGCAAAACCTCTTCCTTGTTCTCCTGCTCTAGCAGCTTCAATAGCAGCATTAAGAGCCAATAAATTTATTTGTTCTGCGATATCTGAAATAACCTGTGACATTTGCTCAATTTCAGAAACGACTTTAGTTTTTTCAACAGCTTCCAGTATGGAAGCTTGTTTTTCTTCATACATTTTATTAGTAGCATATTTTGAATTGCTAGCTGTATCTTTAAGATTTTTTGCTCTATCTTCAATTTCTCTTGATATTTTATTGCCTTCTTCAGCTTTTTCAGCAAGTTCTCCAATGGCCTTAGTAATTTCTCCAATAGAAGCTTCTATTTCTTCAGTAGCAGCACTATTTTCTTCCATCCCAGCAGCAATCTCTTCAGTTGTTGCACTAACATTTTGAGCTTGTGCAAAAACTTGTTGTGTTGTTGAAGAAAGAAGGTGACTAGAATCATTTAGTTCATTTGAAATAAGTAAAACAGTATTGATGATTGCTTTTAGATAATTCTTCATTTTATTGAATGAGTCTGTAAGTAAACCAATTTCATCTTTACTATCTGTTTCAATTTCAATAGTTAAATCGCCATTGGTAACCTTTTCGGCAGAATCATTCAAATTACGTATTGATTTAATAGGTTTGTTTATTAATAGAGTAAGGAATATACTACTTACAATAAAGGTAATAATACTAATTACTATAAAGATAATAATTGTATTTTTAATACCTTCGTTAAGAGTCTTGAAAGATACACCTACTTTAATAGCACCAATATGTTTACCTTCCCTATGTAAAGGAATAAAGACATCCATAACCTCTGTTTTTTCTTCCTTGTGGAAATATCTAGATGAATAAATTTCTTCATCTAAGGCTGCTATTTTACTTCCTTCATCGGTTGATTCCACACCTATCATATCGTCTAGGCTACTGGCTACAACCTTTAGATCCTTATCTATTATAGTAGCATATATAATATTATCTTTTTTTATGATTTCGTTTACTAAATTCTCCAGAGAAAAAGCCTCTTGCATTTTTTTTATTTCATCTGCTGAAATAGCAACTTGGACAATGCCACCGTTTTCCAAGGAGATGGCAGTATATTTATAATATTTTTTATCAATGGCACTTTGACGTATTGTTTCAACTAATTCTGTTTTTTCTCCACTGAAAAGAGGATAAGTAGGATGATCTTCTGGATAAACCCATCCGATGTTTTCATCTAAATTTGAATAAATTATTTTTCTATTATTATCAGCAATATTTATTTTAGATACGTTGGTACTTTCAGCTAGCTGTTTAAGATATTCGCTGGAAACATTTTCCTTATGGGATAACATTCTTGCAATAGTCATAATTTTATCGCCTAATTGTTCCTCTACATTCTGTAACATTATGTCATTATGTTCAATTTGTTCTGCAAAATGCTTAACGCTATCAATACCAGTATTTTCAAGTTGTTCTTTCTGCTTATTTATTAAATTCATTAAAAAGACAGCTGTAAGAACTGATAACGATACCAATTGTAATACTAGAAAAATGGAAATAAATCTTGTTTTAATAGAATGTTTTTTTTTCTTACGACCCTTTTTAGAGGAATTCATATCTGTCACTCCTTGAAATGTTTAATAAAATTTTGTTAACTTAATCTATTATAACATAAATTATGGAAAAATTTTTTCTATTTTTTTTAAAAAAATAGTCAAAATAATATTTAAAAAAGAAATACATGACTTTTTTATATAATATTTAATATTATTTGCTATTGAGAAAAAAGTAAGTTTTCATTTAAAATTTATAATTTAAAATAAAAATTCAAGAATAAATTTTTAACAAATTAAGGGTTATTGAAGTATATTATTATGATCTATTAAAAAGGGATACTATACTGGGTTATAGAATATAAAAAAGAGTGTAATAATAATAAGAGAATTATTGATTAGGAGAGAGGAAAATGGTAAATAGAAATAATGAGCTTATAAACAATAGAAGATATTCAGTAAAAGAAGAAATAGCCAATTGTATAACCCATGGTATTGGTATTTTATTTAGCATTGTAGCTTTAACAATTCTTTTGATATATGCAATATGGAAAGATAGTACTATTGACATAGTAGCTTTTAGTATTTATGGACTATGTTTAGTTTCTATGTTTACTTTTTCAACCCTTTACCATAGCTTTCAAAGGGAAAAACTTAAAAAAATTTTTAGGGTATTTGATCATTCAGCTATATACCTTTTTATTGCAGGAACGTATACTCCTATAGTCTTATTAGTGTTAAAGGGAAGTTTAAGAATTTGGGTTCTAACTATTATATGGTTGATTGCATTTATAGGTATAACTTTTAAAATAATAACCTACAATAGATTTGATAAATACAATGTTATTTCTTTAATTCTATACATAGGTATGGGATGGATGGCGATAATAATGGCTAATCAAATAATTAAGAATTTATCCATAGATTTTTTTATTTGGATTTTGGCTGGAGGATTGATTTATACAGTAGGTACAATTTTTTATGCTATAAAAAGAATACCATTTAATCATGCCATATGGCATATATTTGTATTAGCAGGTAGTGTTGTGCATTTTATAGCAATATTTATATATCTTATATAGCCGAAACAAATAGAAACATGTGTTCTGTTTTGAAGTTTTGTGATAAACTATATATAATTAAGGCATAATTATTTAAATAAATATTAAATAAATATTTATAAAGTGATTTTTTAGTATAGACATCATTATAATGATGTCTTTATTAATGCGTAAGCAAAGGAGGAATCTAATGTCTAAAAAACATAACTATGGAAATGAAAGTTTGGCAACATTAGAAGAAAAAGAAAAGGTTAGACTTAGACCAGCAGTTATTTTTGGTAGTGATGGAATAACAGGCTGTCAACATACACTAACTGAATTGATTGGAAATAGTAGAGATGAGGCAACTGAAGGTTTTGGAGATGTCATTGAAGTAACTCGATTTAAAGATAAATCTATAGAAGTTAAGGATAGAGGTAGAGGGATACCAATAGAATGGAATCCCAAGGAACAGAAATATAACTGGGAGATTGCTTTTTGTATACTCTATGGTGGTGGTAAATATGATAATAATAATGGGAACAATTATCAGTACAGTATAGGGCTCAATGGATTAGGTCTTGCAGCTACCCAATTTGCTTCAGAGTATATGGAGGTAACTGTTTTTAGGGATAGAAATAAATATTCATTAAGATTTGAAAAAGGAGATAATGTAACAAATAGTGATGAAGGATTTATTAAAACCAAATGTGATTATGAGCACACGGGGACAATAATTAGGTGGAAGCCAGATTTAGAAGTTTTTAATGATATTAATATTCCCCTTGAGTTTTTTAAAGAAACTTTAAAAAGACAGGCAATAGTAAATAAAGGTATCACTTTTAGATTATTTGACGAGGAAAGTGGAGAGACTTTTACCTATCTTTATGAAGATGGTATACAAGATTATATAAGAGAAGTAAGTGGTGATAGCAATTTTGTTGACCTTGAGTATTATGAACTAGAAACAAAAGGGAAAGATAGAGAGGACAAGCCAGTTTATAGGGTGAAGATTGAGCTAGCTTTTTGTTTTAATAATGAAGTAAATCTTTTAGAGTATTACCATAATTCTTCCTTTCTAGAGCATGGAGGATCACCAGATAAAGCTGTGAAGAATGCCTTTGTTTATGCAATAGATAAGAAATTAAAGGAAGAAGGAAAATACAATAAGAATGAAAAGAAGATTATTTTTACTGATATAGAAGAAAGTTTAATTCTAGTGGCCAACACCTATTCTACTATGACATCCTATGAAAATCAAACTAAAAAGGCTATATCCAATACTTTTATTAAAGATGCAATGAATGATTTTATAAAGGAAAAGCTGGAAATATTCTTTATAGAAAATAAAGATGATACAGAAAAAATAATGAACCAAGTACTTGCCAATAAGAGAAGTAGAGAGAAGGCCGAAAAGACAAGAATTAATATTAGAAAAAAACTTAGTAAAAATATTGATAATATAAATAATAATGTAAAAAAATTTGTTGATTGTAGAACAAAGGATAAAGATAAGAGGGAACTTTTTATTGTAGAGGGTGATTCTGCCCTAGGAAGTACAAAAATGGGAAGGGATGCAGAATTTCAAGCCATAATGCCAGTAAGAGGAAAAATACTGAATTGTTTAAAATCCGACTTAAATAAAATATTTAAAAATGATATTATAGTAGACCTTCTAAAAGTTTTAGGATGTGGAGTTGAAATAAGTACAAAGCATAAAGAATTAAATACTTTTAATTTAGAGAATTTAAACTGGAATAAAATCATTATATGTACAGATGCAGACGTAGATGGATATCAAATAAGATGTCTTATTCTAACTATGTTATATGTGCTAACACCTACACTTATTGAAGAAGGTTATGTATATATTGCAGAGTCTCCACTATTTGAAATAAATACTGTAGACGGGGATACATACTTTGCTTATACAGAGAAGGAAAAAACTGATATTGTAAAAAAACTAAAAGGAAAATACTATATACAAAGGAGTAAAGGATTAGGAGAGAATGAACCTGAAATGATGTGGAAAACTACTATGAATCCTGATACCAGAAGATTAATACAGGTAACACCAGCCGATGCAAAAGCAACTAAAGAAGCTTTTGAACTGTTTTTAGGGGATAACCTACCTGGTAGGAAAAAATATATTCAGGATCATGGGCACAAGTTTATTGACCTGTCGGATGTAAGCTAGTTGTGAAATTGAAAGGAGATCATAGACCGTTATGCATAGTAATATTAGTAAAATGAATGTAATAAGTACACTAGAGACCAATTATATGCCCTATACAATGTCTGTAATAGTGAGTAGGGCACTGCCAGAAATAGATGGGTTAAAGCCAGCCCATAGAAAGCTATTGTATACAATGTATAAAATGGGGCTTTTGAAGGGAAGTAAGACAAAGTCTGCTAATATTGTGGGGCAAACCATGAGGCTGAATCCCCATGGAGATTCAGCAATTTATGAAACAATGGTAAGACTTACTAGAGGTAATGAAGCTCTTTTGCACCCCTATGTAGATAGTAAAGGGAACTTTGGTAAAAATTATTCAAAGGATATGGCTTATGCAGCTCCTAGGTATACGGAGGCTAAATTAGATAAAATATGTGATGAATTTTTTCAAGAAATAAATAAAAATACAGTAGAATTTATTTCTAACTATGATAATACTATGATGGAGCCAAGACTGCTTCCAAGTAGATTTCCTAATATATTGGTAAATCCTAATATAGGGATAGCAGTAGGAATGGCAAGCTCCATATGTTCTTTTAATTTGAAAGAAGTATGTGATACAACCATAAAATATCTTAAGAGTAAAACTGGAAATATTGACATAATAAAATCCCTTCAGGCTCCTGATTTTCCTTCTGGCGGAGAAATCATATACAATAAAAGGGATATTAAAAAAATATATGAAACAGGAAAAGGTAGCTTCTATCTTAGGGCTAAATACATATATGATAAAGAAAATAATTGCATTGAAATAACAGAGATTCCTTATACAACAAATTTAGAAACAATAATTGATCAAATAAGAGAATTAGTTAAAAATAATATAATAAAGGACATAACAGATATAAGAGATGAAACTGATAAAAATGGTCTTAAGATAACAATAGATTTAAAGAGAAATACCGATGCTGAAAAGTTAATGCTTGAGCTTTATAAAAGAACTAAGTTAAAAGATACCTTCAGTTGTAATTTTAATATTCTAATTGATGGTAAACCAAGGGTTCTTGGAATAAAAGAAATATTAGAAGAATGGGTAAGATTTAGAATTAATTGTATAAAAAGAGGATTAAAATACGATATAAGTAAGAAAACTGAGAAACTTCATTTGTTAAGGGGATTAGAAAAAGTTTTACTTGATATAGATAAAGCAGTAAAGATTGTTAAAGATACAAAAAAAGATAAAGATGTTGTGCCTAATCTTATGAAGGGTTTTAAAGTTGATGAAAAACAAGCTGAATTTATTGCAGATATTAAATTAAGACATTTTAATAAAGAATATATCCTTAATAAAATTAAAGATATAAATAGTCTAGAGCATGAAATAGCTGAGTTTCAGGATATTCTAAACAATGAGGATAAAATTAAAAACATTATCATATCACAACTGAAAGAAATATCAAAAAAATATGGTAAAGATAGAAAAACAACGATAATTAATCAAGAGGAAATAAAAGTCCTAACTGAAGAGGATCTAATAAATGATTATAATCTTAAATTATTTCTAACCAATGAAGGTTATTTAAAGAAAATATCCTTAGTAAGTTTAAGAGGGAATAATGTCCATAAATTAAAGGAAAATGATTATATAATACAGGAAATAGAAACTACAAATAAGTCGGAATTATTATTATTTAATAATAAATGCGAAGTATATAAAAAGAAAGTATATGAGTTAGAGGATACCAAAGCAAGTAATTTAGGAGATTATTTACAAAGCGTATTAAATCTTGAGGAAGATGAGAAAATTATATATATAACAGCAACAGATAATTTTTCAGGAAATATGATCTTTTGTTATGAAGATGGAAAATGTGCAAAGGTTAACTTATCAAGTTATAAAACTAAAACTAATAGAACAAAACTTGCCAATGCCTATTCTAATAGAACAAAACTTGTATATCTTGAACATATACAGGATGATAAAGAGTTAGTAGCAGTAAGTGATATAAATAAAGTATTAATATTTAATACTAATCAAATCAATCCAAAAACAACTAGAAATACAATGGGTGTTCAGGTTATGAAAAGTAAAAAAGGTAGTAAATTGATTCAGATACTCAATATAGATAACGTTAAATTTGATGATTTTGATTATTATAGAGCCAATATTGCAGCTATTGGCAGATATCTAAAAGAAGAAGACGAACTAGGGAATGAAGAGCAGTTGAAATTCACATAGTAAGAAGATGATTAACTAAACAAATAATATTTATAAGCATATACTATTATTGAGAGAAAATTATAAATATTTTCATTTTTCATTAAAATCATGATATAATGAAGGTGAATAAATATTATTCTGGGGAGGAGGGGATTAGTGTGTTAGGTTATCTAGGTGTTGATTTGGGTGTAACAATGAATAGTAAAATAGGTATAGAGAATCTTGATCCAGATACTATTCTTGACCTGTTACACATAACAAATCGGGAACATAGAAGGTTCCTTATCACTGAAAAGGATAAACCAATTGCCGCAATAATTCCACTAGATGAGCATGATGAGTTAATAACTGAATATATATTAACTCCAAAAGACACCGAAAGTTTATTGTGTGAATATGAAAATGAATTAGACAAAATACTTTAAAACATTTAAATTTTTAAAGAGTTAGGGCTAGCCCATTGGCTAGCCCTAACTTATATTTTTGAAATAAATCATTAGAATAATTAATCTCAAACTTAAGAAGAATATTATATAGTATATATAAATGCTAGGATAAAGGAGAGGTGAAAATGTCTTATATCAATGAAGTATTAGAAAAAGTCAAGACAAGAAATAGTAATGAAACGGAATTTTTACAAGCTGTAGAAGAAGTATTGCAATCCCTTGATCCAGTTATCGAAAAACATCCTGAGTATAAGAAAGCTGGTATTCTTGAAAGAATAGTTGAGCCTGAAAGACAAATAATATTTAGAGTTCCATGGGTTGATGATAATGGTAAGGTGCAAGTAAATCGTGGTTTTAGAGTACAGTTTAACGGTGCAATAGGACCCTATAAGGGCGGATTAAGATTTCATCCCTCTGTATATATTGGAATAATAAAGTTTTTAGGATTTGAACAAATATTCAAAAATTCACTAACTGGTCTTCCAATAGGCGGAGGTAAAGGGGGAGCAGATTTTGATCCCAAGGGTAAGTCCGATGGAGAAATCATGAGATTTTGTCAAAGCTTCATGATTGAGTTATACAGACATATTGGACCCAATGTTGACGTACCAGCAGGAGATATTGGTGTTGGGGGAAGAGAAATTGGATATCTATATGGTCAATATAGAAGGATAAGAGGAGCCTTCGAAAACGGAGTACTTACAGGGAAAGGTTTAAAATATGGCGGTAGTTTGGTAAGAACTGAAGCGACTGGATATGGATTACTTTACTTTGTTAATGAAATGCTTAAGGCCAATGGACATTCAATAGAAGGTAAAGTAATAGCTATTTCCGGGTCAGGTAATGTTGCCATTTATGCTTGTGAAAAGGCCCATCAATTAGGTGCTAAAGTTGTAGCAATGTCCGACTCAAGTGGATACATATATGACTCAGAGGGTATTAATCTTAATACAATAAAAAGATTAAAAGAAATTGAAAGAAAGAGAATTAAAGAGTATGTAAAAGAACACCCTGAAGCAAGATACCATGAAGGAAATGTTTGGGAAGGTAAGTTTAAATATGATATAGCACTTCCCTGTTCCACTCAAAATGATATAAATATGGAAAGAGCTAAGAATATCATTGAAAATGGAGCTATAGCAGTAGGTGAAGGGGCTAACATGCCTACTACAAATGATGCAATAAACTTCTTCTTAAAAAAGGGAATACTTTTGGCTCCAGCCAAAGCTGCTAATGCAGGTGGTGTAGCAACATCTGCTCTTGAGATGGCACAAAACAGCTTGAGAATGGCTTGGACATTTGAAGATGTAGATGCTAAACTTAAGAATATTATGATTAATATCCATAAAAGTGCTTCTGAAGCGTCTAAAGAATATGGATTTGAATATAACTTAGTAGCTGGTGCAAACATAGCTGGATTTAAGAAAGTTGCCGATGCAATGTTAGCTCAAGGTATTTACTAATATTTTTATATTTTTAAAAGAGAGCCCTAAGGGCCCTCTATATTTTTACACTACCTATATTATTTATAATGTTTATCTTTTTTTCCCTTAACTCTTTTACCCCAAAGATCATTTGCAAGATTATCAGAAATGCAAATATGATTAATATTATCTAAAGGTATAATACAGCAGCTATCGCATTCATCATTTCTAATTGCAATATAGTCCCTATTAACTTCATCTAATATAACATTATCTAAGCTTTCTCCATTAACAAGACTAATATTAACTTCTTTACATTCCAAATCCTTTAAAGCATCTCTAAAGCAATCGGGATATTTATTATCATAATAAACTTTTTCCTTTTCATAGTACAAGCAAAGATCATTATCGTAACTTCTTCTATAATCTCTCATCATTGGCGGATAGTAACCGAAATTATTGTTCCACATATATTTACCCCCTTAATATTATTAAAACTTTCCACTCAATTATCATTATATGATTTGGGGCAAAATATGAGACTATTTTTTTATATTTTTTTTAATAATATTTTCAGCTAATTCTATGGCAGGTATTAAATTCTCACTAGATTTCCCACCACCTTGAGCAGCAAAAGCATTTCCTCCACCTTTACCATCTATTAGAACAATACATTCTTTTAATATATTACCCATATTGATTACCTTTATATTCTTAGAACAACTAAAAAGTAATTGGGCCTTATCCTTATCAAACACACCTAATAAAACTATGGTTGATTCATTTTCTATAAGATTAGATGATAAAGTTTTTAATTCCTTTAAATCTCTTTCTTTATAAATAGCTTTAATTATATTTAATCCATGAAAAATTTCTCTTTTCTCAAATAAATCTTTAGCTTCATATTCTATTAATTCATTTTTTAATTTTACAATTTGTTTTTTATAATTTTGCATTTCAAGATTAATTTTTTTTACAGCTTCAGTAGTTTCTATATCTTTTACCGATAGTATGGAAGAGATGTTATTAATAGACTCATTCTTCCATTGATAATCTTTCAATGCTCTATTTCCACAAAGAAATCCTAGCCTCATACCTCCTTTATAGTTTTCTGATTTAGTTACTTTTATCAGTCCAACTTCACCAGTTCTATTTGGATGGGTACCACAGCAAGGAGAGTAATCAAAGTCATCTATTTTCACAATTCTTATATTTTCAGTAACTTTAGGTTTTTTTCGAAGAGGGAGTCCCTTTAGCTCATTTTCAGTTGGATATAAAATATCAACTGATAAATTATTAAATACTATTTGATTGGCAAAATACTCAACTTTACTGATGTCTTCTTTATCTAAAGGTTTGTCTATATCAATAGTTGTATATTCTTTACTCATATGGAAACCTACTGTGGAGGCATCATATAGTTTTTCAAATGCTCCCGATAAAATATGTTGTCCTAAATGTTGTTGCATATGATCAAATCTTCTTTTCCAATCAATATAACAATGAACTTTTTCTAAATTTGAGGGTAATTTTTTTAGCACATGATATATATCTCCATCACTTTCATAGACATAAGTCACCCTTACATCATCAATATAGCCTTCATCCCAAGGTTGGCCTCCTCCCTCTGGATAAAAAGCTGTTTGATTTAAAATAACATGGTATTCATGATCTTTTTCGATTATTTTATTAATATTACCGTTAAATTCCTTAATATATGGATTAGAATTATATAACTTTTTAGTCAATCTTATCAACTCCTTTTTCTTTTGTGTATATTGATAATTTATCATTTTTCACGGATTATGTCATTCTTATTTATGAATAGTTTTTTACCTGATGAAGTTATAATTTCAAATTTATTCTTCATATTAATATGTTCATTTGATGTTGTGGTTTCAAAATCTTTAATAATTAGTACTTTTTTATTTTTATAAAATAGAGTATCTTGATACAAACTAAATCTACGAAACTCCTCATTCCAAAAATATGTATATTTATATTTTTCCTCATTGGTAAGCTCAAATTCACTTTCAGGAGGTATTTCTCTTTGGCCTGGAGCCCTGTATTCTTGAGATACTACAGATACGTTCATAACTAAATTCTGATTCATGACAAAATCAATTTTATTGTCTACTATTTTTTTAATCCAATTATCCCTAGCATTTCTATCAATCCAAATGTTTCTATATATTTCTTCAGAATAAATGGTTTCATTCATAATTTTAATGAAATTTTCATCAGTGTACATATAAATATCTAAAAATTTTCTATATAGGTAAGCTCCTAATCTTTCATCATTTACCTGATATATTATTAGAAAATTGTAATTGCTATTGGGTATATTTATAAATTGTATATTTTCTATTGGCAAAAGATTGTCAATCTTTTTGGAATACTCATAAAATTCTCCGGTATCCTCATAAATACAAACCACTGCTAAATCTTTAGACAAATTAGTAGATATAATCAATTCCTTTGATGGAGTTGGAGTAACATTTGACTCATAAAGATTAATATTTATATAATCTAGATAGTCAATCCAATTTTCATAGCCTGAATTACGAAGACATATTTTTTTTATTTCAGTTTCTGCTGCTTTTCTAGTGTTTTCATTCCCTTGTTTATAATCATTTATTAACTGGTAAGTCAATTCTCCACTTGAGGAACTTGGTATAAAGTAAGAAAATGTTGATAATGTAGAGTTTTTTAAAAATGTATAATAGCCTAATAATACAAAAAATAAGGATAATAAAATAATAAAAGATGATCTTTTCATGTAATCCCTCCTTTTTATAATATATGAAGGGGAATGGAAATATAAGTCTCAATATTATTTATAAATTAACGTACAATTAGGGTGGTGGGTAAATATTATATAGTAAAGATATATAATATAAGAATTGAAAGGAGGAGTAAATTGGAGAAAGTTGAGTGTTTATATGAAATTTTAAATAAGTTTACTGAAACCTTTGAGGTTAAATATAGATATGCTAACATAGGTATAATAAAAAAATTTAGAATTGACAGTAGAAAAAATTTAGAAATAGATGAAGAAAAGTGGTGTAGATTATTCTTAAAGAAATCTTCTTTGAATTACTGTGCTAAATTCTTATTATTGAGGGTATTTGAAGATAAAGGAAAAATCAATTCAAAATTAAATAAATTTGGGATAGAAATATGGAATAAGCTAGTAAAAAATATCAAGGAAAGCTATGATAAGCTATATGATATAGCAATAGAGGACATAAAAAATGAAGAAGAATTTGAATATATTAGAAATATATTTATAGAAAGTGATTATGATATATACGTAATAGACAAAGAACTTGCACGAATAATTGTTGATGGATTTGTTGATTTTGATTTTACCACTATAAATAATAAAGAGATAATAGAAGTGTTTATGATGATGTATCCTTTAGATGATAGAGAGGAATTAAAACTAGAGGAGTTTTACAAAGAGGCACCGGCCCTTAACTATATATTAAATTTAAAATAATTGGTGGTTTCTCATATCACCAATTATCTGTACAAGATGACAATATTAAAAAAATATTATATAATATAGTAGGGTGAAGGATATGAAGAAATGGGAATATAAAATTATTAACTTAAAGACTAAGGGGGTATCAAACTTAGTTTTAAGTAAAGATGATGAAGAAAAATTGAATAAATTAGGTGAGGAAGGTTGGGAATTGACAACTGCCACACCTACTGTTAATGGTAGAAATATATGTTGCATATTAAAAAGACAAGCTAATGATTAAAATATTACTTTATTTTAAAAATGAATTAATTAAATAATATAATCAAATACTAATGTTTGAAAGGGGTAAAAAAACGACAATGGAAATTGCAAATTCGGACACTCAAGATCCGTATGAGGGGGATAAGGACAATAAATTAAGGAACTTTGAAAATACTCAACTGGCAAATATTCTTAAGGATATTAAATTTTTAATTAATAATTCAAATGACCCTAAGAAACATTTAGTAAAATATATAAATAGAGTCGAGATGAATATGAAAAATAATGTCTATAAATTTGAAGAAAAGGTTGATGAAGAAAAAATAAAGAGTCTAATTGAAAAACATCCCTACTTTAAAAATCCTTGTAATTATCATATAAGATTGCTAACTATAATGAAATACCTTAAGAAAAAGGGGATAAATATAAATCAAGATGATATGGATTTAGTTGTGGATAGAATTATTCAACAAATAGATGGTGTTAAAAAGGTTGGGGATGGAAGATACATTAGATTAATCAATGGTAAAAAAGGATCCTAGCGCATATCTGCGCTGGGATTTATTTTATAAAAAATTAAAGGATGGATTTTAAAATGAACACAAGTCTATTTAATCAAATAATCAAAGAGCTATCGAAATCTGACAATTATATTATAGGAGTTGAAAATGACTTATTAGATATAGTCAGAAAAATAATAATTAAAAAACATGATATAGATATAGATGATTATGAAGAATTTTTAAAATCCCATAAACTATGGAAAGTTGATTTAAAAGAAAGAAATAAAAATATTAAAATAGATCAAAGTTGGATTAATATTGATATTGACTTTATCTGTAGTATATTTGATGAATGCTTAGACTTTGATAAAAGAGAGCTTGCAGGAAGCTATTATACACCAAGTTATATAATTGAGTATATGGTTATTGACTCTTTAAAATCATTTTTAATAGATAAAACAAAGATTCAAAGTAAAATTATAAGTGAATTTGTTAGATTTGAAAATATTGAAGTTTTAAGCGTTAAACAGGCTAAAGAATTATTACAAATAATTAAAGACATAAAAATCATTGATATATCCTGTGGTACAGGATTGTTTCACCTTAAATTATTTGATAAACTTTATAGTTTGCATAAGGCAATTCATAATAAACTTAATAAAAAGCTAAATAATTATGAGTGTAAAAAATACATATTAAGCAATAATTTATTTGGTATAGATATTGATAATAAGTCTTTGGAAATATTATGTTTAGCCTTTATTGATAAACTAGCTGATTACGAGGATTTTAATATTATAGATCTAAAAATTAATGTTTATAATGAAAATAGTATACTAGATAATAATATATATAATATTGATGCTATTAGAAATACAATGGATAAAGGTGGATTTGATATTGTAATAGGAAATCCTCCTTATATAGGAGAAAAGGGTAATAAAGAAAAGTTCGAAGAAATAAAGAGATTTTCCTTTGGCAAAAAATATTATGAAGGAAAAATGGATTATTTTTATTTTTTTATTTATAGAGGAATTGAGCTATTAAAAAACAAAGGAATATTAACCTATATAACTACTAATTATTTTATCACCGCTGATGGAGCTACAAAACTAAGGAAATTTTTAAAAGAAAATTGTGTTTTCACAACCATTGTGAACTTTAATGAATGTAATATTTTCAAATCTGCTAAGGGACAACATAATATTATTTTTAGTTTAGAAAAAAGTAAAAATGTCTTTAAACCCATTAATATAATTAGCTTTAATAAAGGAAACTATGAGGAAAATGAAATAAAAGAGGCTTTAACCAATCCTATAAGTAAAGAAGAAGTATCCTCCTATACACTTAAAGATCAAAGGGAACTATATAGTACGAGTGGTAATATTCTATTATTTACCGATATTAGGCATATGGATATTATCAATAAAATTAAAAAAGTAAGCAATATAAACTTAGGTGAAATATGTAATATTAATCAAGGAATAGTGAGTGGGGCTGATAAAGTTACTAAAGGAATGTTGAATAATAAATTATCTACTGGTGATATAGAGCGGTTTAATATAACTTATAATCAAGGTATTTTTGTATTGAATCATGAGGAAATAAATAAAAAAGGTTTTTCAGATTGTTTTATGCTTAAACCATTTTATAAAAATAGTGATATTAAAAAATATTATACCAAAACAAAGAGTGATAAATATATTTTTTATTCCAATGATGAAACGGTAAAATCAAGTAGATACTGCAAGGTTGTTTATAATCATTTAATTAAATTTAAAAATATTTTAAATAAAAGAAGAGAAACCGCTAATGGCAGAAGAAAGTGGTATTCTCTTCAATGGGGAAGGAAGGCAGAAATATTTGAAGGACAGAAAATAGTTGTGCCCCATAGAGCTTTAAAAAATAACTTTGGATATAATGAAATACCATGGTATGCTAGTGCAGATGTATACTATATTACTCCTAAGGAGGATTTTATAGATTTAAAGCTACTTCTAAGCATATTAAATTCTAAAATTATTTATTTCTGGTTATATAATATGGGAAAAAGAAAAGGAAACTACTTAGAGTTATATTCCCGTCCATTATCACAAATTCCATTGATAATAGATTTAAAAGAAGAAACTAAACAGCATATAACCGATTATACAGATAAGATTTTATCTGCTTGTAAAAATGATTATAATAAAGAATTAGTAGAAAAATATCAAAGGAAAATAGATCATATGCTTTATGAAATATATGGTTTTAGTAATGATGAAATAATAATAATAGAGGAATTATATAATTCAATAAGAAGTTATAGATAAAAAATGAACCCATACAATTTTGGAAAAAACAATACATTTATCCCTTTACAATACATACAATAATTATTATAATGTTATCAAGAATAACAATATTATAATTAATGAATTTGGGGGGACATAAAATGAAAAATAATTCTGCTCAAAACATTGTGATTTTAGGATTATTAACTTCTTTAACAATAATTTTAACATATGTTATACAAATTCCTGTTTCTGCTACAGGTGGATATATAAATTTAGGTGATGGAATGATTTTTTTAGCTGCAATATTATTTGGATGGAGATATGGGATGATTTCAGGTGGCATAGGGGCAGCGTTAGCAGACATAATAGCTGGTTTTGGACAATGGGCTCTTCCAACATTAATTATTAAAGGATTGATGGGTATTATAGTAGGTAAGCTAGCTAGGGATAATAAAAAAGTGCTAAACTTTAGAAATATAGTTGCCATGCTAGTAGGAACTATTTGGATGACTTTTGGGTACTATTTAACTGGAGCAGTATTATTACAAAATTTCATTTCGCCATTAACAGAAGTTCCTTTTAATATACTTCAAGGGATTATAGGCATGATTATATTTTTTCCCATTGCAATTATTTTAAAAAAATCAAAGATACCACAAAAATATGTTTAAAAGTCTTCTAGAAAGCTAATATCTAAAAATAAAGAATTAGATATTGGCTTTTTGTTTTTCCCATATAGTATATGGTAAAATTATTAATATTAGCTTAAAAATAATTAGGAGGGATAGTATGCAGATTACTGTATTAGGAAGTTGTGGACCTTATCCAAGGGCAGGAGGAGCTTGTTCAGGATATTTATTGGAAGATGGAAAACATAAAGTGTTAATAGACTGTGGTAATGGAGTTTTAAGTAGATTATTTCAAAAAATAAATAGTTTAGAAGAATTAGATGCAATTATACTTACCCATTTACATAGTGATCATATCTCTGATGCTTTAGTGTTAAGATATGCTTTAGCAATAAACCAGCAAAAAGGATTAATTTCCAAAAGTATTCCCCTTTATGCACCCTTGACTCCCAACGATAAATATAATGAGATTCAGTTTATGAATGCTTTTATAATGAATGAATTAAATTCTAATACAATAATTAATATTGGCAATATGAAAATTACCTTTGCTTCAATGTTGCATCCAGTTGAAACATATGGAGTAGTTGTGGAAAGGGATAATAAAAGATTAGTTTATTCTTCAGATACAAAGTATTGTGATAATATTATTCAAATAGCTAATGGGGCTGACTTATTTATTTGCGAATGTAATTTGCTTAATGAAGATTTGTCAGAGGAAGTTTATCATCTATCTACAGGACAAGTTGGAGAAATATCCTCAATGACTGGAGTGAAAAAATTATTACTAACCCATATATATCCGGAATATGATAATAACAATGTTTTAAAGGAAGTCAAAGAGAAGTTTAGTGGAGAAGTAGAGGTGGCTGAAGAAATGAAAACATACCAATTATAGCTTTGGGAATTTTAAGAGCAATTTCTACACATAATAATGTATATAAATTTTAGAGGAGTGAAGAAATTGCTAAACAGTATAAGTGAAAGAAGAATAAAACTTAAAGATAGATATAAATTATATGTTGAAGTGCCTGAAAAGGATTTTCTAATTGCCTATAACGAAGATATAAATGTTGAAAATGCAAGGGACTTACTTTCCCAATATCTATCCTATCATCAAGATGATGGTAGACTTGAAGCCGTTGAAATAAAACATGATAAGAAGAATCATAGTATAAATATAGAAGCAGATTTATACTATATTGGAAATACTCATACACAACAAGAACCTACGCCCAATTATTTAAATCATTTAGATGAAACCCCTTAATTAAGGGGTTTTATATTGTTTAATAATGATATAATAGATATTGAACAATTTTAAAACAGGAAAGGAAGATGCAGTATGAATAGAAATCTATTTACTTTAATTTTAGTATTAATTTTTTTAACTTCCGGTATTTTAGCTTTTTCTCAAGGGGAATATGTCGTATATGATGAAAAGGCAGTTGTTTTAGAAGTAATTAATGAAGATGACAATATTAATGAAAATTTAGAAATGATTCAGTATGTGAAGATAAAAATGTTAACTGGAAAATATAAAGATGAAATATATGATATAGAAAATGCCCAGTCAGGCAATCCAATATTTGATATTCCAGTAAAGGCTGGAGATAAAGTAATGGTAATGGTAGAAGAAATGGAAGATGGCAGTTTAGTAATAAACATATCAGATTATGTTAGGGATACATATATATTTTTTCTTGGAATAATCTTTATTATTATCTTAGTTATTACTGGTGGATTAAAGGGATTTAAAACAGTTTTAACTTTGGGACTTACTATATTAATGATTTTTAAAGTTTTACTTCCCTTTATGCTTAAAGGATATAATCCTTTATTGTTAACAATATTTATAAGTGCATTAATAACTATAATTACCATATTAATTATAGCAGGTTTTAATAATAAAAGTTTATCTGCAATCATTGGAACTATTTCTGGTGTGATTATTGCTGGATTAATAGCATTTATTGTTGGAAGCAAAGTAAAATTAACAGGCCTATCTAGTGAAGAGGCTAGTATGCTCTTATACATACCACAAAATATAAACTTTAACTTTAGAGATTTGCTTTTTTCGGGGATATTATTGGGAGCATTAGGAGCAGTTATGGATGTTAGTATGTCTATAGCTTCTTCCATAGAAGAAATTTCTAAAGCAAACCCTTATCTAACTAACAAGGAATTGTTCTTCTCAGGGATGAATGTAGGGAAAGATATTATGGGTACAATGGCAAATACTTTGATTTTAGCATATACTGGAAGCTCTATACCATTAGTATTATTATTTATGGCTTATGATATTTCTTTTTTAAAAATTATTAATATGGATTTAGTTGCCACAGAAATAATACGTTCTTTATCGGGAAGTATAGGGCTTATTATGACTATCCCTATTACAGCTTTAGTTTCAATTATGTTTATTAGTAAAACTAAGGATAGATCAAGATGATGAGAAGGCCTATTATATTAATCCTCATTGGATACATGATAGGAATTATTATTCAGTACTATTTTAATCTAAATATAGATTTAATAGTTTATACATTAGTTTTATTGATAATATTATCATTATTTAGGTATATTTTTTATAAAGATGTTAAAACCCACATTATTCTTTTATCCTTCTTTGTTTTTGGAGCATTAAATACGGCTATGGTAAATAATTATGGTAGTAGCATAGGCTATTTTACTAGTAATAATATAGAACTAACAGGGGTTTGCTATAATCTAGATATATATGATAATAAAAATTATATTCTTTTAGCAGAAAAAATTAAATTTAAAGATAAAACAACTGAGATCAATGAAAAAGTTTTGATACAAATTAATGATTATAATGCCGAAAAAATATCCCTTGATAATAAAAAAGTTGTTGTTAAGGGATTATTAAAAATACCTGAAAAAAATAGAAATCCCAATATGTTTAATTATAAATTATACTTAAAAACAAAAGGGATATATACTATACTTTATACCGATATAAATAGCTTTAAGATTATTGATGAAAATAAAAAAATAAATTTCTACTCTTTTAGGAATAAGATAAAAAAGTACATATATCAAAATACTACAGATCTTATGCCTAAAATGGGTAGTATTATTTTAAGTATGGCATTTGGAGATAAGGATATACTAGAAGATGGTATATATGAAGATTTCAAATTAAGTGGCACAGCACATCTATTGGCTGTTTCAGGACTTCATTTTGGATTATTTTATATTTTTTTAAATACATTGCTGGTAAAGACCAAACTAAAAGAAATTTATAGAATAATTATATTAATATTATCTATATGGTTTTTTGCAATATTAGTTGGATTAACTCCTTCTGCCGTTAGGGCTTCGGCAATGATTACAATGTTTATTTTAAGTAATATTTTGGACAGAAGGTATGATTTGTTCACTAGTATAGCCACCATCTGTTTTATCATAATAGTCATTAATCCCCTTTATATATTTAATGTTGGTTTTCAACTTTCCTTTAGTGCCGTAGTTTCCATTGGATTATTTTATAGACCAATATATAATAAATTGAGTTATTTACCTGATTATATTAATAAACTATTAGCTTCAACATTGTCTGCTCAAATTGGAACAATACCAATTGTAGCCTATTATTTTAATATTTTTTCTCCTATGTCATTTGTGTTCAATATGTTGTTAATACCTATTGTAGGATATGTACTTCCTTTAATATTTATATTTTTTATTTTATTATTTATAAATATAGGCCTAGCAGGGGTTATTGTTCCATTGCTTAAGGTTTTGATTAAATTATTATTATTTACTTCTCAAATGTATAAGTACATTCCTGGTAGTAGCTTTGATATTATTTCTCCCAGCATCAGTTTTTTAATCTTCTATTACCTATTTTTAATCTTGATTTATTACTTCAATAAGTATAAAACTGAATTTAGAGAAAATAAAGAAATGATAATGGGTTTATTAAGTCTGTTTGTAATTATAATGAGTTTTGATTATTTTATTTATAATGATTTGACTCTTACTTTTGTTGATGTAGGACAAGGGGATTGTACTGTTATCGAAACACCAAAGCATAAAAAAATATTAATTGATAGTGGTAGAAGTAATGATGGAAAATTTTTAAAGGATTTTTTACTTAAGAATCAAATTTCAAAGGTTGATTATATTTTTATAAGTCATATTCATGATGATCATATAGGGGGCATTAGTGACATTATTGATGAAATAGACATCGGATTAATATTTACTCCAAATACCCAGTACATTTCTGAAGATTGGACAATTATAAATGAAAAAGCTAGAAAGAAGGGAATAGAAATAATAAAATTACACAGTAATCAAATTGTTAAAATTGAGGATGATGTAATTTTAAGAGTATTGCATCCAAGTAAAGATTTATTAGTAAATACAAAAGATGATATTAACAATAATTCCTTAGTGTTGCTTTTAGAATATAAAAATTTTAGAGCCTTATTTACTGGAGATATAGAAAAAGAAGGAGAAAGTGATATAATTACAAGGGTAGATAAAATTGATATTGATGTATTGAAAGTTGCACATCATGGTAGTAGATCATCAACAACAGATAGATTTTTAAAAAATTTCAATCCTGAAGTTGCAGTAATTCAAGTGGGGAAAAATTATTTTGGTCATCCCCATGAAGAAATTTTATCGAAACTTAAAGAAGAGAAAATAAAGATTCTGAGAAATGATTTAAATGGTGCAATAATTATTAAAGTATATGATGATAGATACAAAGTTTATAAAACTCTAGTAATTTAACAAGGATGGTTTTTATGGATTATAAGAGCTTGGTAATAGAAATAAAAGATAACAAAATAGGA
>CBETVX010000032.1:0-31655 GCA_965539935.1 uncultured Eubacteriales bacterium | reverse complement strand
TTTCCACTATTTATTACTGCACAAATTTAAATATATTTTTCAAAGGAGATACAAAATCAGTAGAATTTTATATTTTGTATCTATTTTTTTTATTATATGAAACTTTTATAATAATTTTATTCGTCTTATATATGGAAGCGCTTCTAATGGAGGTGGATTAAAATAAAATGAGCAAAAAAGAATTTGAAAATTTATTTAAAAGATATAAAGCTGATATTTATAGAATTGCCTATACTTATGTAAATAATCAGGCCGATGCCTTAGATATAGTACAAGAAACGGCTTATCAAGCCTATATTTCAAGAAATAGGATTAGAGATAAAGATAAATTTAAATCATGGATTTTAACGATTGCGGTCAATAAATCAAAGGATTTTCTGAAGAAGAATAAACCCATATTAATAGATGATCTAACATTTTTAGATAGAAACCCAGCTGAAGACAAAGAAAATTTAACTTTTTTCATGGATGGGTTAAGAAATTTAGCCATAGATGAAAAGCATATCATAATCTTAAAAATTTATTTTGAATATACTTTCGAAATGATATCAGAAAAACTTAAGATATCAACTAACACCGTTAAAAGTAGGTATTATAGAGCTTTAAAAAAGTTAAAGCTTGAGGAGGGATCCATATGAATACTAATTTGAAAGATATGCTAAATGATATTCCTATACCAGAAGATATAGATAAATCAATTGAATTAGGTTTTAAGAAAGCCCATAGGGAGCTAAGGAGAAGAAAAGTAAAAAAATCATTTACAACCATAGCTGCTTCATTAGTTATACTAATAAGTGCTATGGGGATTATAGGATTTGATAGAGTAGAAGCAGCCATTAAAAAAGCCTTACAGTATATTCCAGGGTATAATATTTTAGTGGACACAGAAGAAGGTAAAGTATTAGCTCTCAAAGACAAAGTAAGATATGAAAAGGATGGTATTTACGTTATAATTACTGCTGTATCAAAATTAGGTAAAGATTTTAATATTTCAATTGAAAGTAATTTTGAAGAAATAGATAATACAGAGGTTTTGTTAAAGGATGAGGCTGGTAATATCATATCTTCAAAAAGTTGGAGTAGAGCAGGTGGAGGAGACTTTTGGAAAGGTGATTATTACTTTGAAGTAGAGGAGCAATACAATAGCTATTCATTACTATTAGGGGATATTGAAATTCCATTTACATTAGAAAAAACTGAAGAAGTAGAGGACTTTTTACAATTAGGTAATAATGCATCGGATAAAGGCATTAGCATTGTAGCTATTAAAAAGCCTTTAGAAGATAAATTGATGATAAGCTTACTACATCAATCAGAAGGAAAAATAATCGAAGATTATCCCTTTGAGAAAAGTTTGTGGTTAGGTGAAAGATTGGACATTGAAAAAAGTATGTATATATTAGATAAAGAAGGCAATAAAATATATCCAGATATTCCTTCATCCTTTGGCAGTTTGATGTCTGATTTTTATTTTGACATATCTGATCAAGAAGGTCTAAAACTTGTATTGCCATATGTAAAAGTAATATATCCAAATATAAAAACAGAAAAGATAAAAATAAAGACACCTAAGGATGGTAAAGTACAAGATATTAATAAGGAATTACCCTTTGGTCAGTTTAGTATAGAAGTAATAGATGCTAAGACTGAAGGTGAACAAATTATAATTAGCTTTAAAATCAATTCATTAGAAAATGAAATAATTGACTCAATAAATATAAGAGGTATAGATGGTTATGGATTGGGAACAAATGAAGAAACGGGAAATATGGAATTATTTATAAATAAAAAAGATGTAGGCAGAAACTTTTCAATATATTTCACATCACCTACAACTATATTATTAGGTGATTGGATTATAGAATTAGATTAGTAATAAAAGGTCAAGGTAAATCTTGGCCTTTTATTATCCAGTAGGATAAAGCTATATTATAAGTATGATTTGTTAGATAGTGAAAGGGGTGAAGGTTGAAAAGTTATAATCTAATCCATTTGAAAAAGTATTAAATACTTTTGTGATATAATTAGAATGTATTCTAAATTTAGAAAGAAAGGACATAACTATGAAAAAAATAATTGCTTTAGTTACAATATTAATACTTGTTACAGTATTGATTTGTAGTTGTACACAAGTCCCCAATGAAATAATTGATGGAAATGACAGTACTAAGACGGAAACTTACGAAAATACTGATGAAAAAAATTCTTCAGAAGAGGGAAACCCTATGGATTCAATTGACAAGGATAACATAGATGAACAAACTGAAGATGAGAAGGATGAATCAGTAAATAAGAGCCCTTCTATTATCAATATTGCTACAGTAGAAAATAAAACAGATTATAGCTGTAAAGTAGAAGTTAAAGAAGGGGATAATGGAAAACTTATAGCAACTATTATAATAAACGATGTAAATGGCGAAGAATTACAAAGATTAACATATCAAACTGAATTTGATGAACAATGGTACAATATGTACGTTGAAAATGGAGGAGAAATATGTAGATTTGTTGATTTTAACTTTGATGGATATCCAGATGTTGTCACACAACTATATGGAGCAATGGTTAACCAGTGGTACAAGGTGTGGTTATATAACCCTACAACAAAACAGTTTGAAAATAGTGAAGAGTATGAAACACAAGTAAACCCTAAAATCAATATAGATAAGAAATTGGTATTGAGTACAAGGTATAATAGAGGTATTCCAAGTTATGAACTTTCCTATGTTGAAAATGGACACCTTGCTTATCAGGGAAGTATTATTGGTGAAATAAGTGATGACGGAAATGTAATATATGTACAAAGAATGTATGGATATATAAATGAGGATGGAGAGATTGCCTATCGTGAAGTACAGTCATATGATGTAATTAGCTCTGTGGATGACCTAGATGAGTTGTGGTCTAATTTTGAAATAAAATTGGTACAATAATTTTTAAAATATGTAATGGAAATAAAGAATCGTTAAAAAGTGGGGAGAATTGTTATGGTAACAGTTCGTGAAATTATATCACTGGATAAGTTTAATCAGTTTAGACTTATAGCTGGTAAAAATGGATTGGATAATACAGTTATTCGTGGTGGGATTATTGATTATGAAAGTCCAAAGGATTTATTAGAAGGTAATATACGAGATGAAATGCTGTTAAGTAATCTTCCAATGATTAAAGGTAAACCAGAACAGATTGTTGAGTATATCAAGGCTCTTATTGAAGCAGGAACAGCATGCTTTGCTATAAAAACCACACTTTTTAAAGAAATTCCTCAGGAGGCCATTGAGCTTGCAAATAAATTTAATTATCCATTGTTCATTTTTGATGATTATTATTTAGATGAATTAGTTATTGCTATAGACAAGCTTATAGATAAGGAGCATACTTTATCCAAAAGACTAGAGTTAGTAGATAAAATTTATAGAAATAGACAGAATTATGATTTTGTAAGATCATATGCAAAAAAATTAAATAAGTACTTTTTAGAACGTTTAATTGTCTATAGAATAATGTATTCAAACAGCAATAAATTTGGATTGGATTGTGAGCTTGCACAAAATTTATTAGGAAAGAGTTCGTTAGTTTTACCAGTAAATTATGGATGCTTGATTATATTTTCTAGTTCTAAAGCTCATCTTCATAAGGATATTCTGATACAGAAGCTAGGACTGCAATCGGGTAATTATTATATTGGCACAAGTCTTGAAACTAATAACCATGGTCTGTTAGGAGATTTGTTATATGAAAGTGAGATAGCACTATATTATTCTCGCTTTAAGGAAAAGTTCATTAGTGGATTTGGGGATGTGGGAATATATCAATTGCTGATTCCTCTATTAAAAGAAGATAAGTTTCCACAATTTTATAAAAATATAATCCATAAAATTATTGAATATGATAAAAAACATTCTAGTGAATTATTGAAAACTGCCAGAGCCTATATTAAAGCCGATGGAAATATTAAGAAAACTGCTGAATATTTATACCAACACGAAAATACAGTAAGATTTCGTATACGTAAACTTAAGGAAATAATTAATTATGATTCAAGGGAAGGAGTAAAGTATGAAACACTTGCTATTGCCATGCATCTGTATGAATTATATGAATATAGAAATCTTAAACTAATTAAATACCTATAAAAAAGAGCCTTTTACAATTACCTGTAAAAGGCTTTAATATTTTTTTGATACATTCATTGTAAAAATAGAAAAATGATGCATAATTTTTTGTAATTATTGAAATAACAAATTGAAATTTTTTTATTATAGTTAGAGTATAGATAAATAAAATAAGGAGGAACTGTAAATGAATAATGGAATCACATGTGAAGAACTATTGGAATTAAAAGAATTTCCAAGAATTAAGGTAGCCCTATTGCCAACGCCAATGCATCCATTGAAAAATTTTTCAAAGTTCTTTGATGGTCTTGAAATTTGGATGAAACGTGACGATTTAACAGGTCTTGAAGGTGGTGGCAATAAAACAAGAAAATTAGAGTTTTTAGTAGGTGATGCTCTTGAAAAAGGAGCAGATACACTTGTAACAGTGGGAGCTATTCAATCAAATCATACAAGACAAACTGCTGCAATGGCTGCAAAGGCAGGATTGAAATGTTCATTATTGCATTTTGGTTGGACGAAGGATGCAGGCCCTAATTATAGAAAAGTGGGAAATATACTTCTAAGTAGTATTATGGGAGCAGATTTATATGTTGATGATACTCCTAGACCGATTGAAGACCAAGGTCCATTAGAAGAGTTTTGTAAATATTTAGAAGAAAAAGGACAAAAACCTTACCTGATTCCTGGGGGCGCTTCAGAACATCCATTAGGAAGTTTAGGTTATATGGTTTGTGCTGCTGAAATCATTAAACAGTGTAGGGAGAATGGAGAAAAATTTGATTATATTTTGCATTGTACAGGTAGTAGTAGTACTCAAGCTGGATTATTAGCAGGATTCGCAGCTCTTGGTGAAAAGATAAGGGTTATTGGTGTGGCAGATGATTATGAAACTGAAATAAAAAAGAAAAGAGTGTTACAGTTGGCAAATGAAGCTTTGAAATTAGTAGGCTCTAATGCCCGTGTAATGGAAGATGACGTTGAGATTGTTGCTGGTGATGATAACGTATATGGTGTGTCTGATGAAAAAACCTTTGAAGGAATTAAAATGCTGGCCAGAACAGAAGGTATCATATGTGACCCTGTATATGAAGGGAAAGCTATTAGAGGATTAAGGGAATTAGCTGCAAAGGGCAGATTTAAAAAGGGAAGTAAAATATTATTAATGCATCTTGGAGGTAGTCCAGCAGTTCACGCCTATGCAAATCAATTTGATGAAGTGAAATTAATGACTGATTTTATATCAGAAAAATAGTAAATATTATTAGAAAGGAGTTTATTATGTTTAATTTAAAAGTTTTGTCTAAAGAAGAAACTGAGAGAATTCTAAAAATGGATGACGTAATTAAAGTGGTTGAGTCTGCTTATGCTCAAAAGGCAAATAAAAAAGCTAAAATATTTGATTGGGTTTTTAACGCCTTTGAACCAGGTGTATCAGATATGGATATTAAATCAGGATGGTTAAAAGCTGATGGGGTCTATGGCATGAAGTTAGTTTCATGGTTTAGTCAAAATCCCAAGAAAAATTTACCTGCTGTTATTGGTGTTATAATGGTTTTTGATGATAAGACAGGTGTACCAATTGGGCTAGTAGATGGTTCCCATATAACAGGTATGAGGACAGGTGCAGCTGGTGCCATTGGTTCTAAATATTGTGCTAGAAAAGATTCTAAGACATTATTAATGGTAGGAACAGGACATATTGCAAAATTTGAAGTGGCAGCAACTTTGCTTGCAATGCCAAGTATTGAAAGGGTTTATATAAATGACCCTATTAACTTAAATAATGCAGAAAAAATGCAGATATCTCTAAGAGAAACATTAAGAGAAGAGTTCGATGTTGATAGGGATATTGAGATTTTAGTTGCACCAAAATTAGAAAAGGCAGTGAGAAATAGTGATATTATTATTACTGCAACACCTTCAACTAAACCAATGATAGAAAAAGAATGGGTCAAAGCTGGAACACATTTAAGTTGTATTGGTTCGGATATGCCTGGTAAAGAAGAAATCGATCCAAATATATTTGAGAATGCTCGTGTATTTGTAGATGATTTAGAACAATGTATCAATATTGGAGAAATAGAAATACCTGTGAAAATGAATATTCTAAAACCAGAGGATGTTGCTGGAGAGATTGGCGATGTAATTAATGGAACTGTAATAGGAAGAAAAAATGATGAAGAAATCACAGTATTTGATGCAACAGGAACGGCATTACTAGATATTATAACAGCTCAGCTAGCCTTCAGAAAAGCAGAAAAAATGAGTATCGGCACATCAGTAAATCTATAGAGTAAAATGAATCATAGATATAAAAAGGTTGGAAATAAAAAGTACCCTATAAAGTAGAGTTTATATTAGTATCTACTCTATAGGGTACTTTTCATATTAAATAGATTATGTTTATTTAAAGTATAAAGGAATTTTAATGAATATTTAGAATATTAATACTAATACACTTTTAAATGAGAGGTATTGTTTATGATAAATCGAAGGATAATAAGAAAAAGATTGTTTAAGAGTATTAAGCAAAACAAACCCATAATCGGAGTTGCTGTTGGTACAGGATTGTCAGCAAAGCAGGCCGATGAAGGGGGTGCGGATATTATTCTAGCATTAAGTGCAGGAAGATTTAGGAGCACTGGTGTATCATCCCTTGGTTGTATGATGCCCTATGCAAATAGTAATGAACTTGTAATGGAGTTTGGTACAAGGGAAATTCTCCCTAGGGTTAGGGAAAAGCCTGTCATATTTGGGGTTTGTTGTACCGACTTAACCTATACCCATGATGAAATCTTGAACAAAATAATAAATTCAGGATTTCATGGGGTGAATAATTTTCCAACAGTAGGTTTAATTGATGGAGTTTTCCGTCAGAAATTAGAGGAAAGTGGGTTAGGATTCGAATTGGAAGTTGAGCTTATGAAAAAAGCAAGGAAGATGGATTTATTTACACTTGCCTTTGTATTCGACAAGGAACAAAGCAAAAGGATGGCGGAGGTAGGTGTTGATGTTATATGTGCACATCTTGGATGGACAGTTGGTGGAGAAAAGGGAGTAAAACAAAGAAATAGCCTAAGGGATTGTGCAGTATTAGCCAGCGAAATATTTGAGGAAGCCTATAGTATTAATCCTGATACATTCTTTATGGTTTATGGTGGGCCAATAGAATACCCCGAGCAAGCAAATTTCTTTTACGAAAATACAAGATGTATTGGATTTGTAGGTGGGTCAAGCTTTGAAAGAATACCTACGGAGGTGAGCATAAGGGAAACCACCGACAAATTTAAAAATTTTTATAGAATTGAGAAGGAAAATTTGAAATTAAAGAAGGAATTAATTAAAAAAAGGGATTTGACAACATAGTAGGACAGAGTAGAGCTATGCAGGAAATATATGATATAGTAAATAAAATTGCTGATAAAGATGTAAATGTGTTGATTCAAGGGGAAAGTGGAACAGGAAAAGAGCTTATTGTGAGGGCTATACATTATAATAGTTCTAGATATAATGGTCCCTTTATTAAAATAAACTGTGCTGCGATACCAAAGAGTATATTGGAAAGTGAGATTTTCGGTCATGAGAGAGGAGCATTCACTGGTGCAGATAAAAAAAGATTAGGTAAGTTTGAACTTGCCAATAAGGGTACTCTTTTTTTAGATGAGATAGGAGAAATGGATTTAGATGTACAAGCGAAGCTCTTAAGAGTAATTCAGCAACAGGAGTTTGAAAGACTCGGCGGAAATGAAACTATTAAAGTAAATGTTAGAATTATCTGTGCTACAAATGTAGATCTAAGGGAGTCAGTAAAGAGGGGCAAGTTTAGGGAAGATCTATTCTATAGACTAAATGTAATATCCATATTTACACCACCCCTTCGCAAACATAAGCAGGATATCCCTTTGTTAGTAAAATATTTTTTGAAGAACATATCTAAAAAGTTCGAATTAGAAGATGTTAAAATTACACCAAGTGTTTTAGATGCATTTATGAAATATGATTGGCCGGGAAATGTAAGGGAATTAGAGAACACCTTAGAGAGGATGGTCTTACTAAGCGATAGTCAGTTTTTGAGAGTTCAGAATCTTCCCGAATATCTACAGGAATTAGCCCCTAATGAAATAAAACAGATAAAAAATAATAATATCCTAGATGTTACGAAGAAGCATTTGGGACAAATAGAAAAGGAAGTTATACTACAGGCTCTAGAAAAAGCATCTTGGAATAGAACAGATGCGTCTAAAATCCTAGGAATAACCCGTAGAACTTTATATAATAAGATAAAAAAATATGAACTTGAAGTTAAGTGAGAAAAAAATTCCCATTAGCAATACTATGGGAATAAGTTTTCCCAAGTAGGTGGCTTTATGAGAAAACATTTTCCCGAAGATTGTCTGAAGTCCTGTAAATATGGATGGTACGATTATTGCAATAGATATTATTAAATCTAAAAGGAGGGGTGTAGTATATGAAAAGGGTTGCCATTCTAGGGACATTGGATACCAAGGGACAGGAGTTTAAATTTATTAAAGATATAATTGAGGCCCAAGGAGTCAAAACTATTGTATTAGACGCTGGGATAAAGGGTAAGCCTTATTTTGAACCAGACATATCAAGAAATGAAGTAGCTAAAGCTGGTGGAATTGAGTTAGATAAGTTAATAGAAAGAAATGATAGAGGCAAAGCAATAGATGTAATGACAAAGGGTGCTTCTAAAATAGTCTTAGATTTATATGAAGAGGGAGAGATTGGTGGAATAATAAGTCTAGGTGGAACAGCAGGTACAACTATTGGAACCTATGCTATGCAGGGATTACCTGTAGGAGTTCCCAAAATAATGGTCTCAACGGTAGCATCAGGAAATACAAGACCCTATGTTGGTGTAAAGGATATTACTATGATGTATTCTGTTGTTGATATTTCTGGTATCAATACACTATCATCAAAAATATTAGCTAACGCTGCCTTTGCTATTGCAGGGATGGTTAAGGGAGATCAACCTACTTTAGCCCAAGAAAAACCGCTTATAGGAGCTACAATGTTTGGTGTTACAACTCCATGTGTAACAAAGGCAAGGGAATATCTTGAAGAAAGGGGCTATGAGGTCTTAGTATTCCATGCTACCGGTACCGGTGGAAGGGCAATGGAAAGTTTAATAGAGTCGGGTTTTATTAAAGGTGTATTAGATATAACAACCACAGAATGGTGTGATGAATTAGTTGGAGGTATATTAGCTGCAGGACCTAATAGATTAGAGGCAGCAGGTAAAGCAGGGATTCCACAAGTTGTTTCAACGGGTGCCTTAGATATGGTTAACTTTGGACCCTTTGACACTGTTCCAGAAAAATTTAAAGATAGAAATCTTTATAAACATAATCCAACTACTACATTAATGCGAACCACTAAAGAAGAAAATGAGAAGCTTGGAGAAATTATTTCAGAAAAGCTTAATATGACCCAAGGTCCAACAGCGTTATTTTTACCACTAAAGGGTGTATCATTAATTGATGTGGAAGGACAGCCATTTTATGGACCAAAAGAGGACTCAGTATTATTTGAAACCCTCAGAGAGGGAATTGATAAAAGTAAAGTAGAAATTATTGAAATGGATATGGATATTAATAATGAAGAGTTTGCATTAGCAATGGCCAAAAAGCTAATATCAATGTTAGAAGAAAAATAAGGAGGGAAATCTAATGGCATTTACTAGAAAGGAAATTATTAATAGATTAAGAGAGCAAATAAAGGCTGGTAAACCTATTATAGGTGCTGGGGCTGGTACAGGTATTTCAGCAAAATCAGCAGAAGCTGGTGGAGTAGATTTAATAATCATTTATAATTCAGGTAGATATAGAATGGCAGGAAGAGGTTCTTTAGCTGGACTTATGCCCTATGGTGATGCTAATAAAATCGTAGTAGAGATGGCAAGTGAGGTTCTGACAGTAGCGAAAAATACTCCAGTATTAGCAGGGGTATGTGGAACAGATCCCTTTAGGTTAATGGATGTTTTCTTAAAACAGCTAAAGGATATTGGTTTCTCGGGAGTACAGAATTTTCCAACCGTTGGATTAATCGATGGTATATATCGTGCCAATCTTGAAGAAACTGGGATGGGATACGATTTAGAAGTGGAAATGATAAGGAAGGCCCACGAACTGGATCTTTTTACAACACCCTATGTGTTTAATGAAGATGATGCTAGAAAGATGGCTGAAGCTGGAGCAGATGTTTTAGTGGCCCATATGGGATTAACTACTAAGGGAACAATTGGAGCTCAGACAGCCCTAACTTTAGAAGAAAGTGCAAAAAGAGTTCAAGCAATACATGATGCAGGTAAATCAATTAATCCTGATATTATGGTTATTTGTCATGGTGGCCCCATTGCAGAACCTGAAGATGCCCAATACATTTTAGAAAATACTGAAGGTGTAGTTGGTTTCTTTGGAGCGTCTAGTATAGAAAGGCTACCAACGGAGTCAGCAATAAAAAATCAAGTGGTTAATTTTAAAAATCTAAAATTTTAGAAATTATGATTCTAAACTTTTTTTACATGATAAATTTTATGTATCAAATGGAAAGGGAGAGAGATTAAAGAATACCTTTACCAGTAATTTGATGCTAAAAGTAAAAGTAGAAGATAGATAGTATAAAATCCTGAATTCTATAAATTGAATTCAGGATTTTTTGTATCTTAAATTATTAGGTTTTTAAATAAATATATTGTGGATTAAAAGCTAATTATTATTTTTAGACAAAGTTAAAGGGTTAAAGATTATCATGTAGAACAAGATATATTATTATAAAAAAAGGGGATGATAAAATGATGTGGAAGGATAGATATTGCATAGGTGTTGACAGGATTGACCAACAGCACAAAGAACTGTTTAATAGAGTATATGAATTTATAAATGTAACTAATGAAAGTACCGATTGGAAGGATAGGGTGGAAAAGGTAAAAGAGACTATAAATTTTATGAAAGAATATGTTGTATATCATTTTAATGATGAAGAAGATTTAATGGAAGAAATTAATTATCCCGAAATAGAAGCTCATATAAGGATACATAAAAAATTTAAGGCAGGTATAAATAATTATGTGGATAAGCTAAAATCAGGAGACTTTGATGAGGAAACGGTACAGGAATTTGGAGGGAAAATAATGACTTGGCTTATATTTCATGTAGGACATGCAGACCAAAAAATTGGAGAATATGTGAAATCACAAAAGGGGGATAAATAATGAAAATAGAATATATAAATCCCTTTATAAAGGCAATTAATGATGTATTTAAGATGATGTTAGGATTAAATATAGAAAAAAAGGATTTGAAAATTCAAGAGGAGATTATTTGTAAAAATGATACCAAGGTGGTGTTGGGGATTACTGGAGATTTACAAGGGGATATAATCTTTAGGTTTCCTAAAAATATGGCTTTAGAAATGGTAAAAAATATGTCGGGATTAGAGGTAGATGAAATCAATAGATTTGTATCTTCTGCATTAGGTGAAGTTGTGAATATCGTTTCAGGAAATGCAGTGACCATTTTATCTCAAGAGGGTTATAGTTGTGATATTGTGCCTCCAAAGGTTTTTATTAATGAAGATATGACATTTAATCTAAAGGATGAGCATCTTCTACATCTAATCCTTAAGACAGATATTGGTGAATTTGAATTAAATCTGAATTTGAAGGAAAAATCTAAGGAATAAGATAAAGGGTATTTATTATAGTTTTAGAGTTTTGAATTGATAATGTAGAATGGCTTAGTAGTTTATGTTTTTGATGCTCTAGGCTATGAAGACTCTTATTTATATAAATTTGAATAACATTTGACCCACTTGTAAATGTGGTTTTTTTCTTTGACTAAAAAGGAAGGAGCTAATAGGATTGATTTAGAAGGATGAAAGGTCTTCTAAAAATTTTAACTTTATCAAATAGTAGTAATAATATAAATTTCTTAATTTATTTAGTGAAAAAGAATAGGTAGTAAAATAAAGTACAAAAATAAAGTTTATAAACTCCTTGGAACTAATAGGAGTTAATTCATGTCAAAATATAATAGAACATTCTATAAAATTTTATAAAAAACTTAGGGAGGAAATATTGTGACTAAAAATAAATCTTATTTAACTTTATTAATTGTTATTTGTTTTATTATTATTTCGATTAGTGTTATTATTGCCATCAATGAAGGAAAAGGTAATGAAATTGAGGATCCAAAAAATAACATGGAGGGAAATACAAAAGTTAGTGAAAAGAATGATTTAGAAGAAATTGAAACAATAAATCTTAAAGATATATTTCCATTAAAGGAAGGGAATATATGGAAGTATAGAGGTGAAGGAAATGAATATGCATCCTTCAGTAGAGAAGTGCTATATATTCAAGGTGATAAAATACAAATGGTAGAGGATAATGGAGGGACTATTAGTGCAATAATTTTTGAAATTACTGATAAAACTATTAAACGTATCTATTCTAAAAGTGAGGTATACGATAGAAAGAATTTGATTGACCAAGAAGCCAATGATGACCTTATTATTTTAAAGGCTCCAATACGTATAGGTGAAAAATGGGAAACTTATGAAGGAACTAGGGAAATTATAGATATTAATACCACCGTTGATACAACTATAGGCAAATTTGAAAATTGTATAAAAATAAAAATAGATGCTGAAAACTCAACAATGTATGAATACTACAAAGTGGGAATAGGTTTAATTAAAAGAGAATTTATATCTGAGGGAATGGAAGTTACTTCAACATTAGAGGAGTTTACAACTAAATAAAATATAAAGGCGAGAAAAATAGATAAGTTTAAAAAATCCCCTTTACATTGACGCTACGTAAACCCTTATAATGGATTTATCAGGAGGTGAAGGTGATGGAATATACAGTGCAAAGGTTAGCTAAATTGGCAGGTGTGAGTTCCCGTACATTACGATATTATGATGAAATTGGACTCCTTAAGCCGGCAAGGATAAATTCATCGGGGTATCGAATTTATGGGCCACAAGAAATAGATAGATTACAGCAGATACTTTTCTATAGGGAATTAGGCGTAGATTTAAAGAGTATAAAATATATTATGAACAGACCTGACTTCGATGAATTAAAGGCACTGAAAGAACATCTTAATAAACTTCTTGATAGAAAAAAACAATTAAATATACTAATTGAAAATGTCAATAAAACAATAGCGTCAAAGGAAAGGAGATTTTTAATGAGTGATAAAGAAAAATTTGAAGGTTTCAAGAATAAACTAATAGATGAGAATGAGAAAAAATATGGTAAGGAAGTCCGTAAAAAATATGGAGATGGAGCTATTAATAAATCTATTAATAAAGTAAAAAATATGACTAAGGAAGAATACGAAAAAGTTTTAATTATTGAGAAGGAAATGTTTAAGACTTTACACGAAGCTATAAAAACTGGCAATCCATCAGGTAAACTAGCTCAAAGGGCTGCTGATTTACATCGCCAATGGATAAGCTTCTTTTGGGATAGTTATAGTAAAAAAGCCCATGCAGCAGTTGTACAAATGTATGTGGATGACAATAGGTTTAAGGATTACTATGATAAGGATCATCCTGGTATAGCAGAATTTCTAAGGGATGCTGTACTAGTCTATACAGGAATAAAAAGTTAATTTATAATCAACCTCCTATTATTTAGGAGGTTGTATTTTTTTAAAGAGTTCATTATTTTGGATATAATAACAGATTAGTTGGATTGATAACACTTGGGAAAACGTTTATAATTATTTTGAATACTCAAAATAATTATGTAAGGGGGAAAAATATGAAGAAATTATTAGCATTACTATTGATATTTACATTAGTATTTTCTTTAGTAGGTTGTGGACAGAAAGAAGAACCTGTTGAAAATACAACTGAAACTAATGAAGAAAGTACTGAAACTGAAGCAAAGGATTTAGAGTTAACAATTTATGCTGGATTAATGGAAGATCATGCCATTGCAGCAGTTAAAGAGTTTGAGAAAGAAACAGGTGTAAAAACAAATTTTGTACGTATGAGTAGTGGAGAAACCCTAGCTAGAATCAGAGCTGAGAAAGATAATATGTCAGCAAGTGTATGGTATGGGGGACCAGTAGATGCCTTCATAGCTGCCATGGAAGAAGGTTTGATTGAGCCTTATAAATCTCCAAATGCTGAAATTATACCAGATAAGTTCAAAGATCCAGATGGATATTGGACAGGTATTTATTCAGGTTATTTAGGTTTTGTTTTTGACAAAGAATGGTTTGAAGAAAATGGATACGATTATCCAACATCATGGGAGGATTTATTAAAGCCAGAGTTCAAAGGTGAAATAGTAACAGCTCATCCAGGTTCATCTGGTACAGCTTATACAATGCTTTCAACTATTATCCAGCTTAAGGGTGAAGAAGAAGGCTTAGAGTATATGAAGAAATTAAATGGACAAATTCGCCAATATACAAAATCAGGTACAGCTCCTGGGCGTATGGTTGGATTAAAAGAAATTCCTATCGGTATAACTTTCTTACATGATGCAATTAAATATCGTTTAGAAGGATTTGAAAATATAGAAATAGCAGCACCATCAGAGGGTACAGGTTATGAGATTGGCGCTGTTGCAGTACTTAAAAATGGTCCTGACCAAGAAGCAGCAAAAATGTTTGTAGATTGGGCATTGACAAAAGAAGCACAGGAATTAGGTGGTGTAGTAGGTTCATATCAATTTTTAACTAATCCAGAAGCAAATCCTCCAAAAGAAGCTTTAGTATTAAAAGATACAAAATTAATCGACTATGACTTTGATTGGGCAGGTAAACACAGGGGCGAATTAGTTGAAAAATTCAGTACAGCAACAAAAACTACAGCGCCTACTAAATAAAGCATAAATGATTTAAAGAATCCATGGCTTAACAGCCCATGGATTCTTTTTAACAAAATAAAGAAGGGGGCTTATGTTGGATATTAAAAGCAAACTAGGTATTAAAGCAATAAATGAAGTTGAGAACATTAAGAAAAACATGCGTGATCCTGTTCTAATGTTCACTATAATAAGTATTATTATTCTCGTATTCTTATTTATTTTATATCCCTTAATTAAAATTTTGAGTGAGAGTTTATTTTATGATGGTAAATTATCTTTACAACACTATAAGAATATATTCGGTATGGATTCTACAATAAGTATAGTTAAAAACACTATTATTCTTGGATTTATTGTAAGTGTTTTATCTACAGCTATAGGATTTTTATTTGCCTATGCTTCTGCATATTTAAAGATTAGAAGCAAGAAGATATTTAATGCAATAGCAATTTTACCTATGATTTCACCACCCTTTGTTATTGCATTATCAACCATATTATTATTTGGTCGTAATGGATTTATCACAAGGGGTATACTTGGCATGAGAAATGCAGATATATATGGACTTAAAGGTCTTGTAATTGTACAGACGTTAACTTTTTTTCCAGTTGCATATCTTCTATTAGTTGGTCTATTAAAAAGTATAGATCCTTCTGTTGAAGAAGCAGCTAGGGATCTAGGGGCATCTAGATTTGAAGTCTTTAAGACTATCACATTACCTCTGATGGTTCCAGGATTAGCAAATGCCTTTTTATTAGTATTCATACAGTCAATAGCTGATTTTGGAAATCCAATGGTAATTGGAGGTAATTATACTACATTAGCTATTCAAATTTATCTTCAAGGGATAGGTAATTATGATATAGGCGGCGGAACTGCCCTTGCAATTATGCTCCTATCTATCTCTGTTATCCTTTTCACATTGCAAAAATATTATGTTAGTAAGAAATCATATATTACAGTTACAGGTAAGGCTTCAAGGGAAAGAGAACTAATTGATTCTCCAAAAATAACGAAGCCAATTTATTATATTATATTAGGTATTAGTCTTTTTGTTGGGCTATTATATGTTTTAGTTCCAATAGGTTCTTTTATAAAATTATGGGGTGCTGATTATTCACTCTCCCTCAATCATTATAAATATGTTTTCAATTTGGGTATGAAGCCTATTATTGATACAACTATGCTTGCTTTAGCAGCTACACCAATTAGTGGTATTTTGGCTATGATTATTGCATTTTTAGTTGTAAGAAAAAGATTCATAGGTAGATCTTTCATTGAAGGGACTACTATGCTGGCTATAGCTATACCGGGAACAGTTATAGGACTAGGATATGTACTTTCATTTAATACTAAACCCCTTGTATTGACTGGAACAGCTACAATACTAATTATTGCATTCATAATGAGAAGTATGCCAATAGGGATAAGATCTGGTATTGCTTCATTACAACAAATTGATCCATCTATAGAAGAAGCTGCAAGCGTTCTGGGGGCTTCAAGTAAAAAGGTATTTACTTCAGTGACCATTCCTATGATAAAACCAGCCTTTTTTAGTGGGTTGACATATACCTTTGTAAGAAGTATGACTTTAGTAAGTACTGTAATCTTTTTGGTATCAGCAAAGTATAATCTCCTAACTGCTGCTATTATGAGCCAAATAGATGTAGGAAAAATTGGTGTTGCTTCTGCTTATTCTACAATTTTGATTATTATCGTTGGATTTGTAGTATCAATAATGCAATTTACTTTATCAAGAATGGGAATTAATTTAAGTGATGGAGAGGGTAGATAAAATGAAGACGGCTAAAAGAGTAAAGTTGGAAAATTTAAATAAAACATTTATTACAAATAAAGACCAAAAGGTTGTTGCAGTAAAAAATATTGATTTAAATATTGAACCAGGAGAATTTGTTACTATACTTGGACCATCAGGATGTGGAAAAACAACCACATTAAGAATGATAGCAGGTTTCGAAATGCCAACAGAAGGAAAAATATATATAGGAGATGAAGATGTGGCAAGTAAAACTCCTGATAAAAGAGATACTGCCATGGTGTTTCAAAACTATGCATTATTCCCTCATATGAATGTTTTTGAAAATATAGCCTATGGATTGAAAATTCAAAAAAGACCTAAGGACGAGATAAAGCAAAGGGTAGCTAAAATTTTAAAACTTATGAAAATGGAAGATTTCGCCTCAAGAGTTCCGTCCCAAATGTCTGGGGGACAACAGCAAAGGGTATCCCTTGCAAGAGCCTTAGTAATGGAGTCAGGGGTATTACTATTCGACGAACCCCTTTCTAATCTTGATGCAAAATTAAGAATTCATATGAGAGATGAAATAAGAAAATTACAAAAAGAAGTAGGAATTACTTCTATATATGTAACTCATGATCAAGAGGAGGCAATGGCATTATCAGATAAAGTTGTTATCATGAATGCCGGTATTATTGAGCAGGTGGGTAGCCCAGAAGAAATATATCAAAGACCGGTAAATGAATTTGTAGCTAATTTTATTGGGAAAGCCAATATACTAAAGGGGAAGGTTAAAAGCATAAATAATGATATAGCCATATGTGATATACAAGGTGTTGATTATAATATAAAGGTATATAAGGAAGTAAAAATTGGTCAAGAAGTGAAAATAGTACTTCGCCCAGAGGGTGTAATTATTGGTAAAGATGAACATCGTGTAAAGGTTGAAAAGAGCGTGTTTATGGGACAGAATCATGAATATTGTGTTGATTTTTATGGACAAAAACTTGAAATTGCAGAGAATAATCCAATAGGCAAAAAAATATATGATATAAATGAAGATATGGTATTAGGCTTTAACGAAAAAGTATTACATATATTGTAATATAGATTAAGAGGTGGGTTATGAAAGCTCCTAAAAAGTTAATTGTAAAAAATATTAGCAAATCATTTTTTATATCAGAAAATATTAAGATTGATGCTATTAAAAATATTTCTTTCACAATAAAACCAGGAGAGTTTGTAACCCTTTTAGGGCCTTCAGGATGTGGCAAAACTACTGTTCTTAGAATAATTGCAGGTTTTGAAGAAAATAGTAGTGGAGATGTATATATAGGGAAGGAACTTGTGAACCACTTAGGACCAAAGGAAAGGGATTCTGCATTAGTATTTCAAAATTCTACATTATTTCCACATCTAAATGTCTATGAAAATATTGCATATGGTCTTAGAATAAGAAAGAAAGATAATATTGAGATTGAAAGTAAGGTACGAAAAGTAATAGATTTATTAAATATTAAAGAACTAGAGCATCGGTTTCCCCATGAATTATCAGGGGGCCAAAAACAAAGGGTTGCTCTTGCTAGAACTTTAGTAGTGGAGCCCAGTATACTTTTATTTGATGAACCTTTTTCTAATCTCGATTATAATCAAAGAAAATATATGAGAGAAGAAATACGACAACTACAGAAAAAGATAGGGACAACGACCCTGTATGTAACCCATGACCAGAAGGAAGCATTAGGAATTTCAGACCGTATAATTGTCATGCGAGATGGAAAAATAGAACAATTCGGTACACCAAAGATAATATATCAAAAACCAATAAATGCTTTTGTTGGAAGATTTATGGGTAAAGCTAATATAATATCGGGATATATTGTAAGTAAAAATGATAAAAAATACAGTTTGAAAATTGGTGGCATTCAATTCACTTTTAGTGGTAAATGTAATAAAAAGATCGGTGAAGAAATATCTTTTTTAATTAGACCTGAACAAATACAATTAGATATTAATATGTACATGGGGAAATTAATTCAAAAAACTTATTTTGGAGCAACAGTAGAATATTTGATTGAATGGAAAAAAAATATTATAACTATTATTTCACCAAATATACGGGAAAACAAAAGATACAAAGTAGGGGAACATGTATACTTTGGCTTTTTATGGAAATCGCTTCATAGATTAAATTAAGGAGGGTTTATTATAAATGGATAATATATAAATATATTATCCATTTATAGTAGATAAAATTATGGGAATTAAAGATATTATTATTAGAATTATTTTAGCAATTTGTATTGGTGGATTTATTGGATATGAGAGAGAGATGAAAAACAGACCTGCTGGTTTTATCACCCATACATTAGTATGTATTGGAGCAACTGTAGTTTCTTTAATACAGATTCATATGTTTGAAGATACAAAGGAAATTATATTAAAATATCCTCAATTAGCTGCTGCATTGAAAGTAGATTTAGGAAGAATAGTAGCTCAGGTAGTTACAGGTGTTGGTTTTCTAGGAGCAGGAACTATTATTTTTGACAAGGGATCAGTAAAAGGGTTAACTACTGCCACAACAATTTGGGTAGTTGCTTGCATAGGACTTGCAATAGGCTTAGGTTATTATAGGATTGCAATCATATCTGGAATAAGTGTAATATTTGTTGTGATTTTTTTGAAAACATTTGAGTCAAGGGCATTAAATAAAAAATATCAAATATATCTTGATATAGATTATAAAACAGAAAACAACATTTTTATTGAAAAAATGTTATCATTCTTTGAAAAATATAATGTACAAGTTAGAGATATTAAAATATTAAATTCAAAGGAAAAGGACATCAATAGTATAAGGTTTGTTCTCTACTTTGGATTTTTTAGAAATCAAAACAAAATTATACAAGAACTATCTAAAATAGAAGATATTATATCCTTTTCAAGAAAGTAAATAGATTTATTTGATGAGAATAGTTATATTATAATATAATTACCATTAGATTTATTAAAATATTTAACGAGGAGAAAGCTAATGAAGTTTAAAATAATCGGTTTAATAGTAATTATTTTTATGTTTATCCCATTAGCTGTATCTTGTAATAACTATGATATGAATTTAAAACAAGAGAGTTTAGTTGTATATTGCCCTCATCCCCTTGAGTTTATTGATCCAATAATTAGTGAGTTTGAGAATGAAACTGATATAGCTGTTGAAGTTATAGTTGCAGCTACAGGAGAACTTTTAGAAAGGGTAGAAAATGAAAAAGATAACCCCTATGGAGATGTTCTTTGGGGAGGTTCTATTTCTATGCTCAATACTAAAAAAGAATTTTTTGAGCCCTATTTCTCAAAAAATGAAGATGATTTCATATATAGGAATGAAGAAGGCTATATAACTGCCTTTACAGCTGTTCCCAGTATAATAATGGTTAATAAAAATATTATTGGAGATATAAGTATTAGAGGATATGAAGATTTGTTACAAAAAGATTTAAAAGGCAAGATAGCCTTTGCAAACCCTAATAAATCATCTTCCTCCTTTGAACATCTCATAAATCAATTATATGCTATGGGCAATGGTAATCCCGATAATGGTTGGAATTATGTTGAAAGATTTATATTCCAATTGGATGGAAATTTATTAGATAACTCTTTACAGGTTTATAAGGGAGTTGCTGATGGACAATATCCAGTGGGACTCACCTTTGAAGGAGCAGCAGCAAAATATTTAAAACTGGGTGCTCCTATAGAAATAATATATCCAGTAGAGGGTACTATTATTAAGCCCGATGGAATAGCACTTATAAAAAATGCTAAGAACATTAAGAATGGAAAGAAATTCATAGATTTTTTAACAGAGAAGGAGACACAAAGTTTTATTTCAAATGAACTAAATGGGAGGTCAGTGAGAAAGGACATACCTCTTTCCCTTGGGTTAAAACCCTATGATGAAATGAATATTATTCGTGATGATATAGATTGGACTAGAGAAAATAAAGATAGAATTTTGAATAAATTTAACTATCTATTTAAGTTGATTAATGGAGAAGAGAATTAAAGCGAGGGCTAAACTTTGGAAAAAAATTTTTATAGAGATGAAATAAGAAAGATATTTATTATATATGGCATTAGCTTTATATTGTTAAGCGTTATATTGGTATATGCCTTTTTAGTTTTTTATTCTAATTATAATATTAAGAAAAAAAATATTGAATCCAATTATGAAGCGGGTTCCTTTATAAAAGAAGAGTTTCAAAATTATAGTGATAAAATATTAAGTTTTGAAAAAAGTGAAGCTATTAATCGATTTATAATGTTTGACAATAATATTTCAGAGGTATATGAAATATTATATGATTTCATAAATAATTCCCAGATTAGAAGTATATTTTATATTGTAAGTCTTGATGGTAAAACATTGCTTACAAATAATTATAGTGAATCGCCCTATAATGGTTCGGACCTATTTTTTAAGGGATTGTTTAAACAATTAAAAGCTAGACCAGATGAAATTGTGATGATGAGTAATAAAATTCAAATAGATGGAAACAAAAGAACTATTTATTCGATTGGAAAAGCTATGATTAGCTATGGTAGAGTTACAGGTTATTTAGTATTTGATATTTTAGAGTCGGATTTAAATAAATTAATTGATAATAGTAATGTAGATATTATTGTTGTTACCGATAAATATAATAATATAATAATAAGTACCAATAGCTTAGTTGGTGATGATATAGGAAAATTCACCCTTAGAAATGCCGTAAATAATAGGGTGGAATTTTTAGATAAATCATATTTTTTCTATAAAACTTCTATTATTGATGATGAAATTATTATTTACACATTAACGGAATTGGAATTCATAGAGAATCTTACAAAGGTCAGTATCAGTTTTTTGACTTTTATATTTATAGCCCTATCCATTATAACAGTGATAGTATCAAAATATGTATCAGCTAAAAAGACAAAATCAATAGAATTGCTTATAGAAGGTATAAATAAAGCTCAAAAAGGTGATTTAAATGCCTTTGTATCCATTAACTCAAATGATGCCTTTGAGCAAATAGCCAATCATTTTAATAAAATGCTTGTAGATTTAAATATACAGATTAAAAAAAATAATGAATTAATAAATCGCAATAGATTATCAGAAATAATGCAATTAGAAGCACAAATCAATCCTCATTTTATTTTTAATACATTAGAAACATTAAAATATATGATTAGAATAGATCAAAAAAAATCTGTAGATATTGTTATTAGCTTTGCCAATATACTAAGATACAGTATAAATTATGAAGAAAAAAAAATATCTTTAGAGGAAGATCTTAATTATTTAAAGAATTATTTTATGATACAAAAATATAGGTTTAATCAGAGATTGGAATACACTATAAATATACAAGAAGAAGCCCAAAAATGTAAAGTTCCAAAGCTGATATTACAGCCTTTGGTTGAAAACTGTATTAATCATGGATATGTTACCAAAGAAAACCTTTGGATTAAAATAGATATATATATAAAAGATGTTCTTTATCTAGAGATAGAAGATAACGGAGAAGGAATTGAGGAAGCAAAGTTAAAGGAGATTGTCGAGCAGTTAAAAAATAATAATATTGCAAAACAAAGAATCGGGTTAAATAATGTCTATAGAAGAATTAAACTACTCTATGGAGATGATTATGGAATGAATATAGAAAGTAAAAAAGGTGTGGGAACAAAAATATCTATAAGATTGCCAATAGAAATGGAGTGATATTGTGTACAAGGTCATTGTGATAGAGGATGAGGACCTTATTAGAAAAGGCATAGCCTATACATTTAATTGGTTGGAATATGATTGTGTTGTAGTTGGTGAAGCCTCCAATGGTAAAGAAGGAATAAATAAAATCAATAGTTTAAAACCCGATATTGTTATAACAGATATAAAAATGCCTATACTCAATGGAATTGAGATGTTAAAAAAAATAGAGAATAGATTTTTTGAGACTATTATTATAAGTGGATATGCTGAATTTGAATATGCTAAACAGGCAATAAAACTAGGCGTTTCTGACTTCCTTTTAAAGCCTATAGATGAAAAAGAGTTAGCGGAAATTGTTATTAGATTAAAAAATAAAATAAAGAAAAAATCTGTCCTTGAAAAAATACAAGAACAAATAAAAGACCTATCAGAGTTTGAAATATTTGATTTTGATTTTTATCTTGATAAATCTAATTTTAAATCGAAATATATAGCAGATACTGTGGATATTATCATCAATAATTATAATAGAAAAATAACAGTAGAAGAAATCTCTGAAAAGGTAGGAGTAAGTCCATCTTATCTGAGCAAAAAATTCAAAAAAGAAACTGGACATACCTTTAATGAGTTTTTAAACAAATATAGAATTCAAGAAGCCTTAATAAGAATACAAAACAGTAATGATAAAATCTATGAAATAGCTGAAAAAGTAGGGTTTTCTGAGTATAAATATTTTTCCCAAGTCTTTAAAAATTATATAAAATATTCACCTACAGAATTTATGAATATGGACGTTATTATAAAAAAGAAAATAGATCAGGGGACAGGGGTATAAAGCTGAATTATTTCTTTGCTTTGAAAAGGACTTATCTTTAATTTTATTGAATTAATGAAGTGCTTTGAAAATTAACGGCTGATTTAGAATAAAAATTTCTAAATCAGCCTCTTTAAATTTATAAAAAGATAAAATTTTCAACGTACTACTCAAGTTACAAATATTGCTTAGTTTCTTCTAATAATATCTTAAGGTTTGTTTGTTTCATTTGATTATTCATTGCCTCTTGGATTTTATTAAGATGTTCACCTAGTATAGTGTGGATATTTTTTCCTACAGGACATTCACAATTTGGACTTTTATGAAAACTAAAAAATCCATCACCTATAGCTTCAACTGCATTAAAAATATCGAGTAATGTTATATTTTCTAAAGGAATAGGTATTGATGCACCACCTACACCAGCCTTAACTTCAACTAGGTTGGCTTTTTTTAGTTGGCCCATAATTCGGCGAATGATAACAGGATTAGAGTTAGTACTTTTAGCAATAAAATCCGATGTTACCTTACGTTTATCAGAAAAATAGGCTATACACAACATAGTGTGAATGGCAATTGTAAAACGAGATGTAATTTGCATATATATACCTCCATCAAACACATTGTAGCAAAAGGAGGATGCTATGTCAATAAATACATGGCAATTTATGCCAATAAATATTTTGTTGTAACTATTGACATTACAACCAAGAGGTGTTATATTATTATTGTTGTTGTAACAAGTTTAATTACAACGAAAATACTTTAAAATAATATAAAAATTTTTTAGGAGGATATTAATAATGAAGGCTATTGAAATGATTAAGGAACGTAGAAGTGTACGAAAATTTAAAGACGAAAAAGTTAGTAGAGAGCTTATGAAAGAAATAGTGGATATTGCTCGTTTTGCACCTTCTTGGGCAAACTTTCAGATTGCAAGATATACTTTGATAGATGATGTTGAAAAAATTAAAGAACTTGCAACAGATGGTGTCAATGGATTTGTATATAATATAGACACATTAAAAAATGCCAAGGGAGTTGCAGTTCTTAGTTTTGTTAAGGGAAAAAGTGGTAAGCTTGATCCAGAAGTTAGTGATTATGCAACATCAAAATCAAATGCTTGGGAAGTATTTGATGCTGGTATTGCTTGTCAGACATTTTGCCTTGCTGCACATGCTAAGGGTGTTGGAACTTGTGTTATGGGAATTATCGATGATAAGTCTATTTCTAAAATAGTAAATCTTCCAGAGGATGAAACTGTAGCGGCTCTTATAGTTTATGGTTATCAAGATGGTGAAGTTCAAACTACTCCAAGAAAACCAGTTGAAGAAATTCTTCGTTTTGTTGATTAATACAATGATTTTTTAAAATAAATATCAAACAGTAAGAAAATATTACTACTAGAAAAGTATATATATAGTGAATAACTTTATAACATTAAGGATACTATTATGATTGAAATTATAAATTTTATAAGTAAAAAACTATAAAGGAGAATGAAAATGAAAGAAATGAAAGAGAAGATAATTGAAGCATATCAGTTTAGACAAGCCATTAAAGAGTTTAGAGAAGATAAGAAAATATCTGATGAAGACTTTCAATTCATCCTTGAAACTGGAAGGCTATCGCCAAGTTCATTTGGTTGGGAGCCATGGCAATTTCTAGTTGTACAAAATATGGAGTTGAGAGAAAAGTTAAAAGAATTTAGTTGGGGAGCTGAAAGACAATTACCTTCAGCAAGTCATTTTGTTATCATTTTAGGAAGAAAAGCAGCGGAGATGTTGCCAGGATCTGATTATCTAAAATATATATCCCGTGAAGTACAGAATTTATCACCAGAGATTGAGGAAAATAAATTAGATTTCTTCGGAAAATTTCAAGAAAATGATTTTGATTTAACAGATGATAGAAAGATATTCGATTGGGTTTGTAGGCAAACATATATTCCCCTTGCAAATATGATGACAGCAGCGGCACAAATAGGAATAGACTCTTGTCCTATTGAAGGTTTCAAGAGAGAAAAAGTAGAAGAAATCCTAAGTAAAGAAGGAATTGTTGATACCAATAAATTTGGAGTATCGGTTATGGTAGCCTTTGGTTACAAAAAAGCTGACCTTGAATGGCCAAAAACAAGAAGACCTATAAAAGAAGTTGCTAAATGGGTAAAATAGTAAAAAATAGAAAAAATATTTTAAAAACTATCCAGTAAAATATTTAGTGAAGGATAAGTGAGTAATTGAATAAAAGTTAAAATATAAGCCGACGGGTATAAAAACTTACCTTTGTCGGCTATTTTAATTTATCATAATAAAGTATATTAGAGAAGATTGCAATTATTTCTTGATTATCTAAAAGAGTTTTAAGATGCTGTTAAAACTTTATTAGGAAATCAATTACAGTAAAATTATAGTAAAATTTTACTATTATATTTTTGAGAAATCAAGAATTAGATAATGAAATATGACTGAATATGTCGAAATATAGCGAAATTCATCGAAAATTTGTAAAAAAAATGTGATATATTGAAGAATAAATGGGTAAATAGTCCTATATATACATATATGAGATCCCTTTAACTAAAGACAAACCTATCTAATGATAGGGAGATAAATCTAAGTGTTTAATATTTTTTCTTAGCCGGCTAGTAGATAAAGTAAAGAATTCTAGGATTTCATCACTTCCCTATTATAATAATTATCTAACTTAATCTAGAACAATAAATACATATTTATAAATTTTTTAATATATTTACTAAAATATATAGCTTTGTTTTAGCATAACTAAAGGCACATAGTTAAAATTAAGAAAATTTATAAATATAAATCTATTTAGAATATTGTTTGTTAGATATGATATAGGAGAGGGGTTGAACTTTTTAAAAGCAATTATATTAAAAATAATTACATTTAATTTGTAAATTTTTCTATAATAATAAAAATTATATTAATAAAAAAAGCATATTTATTAATATCATATATAAAGGGAGGATCTTTGTGAATAAGAATATGGATACGAATATAAGAGACGTTTACTCTTCATTAGAAATTATGGCTTCACCTTGGTATAAGACGATACATATTACCGATAGAAATATTGAAATCACACAAAAAAATTGGGAGATTTTTAAGGATATAAAAGAATTTTTGTATAATTCTTCTGCTAATATATGTGTATTTTATGCAATTTCAAATGGTTTAGCATATAAGATTTTAGAATGTAATGAAGAAAGTCTTGAAATAAAATATACAGTTACTTCAGTAATTGACTTTGAATTGAATAAAGAAAATCTAATATATAAAATGTTTAAGGAAAAAGAAACAATAATCAATAATAATGATGAGGGTATCATTCCGCTGATAAAGGATTTAAAGCATGAAGCCTATATACCAATAACATATAAAGGAACGGTTTTAGGTTGTGTATACTTAGGAGCTAGAGAAGAAATGCTAGATTTAGATTTTGATAAGCTTGAAAAACTAATAAATCATAATCTTGTAAAACTAATTAAATTACGAAATAGTATAATAAATAAAAACGCAATAATTAACAATATAATATTTATCTATGAACTTTTTAATGAAAAGTCTGGTTTTATGTCACGACATGTATATAATGTAGCAGCTTGGGCAACAGAAATAGCAAAAAAACTTGAACTATCACAAGAGCGAATAGCAGATCTATATTTAGCAGCATTAATGCATGATGTAGGAAAAATTTATATAGACAAAAATATATTAAATAAAAAAGGCAAGCTCACTAAGGAAGAATATGAAGCGATGAAAAACCATGTGGAAATGGGATATATTATCACAAAAAAAATGTTTGCACCAATTGGAGAAGTAGAAATTCCCACTTGGACATATCAGCATCATGAAAAATGGGATGGAACAGGATATCCAAATGGTCTAATAGGAGAAGAAATAACATTAGAAGGGAGGATATTAAAGGTTGCCGATTCATTAGATGCCATTATTAGTTCAAGGAGTTATAAGGAGTATAAAGATTTAGGAGAAGCTATTGAAGAATTAAAAAGATGTAAAGGAAAAGATTTTGACCCATATATAGCTGATATAGCTATTGAATTATTAAAAGAAAGAATTAATTATACAAATATTGTAATTGATGATGTGATTTTACCTGGAAAGTTAGTTGTTCAAACTAAAGATATGGATTATACCATTGACGGCTTTGTAAGCAAGGTAGATTCAGAAACTATATTTAAAACATTAAAACCAATAAAAAGTATTGAAAGATGTGACATTCAAAGTTCGACCCTTTCTGTAGAAAAACTAAACATTATTTTTGAATTTACTGCTAAAACTCAAAAAATCTATGATTATAAATTTAAAATTGATAAATTAAGTCCTAAAGAAAATGAAAGTGCTTTTTCTCTACTTTGGGATTTAAGAGGAAAAATTTTAGAATTAAGTACTGGAGAAAGTAATGAAATAAGTATATCAAAGGTATCAGGTAATGACATTGTATTTTATATTGATGAAGATGAAGGAATAGATGATGAAAAAATACATATTATTGTTGCAATGTTTGATGATGGAACGAAAATACCCCTTACGGGAAAAATTATTAATAAAATAAATCTCAATAAAAAAACACATTATACATTTAAGTTTATAGGAATTAAAGAAAGATATAGGGATGAAATATTTAGACAATTATTTAGAAGGCAAATTGAGATGAGAAAACTTTTATCTAATATCAATTAAAATATTTGGTCTAAGGTGATAAATAAAGGAATTTTGTAAAACCTGAGAAAAACCTAAAACCTAATAAAGCATCTAGTTTTTGCTCTTTTTAAGTAAAAATTTAAAACATAATTAAGGCATAAATAAATATTTTCATAACCCCAAAAAATTATTCAGTGATTTTATTAAGAATTTATTATATGGGTAAAAGAAGAATGAAGGACTTGTAAAAATTATGTAAAATATGATACAATTCTGTATAAATAAATCAATTTAGAAATATTTTTTAAAATATAGTCTATTAAAAAGTATGAATTTAGATAGAGAAAGCAGATTGGTTACTATAAAATTCAGAATGATTTGATTTTTTAGAGGGCAGTAAGTGAAGACTACTGTCCTTTTTTAAAATAAGACGTGATATTGGACACAAATTATAGAAAATGAATTCATAGTATTTACTAATATAAATAAAGATCAATCAAACTGGTATTGCTGATTTTATATTAAAACATCATGAAATATGGGATGGTAGTGGATGTCCACTAGGAATAAGAGGAGATGTGATACCTATTGGATGTAAGATTTTATCAATTGCCCATACATATGATGCCACGACAAATTTAAGATCATATAATAAAGTGAAAAACCATGAAGAAGTTATTGAAGATATAAATAAATTTAGTTTATGTTTTTTTAGAAATCTATAGCAATTAAAGTGGTTTTCCAAATAAATATACATGATTGTGTTAATAAAATTTAACATAAGTATGCTCGATTATCTATAAAGCAATGTAGCTAATTAAATTTAATATGATAATATACTTAGTGAAAGAGATTTAGGTTAAGAGGGGGATACTATGGAAAGTGTATATGAAGAATGTTTTAAAAATAGTCCTATTGCTTATGCTTATCATAAATTCCTCATTGATTCTGAAGGAAATCCATATGATTATATTTTTTTAGATGTAAACAAAGCCTTTGAACAAATTACTGGCTTTAAAAAAGAAAATGTTATTGGAAAAAAAGTGACGGAAGTAATGCCAAATATTAAGAAAGATAATTTCGATTGGATAGAATTTTATGGGAAGGTAGTTTTGGGAAAAGAAAGACATGAAATTATTCAATATTCAAAGGCACTTAATCATTGGTATAAAATAATAGCATTTTCTCCTAAGCAAGGACATTTTCTAACAATGTTTTATGATATATCAAAAGAAAGGCAAATGATAGAAGCATTACAAGAGAAGCAGGAGACCATTTATAATATCTATAGAAGGCATGAAATATTGTTTAAGAATAGTCTAAATCCCATAGTATTTTTTGATAAAAACAATATTGTATTAGATGTAAATAAAGCCTTTTTAAAGACTTTTAAATATAATAGAGAAGAATGTATAGGTAAGAATTTAGATGATTTAATAATAGTAAAGGACAAAAGGAAAGAAGTAGAAAAAAGGACTATTGAATTATTTAATGAAGGAAAAATAGATTTGGAAGCAATTAGATATACAAAATATGAGGAGGCTATTTATGTAAAAATAAAAGGCATTCTATTAAAAGAAGATAATAATATACTAGGTGGATACGTTATATATACAGATATTACAGAAAAAGTTGTCTATCAAAAGGCCTTAGAAAATACCAATGAGGAACTTCAAGCTACTATCGGTCAACTTACAGCCAGTGAAGAAGAATTAAGGGCTCAATATGATGAAATACAGCTTCATTTAGAAAAGAAAGAAGAGTTAAGACAAAAATATGAGATAGCAATTAAAGCTACAAATAGTTTTGTGTGGGAATTAGACCACAAGTTTAAATTAACACGTCATATTTCTGAAAGTATTGAAGATTTATTAGGGATAAAACTTGTAACTAAAAGTCTGTTTGAGGTAATTGACAAAGTAGTATATGAAGAGGATAAAGAAAAAATAGTAAAAGAATTTTATAATTATAAAGAAGGATTTAAGGATGAAATTAATTCACAAATTCGTATTAAAGATAAAAATGGAAGAATAAGGTGGTATTTAGTAAAAGGAAGGGGCATTAAAGATAAAGATAATAACACTAGGAGTACAAACGGGGTATTAGTAGAAATATCAGATATGAAAAAGAAGGAAGGATATATTAAATTCCTTGCAGAACATGATCCTTTAACAGGTTTATATAATAGAAGAAAATTCTCAGAAATTTTTTTGAATGAGCTTGAGAAAAGAAAAAAAGGTGCATTGTTGTTAGTAGATATTGATAATTTTAAAAACATCAATGATACAATGGGTCATGTATATGGAGATAAACTTCTTAGAGAAATATCTAAAAATTTAAATAAAATTAAAAATGAAAATATTATAATGTCTAGATTTGGTGGAGATGAATTTTTAATACTAATTAAAGATATTGAAGATAAGAAAAAAATAAAAGATTCTACTAAAATTATACTCAATAATTTTAGAGAAAAAATAATTTTAGATGATATTGAAAATTTTATAACTGTTAGTATAGGCATAGTTAGATATCCCTATGATGGACAGGACATTGATGATTTATTAAAAAAAGCAGATATTTCAATGTATAAAGCAAAAGAGACTGGTAAAAACAAATATATGATATTTAATGAAGAAATGGGAATAATTTTTAATGAAAGAATAGAAATTGAGAATATATTAAAGAAAGCAATCATGGAAGAAGGATTTGTATTAAATTATCAGCCCATTATAAATACATGTACCGGTGAAGTTTGTTCCTTTGAAGCTCTGATTAGATTAAAAAATGTTAATATTCCCCCAATAAAATTTATTACTATTGCTGAAGAAACTGAACTTATACTTCCAATAGGAAGATGGGTAATAAAAGAAGCTATAAGGCAAATAAAAACATGGCAAGAAAAGGGACTCAATATAAAACCAATAGCAATTAATTTATCACCAAGACAATTTTATGATAAAAGTCTCATAAAATACCTTAAAAAAACTTTTGAAGAATATAAGGTTGACTCGTCATTTCTAGAAATTGAAATTACAGAGAATGTTTTGGTTGAAAATAAGGAAGAAACTATAGAAAAATTAGAGCAACTGAAAAAATTAGGTATAAGTATTTCCCTTGATGATTTTGGGACAGGTTATTCATCCCTAAATTATCTTACGTTCATACCAATTAATAAAATCAAGCTCGACAAAAGTTTAAAGGATAAATTTTTAAAGTTAAAAAATATGCAAATTATTGATAGTTTGATTTCCATTGCCCATGGACTAAATATGAAAGTTGTGGCAGAAGGAATTGAAGAAATAGAGGAGTATAAGCTATTAAAAGAAGCTAAATGTGACTATTTACAGGGATATCTTTTTAATAGGCCTGCTAACAAAAAAGAAGTAGAAAAAATACTTAGTAAAAATTATTATAGTCTGTTATTGGAAGAATAGTTAAGCTAAATATATTATAATAAAGATTTAGGTTGAGCTTGAGGGGTTTTATTAAAATAAATTTCTCAAGCTTAACCTATTTTTTATAATCACAGTTTTTAGACTAAAAAGCTATTGGATTTATTCTTGTAATGAATCCATTAAAGAATGTTATAAAAATATTGAAAAAAGGAAAGTAAATATGTATTTGAATAACATAACAAGGTTGTTATAATAAAAATATATCTTTAAA
>CBETVX010000031.1:0-33468 GCA_965539935.1 uncultured Eubacteriales bacterium | reverse complement strand
TAATGAATGAATATGATAATATTTTGATACTTTTTGATATGGAAATTATATCTTTAATAAAATATCTTTGGAGTGTTATTTTTAATTTAGTATTAAGATGTTCTTTAATTCTTTTAATTTTAGCAATACTAGATTATTATTACAAAAAATGGGAGTATGAAAAAGAGTTAAAAATGACTAAACAAGAAGTAAAAGAAGAGTTTAAACAGACTGAAGGAGATCCTTTAGTTAAGTCAAAAATAAAAGAAAAGCAACGTCAAATTTCAATGAGTAGAATGATGCAAGACATACCAAAAGCAGATGTGGTTATTACAAATCCTACCCATTATGCTATTGCCTTAGTATATAATAATGAAATTGATTCAGCTCCTAAAGTAATAGGTAAGGGAAAGAATTTAATAGCTCAAAATATAAAAAAACTTGCTGGTGAACATGATATTCCAATTGTAGAAAATAAGCCTTTAGCACGAAGTCTATATTATACTGTTGAAATTGGAGAGTTTATTCCTCCTGAGCTTTATGAAGCTGTAGCTGAAGTGTTAGCATATATTTATAGTATTAAAAACTAATAGTAAGGGGGAAAAGTATGAAATTTGGAGATATTATAGTTGCAATATCTATTATAGCTATTGTTGTAATAATTATTGTGCCAATACCTCTTTTTATGGTAGACCTATTACTTAGTATTAATATTTCATTAGCTTTATTGGTACTTTTAATTGCTATTTACAATAAAGAACCTCTTGAATTTTCTGTTTTTCCATCTTTGTTACTTATTACTACATTATTTAGATTGGCATTAAATATTACTACAACTAGATATATCTTAAAAGATGGTAATGCTGGAAATGTAATTGAAGCTTTTGGTAATTTTGTTATTGGTGGTAATGCTATTGTTGGATTCGTTGTATTTATAATAATAATCATTATCCAATTTATGGTTATAACTAAGGGTGCAGAGAGAGTATCTGAAGTGGCTGCAAGATTTACATTGGATGCTATGCCTGGTAAACAAATGGCTATAGATGCAGACTTAAATTCAGGTTTAATTTCAGAGAATGATGCAAAGGTGCGAAGACAAAGGATCCAAAGAGAAGCAGATTTTTATGGTGCAATGGATGGTGCTAGTAAATTTGTAAAAGGTGATGCTATAGCAGGTATAATAATTACAGTAATAAATATAGCTGCAGGTTTTTTAATAGGTAGCTTTATTAATGGTATGAGTATTACAGAAGCATTGAAACAATATACTTTGCTTACAGTTGGTGATGGACTTGTAAGTCAAATTCCTGCCCTTCTAATCTCTACTGGAACGGGTATTGTTGTGACTAGGGCAGCTTCGGATTCTGATTTAGGTACTGATGTATTAAGTCAACTCTTTAATCAGCCTAAAATAATGTTTATTATATCAGGTGTGCTACTTTTTCTAGGGATAACACCATTACCAACTATCCCTTATTTTATTTTATCTGCTACTTTTTTATACCTAGGATTTATTTTGCGCAATGAAATAATAAAAGGTGAAAGTGAAGAATTGGAAGTAGAAGAAGAAGCTGAGATAGAGGAAATTAGAAAACCAGAAAGTATTTTACCATTACTAAATATTGATCCAATTGAATTAGAGTTTGGTTATGGAATAATTCCTCTTGCTGATCCCAATCAAGGTGGAGATCTATTTGATAGATTAGTTATGATTAGAAGACAAATTGCTATGGAACTTGGTATAGTTGTTCCTATGATTAGATTAAGGGATAATATTCAGCTAGAACCTAATGAGTATTTAATAAAAATCAAAGGAATCGATATAGCACGAGGTAATATTATGTTTGATCATTTTTTAGCTATGGATCCAGGAACAGCAGAAGATAAAATAGAAGGTATAGATACTATAGAACCAGCATTTGGACTTCCTGCAAAATGGATATCAGAAGATCTTAGAGAAAAAGCAGAAATATTAGGATACACTGTGGTAGATCCATCTTCAATAATATCTACACATTTAACCGAAGTAATTAAGAAACATTCATCTGAATTATTAGGAAGACAAGAAGTCAAAACCTTAATAGATAATATTAAAGAACAAAACTCAGCTTTAATTGATGAACTAGTACCTAAACTCATGACAATTGGTGAAATACAGAAAGTACTATGTAATTTATTAAGAGAAAATGTTTCAATTAGAGACCTTGTAACAATCTTAGAAACTTTAGCTGATTATTGTTTAATAACTAAGGACCCAAATATGTTAACAGAATATGTACGCCAATCATTAGGAAGGGCAATAACCAGACAATATATTAACAATAATAAGCTTAAGGTTATAACTTTAGACCCTCAGTTAGAAAAGACAATAATGGAATCTATTCAACAGTCTGAACATGGTTCCTATTTATCTTTAGACCCTAATACAACTCAATCTTTGCTAAATAATTTGTCAGTTGAATTACAAAAACTTGTTACAATTGGAGAACAACCTATTGTCCTAACTGCTCCAATAGTAAGAATATATTTTAAAAATTTATCTGAACAATTAATACCTGATCTAGTAGTTTTATCTTATAATGAAATTGAGCAAAATATTGAAGTTCAGTCTGTTGGGATGGTGAAAATATAGATGAAAGTTAAAAGATACATTGCCAATGATGTTCAGGAAGCCATGATTAAAATAAAGAGCGAATTAGGTAAAGAAGCAGTGATTCTTCATACTCGCAAAATTAAAAAAAGAGGTATAAAGGGATTTTTCCATAAACCCCTTGTTGAAGTTGTTGCTGCTATAGATTCAAAAGAATATAACAATGATTTATATAATCAAAATAAAAAAGAAAGCTTTCAAAATAAGACAAACAATTTAGATAATAATGCCCTTATTAATGGTCTTTCAGAAGAATTAAATTCTATGAGGAAAATGCTCAAGAAGGTATTAACTAAGGTTGATGGAACAATTGAAAAAGAGCTTACAAATAATACTATAGAAGACAAATATGTAAATAAATTAATTAAAAATGGTGTTGATAGGAAAATAGCAAATCAAATAATAAATATTGTTCAAAGACAAATTAATTTAACGGAAGAAAATGAACAATCCATTAAAAATGCTATTAAAGTACAAATCAAAAAGTATCTAGGAATGCCCTATATTATTGAAAAAAACTCAAATAAACCTAAAATCATTTTTCTTATAGGCCCAACGGGAGTAGGTAAGACTACTACAATAGCTAAACTTGCTGCAAAACTATCAATAATAGATAACAATAACGTTGGTCTCATTACATCCGACACTTATAGAATAGGTGCAGTTGACCAATTAAAAATATATAGTGAAATATTAAATATTCCATTATCAGTTATTTATGAGCCAAATGAAATTCAGAAAATTATTTCTAAGTATAGTAATCTGGACTATATTTTAGTTGATACAGCAGGGAGAAATCATAAAAATAATGAGCTGATTAAAGAACTAGAAGTACTTGTTAAAAATATAGATTCCCCTGATATCTTTTTATTGATAAGTCTCACTACAGCCTTTAATGATATATTGAGTATTGTTGAGTCATATAGTAGAATAGGCGACTACAAACTACTTTTTACAAAAATTGATGAGTCAAATAATATAGGTAATATTCTTAATACTAAACTTTTAACTGACCGCCAATTATCTTATATTACTACTGGACAAAGTGTTCCAGATGATATTGAAATAGCTAATATCGATAAAATTGCTAACCGTATAGTAGGTGATTAAAATGAGAGACCAAGCATCTAGCCTTAGGGAATTAATTGGTAAAATTAATAAAAAAAACACAATAAAAAATACTAATAATTCTATGAAAAGTATATCTAGGGTTATTACAATAACTAGTGGTAAAGGTGGAGTAGGTAAAACAAATTTTACAATAAATCTTGCAATTGAATTAAGCAAACTTAATCAAAGAGTAACAATTATAGATGCAGATTTAGGTCTAGGAAATATTGATGTTGTTCTAGGATTAGTTCCAAAAAAAACTTTGGCCAATGTTATTAGAAACGAAGATAACATTCTAGATATTAGAATAAAGGGACCTAATGGTATTGACATTATATCTGCCGGTTCTGGAATAAAAGAAATGATAAATTTACCCAAATCGGAAATAAACCATTTAATTAATAATTTTTTACTCTTGAATGATACGACAGACTATATTTTAATAGATACTGGAGCAGGAATAAATGATTCAGTAATTACATTTGTTGAAGCTGCAAATGAAATGATACTTGTTGTTACTCCTGAACCTACATCTATTACGGATGCATATGCTGTAATAAAAAACATCGGAAAAACTGATAAAATTATTAAAATTGTAGTTAATAGAGTTGAAAATTCCCAAGAGGGCAATGATGTATTCAATAAACTGAATTCTGCAACAAAAAGGTTTTTAAATATTGAACTTGAAAAATTAGGATTTATATATGAAGACCCTGCTGTAAAAAAGTCTGTAAAATCTCAGTAACCATGTGTATTAATTTTTCCTAACTGTATAGCAACTAAAAGTGTTGAACATATAGCTTATAATTTAATATCTAACAGTAAAGAAATTAAGGAATTTAGTAGTCTAAAAAAGTATATTAATAACTTATTTTATAATTTAAAATAAATTATAAGGAGGCATTTTATTGAAAGAAAGTCTTTCTAAAGTTTTAAAAGTTGGAGATAACATCAGTATTGAAATACAGAAGAATGATTCTTCATACTTAAGACTTAAAAGTAATGTTCAAAAAATATTTAGTGATAACAAAATTGCTATATCAACACCAATCTTAGAGGGTAAATTATTTCCAATTCAAGTTGGAACTAAAATATATATAATATTTAATAAAAAAAATACAGGAAAATATTACTTTATGGGAGAAGTAATCAAAAGAGAAAATATGTCAAGATTATCTCTTTTATACATTAACAAAATAGGTAAAATACGGAAGTTGCAAAGAAGAAGTTATTATAGATTAAATATTGTACTAAATGTGACCTTAGATATAATTGAAAATAATAGTTCTATAAAAACCATTGATTGTATAACAAAGGATATTAGTGGTGGGGGAATAAGAGCAATCTGTAAAGAAAAAATCCCAGTAGGAAGTACAGTTAGTTGTAAGATTCCATTAGATAATGAATGTATTACTGTATTAGGTGAGATAATAAGAAGCCAAAAATTAAATGATTCACTAATTAACTATGATACAGCAATTAAATTCTATGAATTTGAAGAAAATAAAAGGACAAAATTGATTAAATTCATCTTTGACAAACAAAGTAAATTAATAAAAAAAGGATTGATATAGATGTCTCAGATCAAAGTACTTGTTGTAGATGATTCAGCATTTATGAGAAAAGTAGTTTCAGATATTATTAACTCTAATAAAAACACAAAGGTAATTGATACTGCAAGAAATGGTATAGAAGCTATAGAAAAAGTAAAAACTCTTAGTCCTGATGTTATAACAATGGATATAGAAATGCCTATTATGGACGGATTAACTGCACTGAAAGAAATTATGAATAAATATCCAACTCCCACATTAATGTTAAGTAGTTTAACTATGGATGGTGCTGATGCAACTATCCAAGCTTTAAATCTAGGTGCTGTTGATTTTATTACAAAACCTTCCAGTATTTTCAAAGTTAATACTGAAGATATGAAAAATAATCTGATTAATAAAATTATAATAGCTTCAAAAATTAATACAAAAAAACATTTGAAGCTTTCTTCAAGTACTACAATAATTAAAAAAAATATAAAAAAATTGGACAATTATAGGGTTATTAAAAAAGGCTCCTCAAAAATTGTATTGATTGGCACTTCTACCGGTGGTCCAAGGGCTCTACAAACCATTATACCAAAACTTCCCAAATCAATTAATGCAAGTATATTAATTGTTCAACATATGCCATCTGGATTTACTAAATCCCTTGCCAATAGGTTAAATAGCATTTCTGAAATCCATGTAAAAGAAGCTGAAGATAAGGATATTCTTGTGGCAGGTAGAGCTTATATAGCTCCGGGAGGTTTTCATATGAAATTAATAGATGATAACAACCGATTAATGATAAATCTAACTAAAGAAAAGCCTGTTTCTGGGCATAGACCTTCGGTTGATACATTATTTAATTCTGTAGCTAAGCTTAATATTAATAATATTATAGGTGTCATCCTAACTGGAATGGGTTCCGACGGGGCTAAAGGCTTAAGTAATCTTAAACCTTATTCAGATTGTATTATTGCTCAAGATGAAGAAAGTTGTGTAGTTTTTGGTATGCCTAAATCTGCAATAAAGTTAGGTATTGTTGATAAAATTTTACCACTAGAAGAAATAAGTGAAGAAATCATTAAAGCGGTGGAGGTGTAAAGTATGGATATGAGTCAATATATGGATATCTTTATTGAAGAATCCAAAGAACATTTACAGCATATGAATCAACTTTTATTAGACTTAGAATCTAATACTGAAGATTTAGCATTATTAAATGAGATATTTAGAATAGCTCATACTTTAAAAGGTATGTCAGGTACTATGGGATATAATAAAATTGCTAGTTTAACTCATGAAATGGAAAATGTTTTACAATCTATAAGAAACAAGGAAATAATAATTGATGGTTTTATTGTCGATGTTTTATTTGAATGTTTTGACACTTTGGAAGAATACATAAACGAGCTTGCCAAATCAGGTATTGAGGGAGAAATTGATCCTACACCTTTGATAGATAAACTTAATTCAATTAAATCAGGTAATTATAATTTATCTGAAACTAAAGAAGTAGAACAAAATACAAAGAATGTTATAGAAAATAATCAAGACCAAGTATCAGAAATCTCTATTGAAACTGAAGATTTTACTAATAATGTGATTAACAAAGCCCATGATAGTGGTTTTAACTCATTTAAAATAAAAGTTGTATTAAAATCTGACTGTATGTTAAAGTCTGCTAGAGCTTTTATAGTTTTTAATACATTAGAAAAATATGGTGAAATTATAAAATCTAAGCCAACAGCTGAGGAAATAGAAGACGAAAAATTTGAAGATTCCTTTGAAATTATATATTTGACTAAACTTGATGAAAATACAACAAAAAATGAGATATTAAATATATCTGAAATTAATAGTGTTTTTATAGAGAAAATTGAGCCTAAAAATATAGAAAAAATGATTAATAAAAAAGATACTGAAGATAATAGAAATATTAATTTAATAAAAGAAAACAAAGAGACAAAAAAATCAACTCCTAATTCAAAAAAAAGCAAAGCTAGAACTTCAAAAACTGTTAGAGTTGATATTGACCGTTTAGATAACCTTATGAATTTGGTAAGTGAATTAATAATTATTAAAACTAGATTAGAAGATATAGAAGATTCTAGACAAAATCAAAATATGAACGATGCCGTTGAATATTTAGAAAGAATTACAACAAGTTTACATGATGCTGTTATGAAGGTTAGGATGGTTCCGATAGAAAGAGTTTTCAATAGATTTCCTAGAATGGTAAGGGATCTTTCTAAGGAACTTGGCAAAGAAATTAATTTAATTATGACTGGAGAAGAAACAGAAGTAGATAGAACTGTTATTGACGAAATTGGAGATCCACTTATACATTTAATTAGAAACTCTATTGATCATGGTATTGAAGAACCTGAAGAAAGAATTAAATTAAACAAACCAGAATCTGGAACAGTCTCCTTGAGAGCTTATCCTGATGGAAATACAGTTGTAATTGAAGTGGAAGATGATGGGAAAGGAATTGTTGTAGAAAAAATAAAATCTAAGGCTATATCTAAGGGTTTATTAACTGAAGAAGCAGCTGCTAATATGAATGAGAGCGAAATAATCAATCTGCTTTTTAAACCAGGCTTTAGTACAGCTGAAGTAATTTCTGATATTTCAGGTAGAGGTGTAGGGTTAGACGTGGTTAAAACTAAGATTGAATCTTTAGGTGGATTAGTTGAAGTACATTCAGAACTAAATAAGGGTACAAGATTTGTTATAAGGTTACCTCTAACTCTTGCTATCATACAGGCTCTAATGGTAAATGTAGGTATAGAAAAATATGCCCTTCCCCTTAATTCGATCAAAGAAATTACTACAATTAAATCTGAAAATATTAGAAAGGTTCAAAATCAAGAAGTGGTATTGTATAGAAACATGACTTTGCCTATTTTGAGGATGGACGAAATACTTCAAATACAGTCAACAAATAACTACCAAGAAGAATTAATAGTTGTTGTGGTAAAAAAAGGAGACAAGTTTGCTGGCTTAGTTGTAGATAATTTAATTGGACAACAAGAAATAGTAATTAAATCCTTAGGGAAATATTTGTCTGGAATAAAAATTATTGCTGGTGCTACTATTCTAGGAAATGGTCAAATAGCCCTAATAGTAGATCCTAACTCACTTTTTTAATCCTTGAACTTTCATACACTTAATATTTATTATCATACTAATAAATGAATATATTTATATATTCATTTGAAAAGGAGATGTTTACATGTCTAGTCAAGAGTTTGTTTTATTTAAACTTGACAATGAATACTATGGAATAGATATACACAATGTTGAAACAATAGAAAAAATAATGCCCATTACTAGAGTTCCATATACCGATAAGTTTGTCAAAGGAGTCATCAACTTAAGGGGTAATGTAGTTCCTGTAATAGATTTACGTATTAGATTTGGTTTGGAAAAAAGAGATTACAATGATAATTCAAGAATAATAATTGTTAAATTAGATGACGTTACTGTGGGATTAATTGTTGATTCTTCATCAGAAGTTATCCAGCTTAATAGTGATGAAATAGATGAATCTCCAACACTAAAAAATAAAGTTGATGATAGCTACGTTAAGTTTATTGGTAAGAAAAATGACCAAATTATTATTATAATCGATATTAAAAGAATTTTAGAGATAGATAATTTAGATAATTTTTAGAACTTAGGAGTGTTAACATGGACGATTACATGAATCGTATAAATAATATTGTTTTAGATGTATTAAAGGAAATTGGAAATATAGGTGCCGGTAATGCTGCCACTGCTCTTTCAAAGATGATTAATAAAAGAATAGACATGAATGTTCCAAAGGTAAATGTATTAGATTTAAAAGAAGTCCCTGAATTAATTGGTGGCCCTGAAACCCTTGTTAGTGCAGTATACTTTAAAATAGAAGGGGATATTGAAGGTAGCATTATGTTTTTACTTGATATTGAATCTTCTAAGACTTTAGTTAATCTCATAATGAATGGTTATGAAACTAAAGAATTGGACGAGTTTACAAAATCTGCTTTACAGGAAATTGGTAATATTTTATCTGGCTCATATATCTCTTCATTATCTGCTTTAACCAATTTAAATATTAAGATTTCAATACCTGCATTATCGATAGACATGGCTGGTGCAGTATTAAGTGTGCCAGCTATACAATTCAGCCGTTTAAGTGATAAAATTCTGATCATTGAAACTGAATTTATTGAAGGTAATGATAACGTTAGAGGTTTCTTTTTTCTAGTACCAGATTATGATTCATATGATATACTTTTAAATAGTTTAGGAGTAGCAGAATATGAGTAAAATTATTAAAGTTGGAATGGCTGATTTAAATGTAACTACAGCACCAAATATTTTAACAACTTTAGGTTTAGGGTCATGCGTTGGTATATGTATTTATGATCCTAAATTAAAAATAGCCGGAATGGCTCATATTATGTTACCTTCAAGTATAAATATTAGAAATAACAGCAACACAGCTAAATTTGCTGATACTGCTATTATTGAACTTATTTCAAAAATGAATAAACTTGGTGCCAACAGAAAAAGACTTATTAGTAAGATTGCTGGTGGTGCGCAAATGTTTTCATTTATGAATAAAAATGATATGATGAAAATAGGAGAAAGAAATACTATTGCAGTAAAAAAGATTTTAAATGATCTTAATATTCCTATTAAATCAGAAGACACAGGTGGTAGTTATGGTAGAACTATAGAATTTCATTCTGAAAATGGAATTCTTGTTGTAAAAACTATCGGACATGGAATAAAAGAAATCTAATTTATTAAATTAATAGGATTTCATATACAGATTAAATTTATAGTTTTTTCTGTATATAATCAAATAACAAAATTCCTGCAAAAGGGGTTAAAGATTTTATGCCTAACAATGATATATGGAATGAATATAAAAAAACAAATTCTAAACAATTAAGAGATCAACTAATAATAGAAAATATTGAATTAGTGAAAATCATTGCAGGTAGATTATATCATTCTTATAGTTCATATGTAGATTATGATGATTTAGTTAGTTATGGTATCTTAGGTTTAATTGATGCTATAGATAAATTTGAGCCAGAAAAAAAAATTAAGTTTGAAACATATGCTAATTTTAGAATAAGAGGGGCCATAATAGATCAGTTAAGAAGTTTAGACTGGGTGCCAAGAAGTACAAGGCAAAAATATAAAAAATTAGAACAAGCAATACAAAAACTACAAGGAAAATACGGATTAGATATTAAGGATGAGCTAATTGCCAAAGAATTAGGAATGTCATTAGAGGAGTTCAGTGAATTTTTATCTAATGTATCCATATTATCGGTTATATCCTTGGATGAGAAGATTTCTGAAAATACAAACTTTAGTATATCTTCAAACGATAACGATACTAGTCCCGAGGAAAGCTATCTAAAATCAGAAACGAAAAAGATTTTAATGGACACTATAAGTAAATTACCTGAACGTGAACAAACAATAATTAAATTATACTATTTTTCTGAACTTACATATAAAGAAATAGCTAATATATTAAACATATCTGAATCTAGAGTCTCTCAAATACATACAAAATGTATGTTAAAGTTAAAAAACATACTTGAAAAATTTTATAAAGTAGGTGGATAAGATGGAAAGTTCATTTAACAATTCACAAATTGATAAATCAAAGATTAACCAAAAGGGAAATATTTCTATGAACAATAATGAAGAAAGTGAAAAATCTCTACCTACAATTTTAGTAGAATTATCTGATGATTATTATGAAGCTTATTTAACCATCAAATGTGATAATACTCAATGTCTATTGGATAAGGATATGATTTATAAAATATTAGAAGAAAAAAATATAACTTATGGATTAGATTATAATACAATTGATTTAATAATTAATGAATGTAAAAGTGTTGACCGTGTGAAAATAGCTCAAGGAAAGAAACATCAAAATGGCAAAGATGGAAAGATAATTTTCAACTTTCATGATGATAGCCAATTTAAACCTCAAAAACTAGATAATGGAAAAGTCGACCACAAAAATTTAAATTTTGTTAATCAAATTAATAAAGGTGATATTTTAGCTGAAAAATCACTTCCTACATTGGGCATTAATGGAATTACAGTAACAGGTAAAACTATAAAGGCTAAACCTGGTAAAAATATAAATTTTAAAATAGGCAAAAATGTAAAAATAAGTGATGATGGATTGAAGCTTATTGCCGATGAAGTTGGAATTGTAAAAATAGAGTATGATGATAGAATAAGTATTATAAAAGTATTGGAAATAAATCAAGATGTAGGTGTTTCTACCGGTAATATTAAATTTGATGGTAAAATTATTATTAACGGAAATGTCAATTCAGGATATAAGGTTATAGGTGGCGAAGATGTAATAATAAATGGTGTTGTTGAAGGAGCTGAAATTATAGCTAAAGGAAATATTTATATTAAAAAGGGAATATATAATAGAGCAGTTGTAATGGCCCATGAAAATATTGAATGCAAATTCATGGAATCAAGTAGAGTATCTTCACAAAAAAATATTAAATGTGATGTTATTATGCATTGTGACGTAAACTCTCAAGGAACTATTATGGCAAATATAAAAAAAGGGTTGATTGTTGGTGGAATTATACAAGCAAAAAAAGAAATAATTGCTTATGCAATAGGAAGTCAAATTGGAACCATAACTAAACTTAGACTAGGAATTAATGAAAATTTTTTAGAAGAATTGAATAATATAAAAAAAATATATACTGAAACAAAAAATAATATGAAAAAGTTAAATCAAGCTATTGATATACTTAATAAACAATATAAAAATGATCCTAATAATACTCAATTAAAAACAATTCTTGATAAAACTGAAAAAACAAAGCAGCAATATAATGAAGAAGCTAATAAGCTCGAATCTAAAATAAATAACATGTATGAAACTCTAAAAGCATCATGTGATTGTAAGATAATTTCTAATGTCTTTTACCCAGGTGTGAAAATAAGAATTAATAATTCTCATTATAACATTAAAAAGATACTTAAAAAAACAGCTTTGGTACTTGAAAACGGTGAAATAAGGGCAACAAATCCATAAAGGAGTTGTTATATATGTCAATTAGACCCATTGATATGCAAGTACTTTTGCCAAAATCCCTAAATGTATCTAGCCAAAGTCAAAATCTTGTAAATAGAGGAGAAACTATTCTTCAACAATCCTTCAATGAATCAAAAAAAATAAATGAAAAGAATCAGAAGAAAGTAAAAAATATTGATAAAAAAGAAGGTGCTTTGGTTAAAGAAAATAAAAATAACTTTTTGAATTCTTCAGAAACTAAATCTAAAAATTTAACAAAAAATAATAAATATGAAAAATCTACAGGTAACTTAATTGATATAAAAGTTTAGTGGGAGGTAAAATGATAAACTATATTTTATTAGGGGTAGGAATTATCACTTTTGTTATAGCTGTAACTTTAATGATAAGAGAATTTTTTCATAATGATAAGAATTTCTCTAATTCAGTTTATCTTGATTACTATGTTAAATCTATTGATTCCATGGAAGAACTTGTTAATGACTTAAATAATTGCTTCACAGATACTGTTTTACAAATAGAAAGTAAGCTTAATCATATTGAAAAAGATATTAATATTTTACAAAATAGAATTAATAATATTGAAAATACTACTAAACAAAATAATAAATTGATAAATAAACATACCTTTGATAAAGATCCACGGAGTATTAAAATATTCGATCTTAAGAAAAAAGGGCTGTCCAACTCTCAGATTGCTAAAGAGTTGGACATGGGAATTGGTGAAGTACAATTGATTTTAAATATTAATAAATCTTGATTTTTTTATTTGTATAGTATGTAAAATATGGTTATTTTTTTTATATATGGAGATAATAAATCTAGATTAAAAGGATTATGTATTTTTTTATTGCATATTATTAACTTAATATGATATACTACAGAAGGTAATAAATACGCACGCCTCAAAATTTTTAAATGGTGCTCAAATTTATATGAATTGGGTTATTTAAAAAGATGCTTGAGGCGGAGGAAAAAACCATGGAGGTGTAATAATGTCAGTAATATCAATGAAACAATTACTTGAATCTGGTGTTCACTTTGGACATCAAACTAGAAGATGGAATCCTAAAATGGCTGAATACATCTTTACAGAAAGAAATGGGATCTATATAATTGATCTTCAAAAAACTGTAAAGAAAATTGAAACAGCTTACAATTTTATCAAGGATTTAGCTTCTGAAGGAAAAAAAGTATTATTTGTAGGAACAAAAAAACAAGCTCAAGAAGCCATTGAGAAAGAAGCAAAAAGATGTGGTATGTATTATGTAAATCAAAGATGGCTTGGAGGAATGCTTACAAACTATAATACTATTAAAAAGAGAATCGAAAGATTAGTTGAGCTTGAAACTATGGAAGAAGATGGAACTTTTAATGTTTTACCTAAAAAAGAAGTTATCAAATTAAGACATGAAAAGGAAAAATTAGAAAAGTTCTTAGGTGGAATTAAGGATATGAATGGTCTTCCAGATGTTATTTTTATAGTAGACCCTCGTAAAGAAAGAATTGCTATCAAAGAAGCACAAATTCTTGGTATTCCACTTGTAGCAATAGTAGATACAAATTGTGACCCTGATGAAGTTGACTATGTAATCCCAGGAAATGACGATGCTATAAGAGCTGTAAAATTAATTGCTTCTAAAATAGCTGATGCCGTTATTGAAGGTAAGCAAGGGGAACAATATGATAATACTGAAGAAGTAAATGACGAAAATATAAATTCTGAAGAAAAAAATGAAAATAACGAAGAATAATTAATAATTTTGAAGAATTTAAGGTAAGGGTACTAGGGAAATTCTCCCTTCCTGCTCTTACCTTTTATCATATACTGAATGAGGAGGAGTAAAAATGGCTGTAAGTGCTGCAATGGTAAAAGAATTAAGACAAAAAACTGGTGCTGGAATGCTTGATTGTAAGAAAGCTTTAGTTGAATCAAATGGAGATATTGAGAAGGCCAGTGAAATATTAAGAGAAAAAGGATTAGCAAAGGCTGCAAAAAAAGCTAGTAGAGTTGCTGCAGAGGGAATTGTACAATCTTACATACATGGTGGTAGAATTGGAGTATTAGTAGAAATAAACACTGAAACTGATTTTGTTGCAAAAAATGATGAATTTAAAGTTTTTGCAAAGGATATAGCTATGCAAATAGCAGCTTCAAACCCATCTTTTGTAACTAGAGAAGAAATACCTGAAAGTGTTGTTAATAAAGAAAGAGAAATACTAAGAAGTCAAGCTTTAAATGAAGGTAAACCTGAAAAGATAGTTGATAAAATGGTTGAAGGAAGATTAGAGAAGTACTTTAAAGAAGTATGTTTACTAGAACAACCATTCATTAAAGATCCTGATATTACAATTAAAGAATTATTAACTGAAAAAATTGCAAAAATCGGAGAAAATATTAATATAAGAAGATTTGCTAGATTTGAAGTTGGGGAAGGTATAGAAAAGAGAGAAGAGAATTTTGCTGAAGAAGTAGCTAAGCAAATTGAAAATAAATAACTATTTAACAACTTAAGATAGAGAACACAATTGTGTTCTCTTTTTTCTAACACACATGGAATATAACAGAAACTTTAATTCTTAGTTTGAATTTTTAAAAGGTAATACATTATCACTTAAGTATGAATACAATTGTTTAAATAACAATTAATATAATCTTTAATGTTATTTAAATTTATTGAAGGTATTCTTCTATTTTTATAGAATATCTAAAATATATAGAACGGAGGGAACATGCAGTGGGCCCCAAATATAAAAGAATAATACTGAAACTAAGTGGAGAAGCATTATCCGGAGAAAAAGGATTTGGGATTGATCAAAATACAATAGATTCTATAGCTGAACAAATCAAAGAAATAATGGAGTTAGGTGTAGAAGTAGCAGTTGTAGTTGGTGGGGGCAATTTTTGGCGAGGAAGAAGCAGTGAAGGTATGGACCGAACAACTGCAGATTATATGGGCATGTTAGCCACAGTAATTAATTCTTTGGCATTGCAGGACGCTTTAGAAAATATAGGAGTATTAACTAGGGTACAGACTGCAATAGAAATGAGACAAATTGCAGAACCGTATATTCGTAGAAAAGCAATTAGACATTTAGAAAAGGGCAGAGTTGTTATATTTGCAGCAGGAACAGGAAACCCATATTTTTCTACAGATACTACTGCATCATTACGTGCAGCTGAAATTGAAGCTGAAGTAATTCTTTTAGCCAAAAAAGTCGATGGTGTTTATGACAGTGATCCAGTTATAAACCCTAAAGCTATCAAATTCGATGAGCTTTCCTATTTAGATGTATTAAGTAGAGGGTTAAAAGTAATGGATTCAACTGCAACATCCCTATGTATGGATAATAAAATCCCAATAATAGTATTTAGTATTAAGGAACATGGAAATGTAAAAAGAGTAATATTAGGTGAGAAAATTGGAACTTATGTAAAGGAGGATTAACTATGCAATTAGAAGTTTATAAAAATTGTGAAGAAAAAATGAATAAAACCATAAATGTATTAAAAGAAGAATTGCATAGCATAAGAGCAGGAAGGGCAAATCCAGCACTATTAGATAGAATTACAATAGATTATTATGGAACTGAAACGCCCCTAAAGCAAATTGCTAGTATAAGCGCACCAGAGGCTAGATTATTAGTAATACAACCATACGATGCAAGTGCTATACAAAATATTGAAAAAGCAATTATGCAATCTGATTTAGGTTTAAACCCATCAAATGATGGTAAACTAATTAGATTGGCTATACCAATGTTAACTGAGGAAAGAAGAAAATCTTTATTAAAAATCGTTAAAAAAACTGGTGAAGATGCTAAAGTAGCTATTAGGAATGAAAGAAGAGAAGCAAATGACAAACTTAAAAAGTTACATAAAAATAATGAATTAACAGAAGATGACCTTAAGAGATGTGAAGATGATATTCAAGAATTAACTAATAAATATACAAATGTTATTGACGAATTAATTTCAAAAAAAGAAAAAGAAATAATGGAGGTTTAATAGTTGCACCTACCTAATATAATAGGACTAGAAATTAATAAAGCCTTTGATACAATCAAACCATTTATTAATTTATATAATATTAGAATAATTAAGACTATGTCTCCATTTAACAAAAAATCAATGCAAACTTCGCAATGTAGAGTAGTAAGACAGAGAATTTTTGATAATACTATAGAAATAATTATTTCTTATTTTTAGCCCTCCCAAATCGGAGGGTTAAATGTTTTAGTTAACTTTGGAGGTAATATTTATGATTAACAGGCTTAATAATGATATTAATTCAGAATGCATTCCAAACCATATTGCAATCATCATGGATGGAAATGGTAGATGGGCAAAAAAGAGAAACCTCCCTAGAACAGCTGGTCATAAAGCTGGAGTTGAAGCCCTTAGAGATATTATTAGTACTTCTTCAGAACTGGGAATAAAACACCTTACATTGTATGCCTTTTCTACAGAAAATTGGAAACGTCCTCAAAAAGAAATTAATGCTTTAATGGAGCTTTTAGTCTTTTTCTTAAATAAAGAAGTAATGGAACTTCATAAAAACAATGTTAAAATAAATGTAATAGGCAATATATATAAATTACCTAAAAATGCCATACTAAAAATTAAAGAAGCAATAAAACTTACATCAAAAAATACTGGTCTTACCGTTAATATTGCATTAAATTATGGTGGAAGGCCAGAAATAATTAAAGCTGTGAAAACCATATGTAAAGATATAATAAATGGTAATATTGAAGTTGATAATATTGATGAAAAACTATTTTCAGATTACTTAGATACTAAAGATATTCCTGATCCAGATTTAGTAATAAGAACTAGTGGAGAATTAAGACTTAGTAATTTTTTGCTTTGGCAAGTGGCTTATAGTGAATTTTGGTTCACTGATATTCATTGGCCGGATTTTAATAGTGATTATTTATTAAAAGCAATTAAAGATTACCAAAATAGAATCAGAAGATTCGGTGGTTTATAACTTAGGATGGTGAAATAATGATAAAAAGAATAATATCCGGTTTTATTGGAATACCTATACTCATATTTATAGTTATGCATAATGGATTATTATTAAATATATCTGTACTTATTGTATCAGTAATAGGATTATCAGAGTTTTATTCTGCATTTAAAAAAATAGATATTTTTCCAATTAATTCTGTAGGATATTTGGCTACAATACTTTTATTTGTATTACATTACATTTTGGGGCTAAAAATTATTTCATTTATTTTTTTTATAGTAACAGTAGTTTTATTATTGATCTCACTATTTAACTCTAAAAAAACTATTATCGAAATATCAATTACTCTATTAGGGTTTATATATATATCTTTTTTTCTATTCCATATAGTATTAATATCTAATTTTGAAAATAACTTTATTATATGGTATATATTTATTATAGCTTGGTCAACAGATACCTTTGCATATTTTTCTGGCTATTTTTTTGGTTCCAAAAAACTATTTCCAGAAGTTAGTCCTAAAAAAACTATTGAAGGTGGAATTGGAGGAATAATGGGTAGTATATTAATTTCTATTATTTTTTCATCAATTTTTAGTCCTTCATTACTAAAACATTCTATCTTTCTTGGTTTTTTAGGAAGTATTTTATCTCAGCTTGGAGATCTAATTGCATCTAAAATCAAGAGATATGTTGGTATTAAAGATTATGGAAATATTATTCCAGGTCACGGTGGTATACTTGATAGATTTGACAGTATAATAATAACATCGCCCATTGTTTATTACTATTTTATTTTCTTTTTCTAAACTATATGGATATAATAAAATAATCCCTATATATGGAAGGATGAAATTATGAAGAACATCTCTATCCTTGGTTCAACTGGTTCAATAGGAACACAAACTTTGGATATAATAAGAAATAATAAATCTGAATTCAATTTAATAGCGATAAGTGGTAATCAAAATATTAACCTACTAGAAAGACAAATATCAGAATTTAATCCTAATTATGTAGTTGTTTATGACTATAATAAATCTAAAATACTAAAATCTAGACTTCATGGTATGAAAACAAAAGTATTGTCTGGAATAGAAGGTTTAATAGAAATATCAACTCTTGAAGAAGTAGACATTGTAGTTACTTCAGTTGTTGGAACAATTGGGTTATTACCAACTTTAGAGGCTATTAAAGCAAAAAAAACTATAGCTCTTGCTAACAAAGAAACTTTAGTTACAGCTGGAAAAATAGTAATGGAATCTGCTAAAGCAAATAATGTATCCATTCTACCAGTTGATAGTGAACACAGTGCAATTTTTCAATGTCTTATGGAAAATAACAGGAAAGATCTGAACAAAATAATTTTAACTGCATCAGGCGGTCCTTTTAGAGGTAAAAAATATGATGACTTAATTTCTGTTAGACCTGAAGAAGCTTTAAGACATCCTAATTGGAGTATGGGCACTAAAATAACAGTAGATTCATCAACTTTAATGAATAAAGGACTTGAAGTTATTGAAGCTAAATGGCTTTTTGATTTAAAAATAGACGAAATAGATGTCATTGTTCATCCCCAAAGTATTATTCATTCTATGGTTGAATTTAAAGATGGATCTGTTTTAGCTCAGCTTGGTATGCCAGACATGAGATTACCTATACAATATGCCCTTACATACCCTGATAGATTAAACACAAATATTGAAAAAATTGACTTTGCTAAAATTAATAAACTTACCTTTGAAAAACCCGATACAAAAACTTTTCCTTGTTTGGAATTAGCCTTTGAGGCATTACGTATTGGTGGCTCAATGCCAGCAGTTTTAAATGCTGCCAACGAAGAATTGGTAAATAAATTTTTAAATAACAAAATAAAATTCTACGATATACCAAAAAAAATTGAAGAAGCTATGAAAAGACACAAAACCATAGATAATCCAAATATAGATGAAATACTTACTATTGATAAAGAAACTAGAGAATATATTAATAATTATTTCTAAGGTGGGATCCTATGCTAACTTTAATAAGTTTTATCTTCGTTTTCGGATTATTAGTTTTTTTTCATGAGTTCGGTCATTTTGCATTAGCTAAATTAAATAAAATCAAAGTTCACGAATTTGCATTGGGAATGGGCCCTCAAATTCTGCAATTTAAAGGAAAGGAAACAAAGTATTCAATAAGACTGTTACCAATTGGCGGATATGTAAAAATGGAAGGTGAAGATGAAGTTTCTAATGTAGAAGGTAGTTTTAGTCAAAAGTCTCCTCTTCAAAGAATATCCGTTATAGTGGCCGGTCCGATTATGAATATAGTTCTGGCAATTTTTCTCTTTACAATAATCGCCATTAACATTGGTATTCCAACAAATACTATAAATGAAGTTACTGATAATTATCCGGCAGAAATAGCAGGTATTAGATCTGGAGATAAAATTATTAGTATAGATGATGAAACAATTGATACTTGGGAAGAAATAGTTGCATCTATTAGTCAAAGTAATAAAGATATTCTAAAAATAGTTGTATTAAGAAACAACGAAGAAATTACTTTTAATATAGAACCTCTCATTGATGAAAGTAATCAAAAAAGAGTAATAGGAATAAGTCCAGAATTTGATAAATCCTTTGGTAGTGCAATTAATTTCTCTATTAATAGAGTAGGATTAATCTCTAGAGGTATTATGGATTTTCTTTCAAATCTTTTTAAAGGAAGGGCTTCAGCTGAAGAAGTAGTTGGGCCAATAGGTATGGTTCATTTTGTAGGTGAAGCTGCTAAAATTAGTATTTTTTCTCTTCTTTCATTGGCAGCTGTATTTTCAGTGAATTTAGCTATCTTAAACATATTACCATTTCCAGCGTTAGATGGAGGAAGATTATTATTTATCTTAATAGAATTGATAAAAGGTAGCCCTATTGATCCAGAAAAAGAAGGCTTTGTACACTTTGTCGGTTTCATAGTTCTATTAGCATTAATGGTTTTTGTTGTCTATAAGGATATTATGAGATTCAACTTATTTTAGGCAGGTGATATTCTATGCTTACAAGGAAAAAAACAAAAAAAATAAGATGTGGAAATATATACATTGGTGGTGATTCTCCAATATCTGTACAATCCATGACTACTACAGATACAAGAAATATTAAAGAAACTATAGCTCAAATCAATGAACTAGAGCATTTAGGTTGTGACATTGTGAGAGTAGCCATCCCCGATATGGAAGCTGCTGAAGCAATAAAAAAAATCAAGTCTAGTATCAATATACCATTAGTTGCCGACATTCATTTCGACTATCGTTTAGCTTTAAAATGCATTGAAAATAATGTTGATAAATTAAGAATAAATCCTGGAAACATAGGTGATGAAGATAGAATAAAAAAAGTTATTACTAAGGCCAAAGAATATGGTATTCCCATAAGAATAGGAGTTAATGCGGGGTCTTTAGATAAAAAAATCCTTTCAAAGTATAATGGCATTACTCCAGAAGCCATGGTGGAAAGTGCCTTGGAACATATAAAAATATTAGAAAAATATAATTTTGATCAAATTGTTATATCCCTTAAAGCCTCTGATATTAAATTAACTTTCGACGCTTATAATCTATTATCCCAAAAGGTAGATTATCCTTTGCATATTGGTATAACTGAAGCAGGTACCCTATGGAGAGGAAGTATTAAATCTTCAATAGGAATTGGAGCAATGCTATTAAATGGTATTGGAGATACTATACGTGTATCATTAACAGGAGATCCTTTAGAAGAAGTTCGAGTAGGTAAAGAAATTCTTCAATCATTAAATATAAGACAGTACAATGTAAGAATAATATCTTGTCCAACATGTGGAAGATGTCAAGTCGATTTAATAAATTTAGCAAACGAATTGGAAAAAAAACTAGCTACTATACAAAAACCTATTTCTGTTGCTATTATGGGGTGTGCTGTTAATGGTCCTGGCGAAGCACGTGAAGCAGACATTGGTATAGCTGGTGGCAACAAATCTTTTCTTCTCTTTAAAAAAGGGGAAATAATAAGAAAAATAGACCAAGATAAAGTCTTAAAAACTCTGCTTGAAGAAATTGAAAAGTTTGATTAATTTTTTTTAATTTATTAGCAGTCTGTTATTTTTACTCGGAGGTAATTATATGTCTAGTTCTTTACAAGCTATAGAAAATCTATTATATTCAAAGGACTCTTATATAGAGGTTTCATCCATAAAATATTTAAGCAAATCTAAACATGTAAATATATCCCTTTTGGCAAGTAATATTATATCAAAAAAAGATATTGATACTATAAAATCAAAATTACAACACAATCTTCCTTTTGTTAATGAAATAAATATAAATATTATTTATAACAATCTTATTAATAATGAAAGTAAAGTTATAACTGAATATTGGAATAATGTAATATACGAGATTAGAAAAAAAAGCCCATCCATTATAGGATGGCTTAATAATTCTAATACTGAATTTTATTCAGACCAAAATGTTCTTAAAATTATTTTAAAAAGTGCTTTGGCATTAGAAAAATTAGAGGAAAATGGATGTAGTAAATTGATTGAATCTATATATAGAAAGGATTTAAATATAAAATTAAATGTGAATTTTTGCATAGATGAATCTAAGTTACCCATTAATAAACAAGACCATATTAAAAAAGTAGACAGCGAGCTAAATAAAATAGTTAATAAAATTATTTCTCGGGACAAACCTAATAATAAGAAGTCATCAAATAATGCTCCCTCACCTTCCAAAAGTAACATTGTTTTGGGAAAACCTATTAAGGATACACCTATTAAACTTGATAATATTAAAGATGAAGAAATTAACGTATGTATTGAAGGTGAATTATTCCAAAAAGACATGCGAGAAATCAAAAACGATAAAGTACTACTTATTTTATCTATTACAGATTATTCTTCATCTATTGGCGTAAAAATATTTTGTAAAAAAAATGAATTTCCTTCTTTAAATGAAAATTTAAAAATTGGAAATTATTATAAAATAAAAGGATATATTAGATATGATACCTTTGATAAAGAATTAGTTTTAATGGCTAAAGATATTAACCTATCAGTCAAGCCTATTCGTCAAGATTCATCACCGGAAAAAAGGGTGGAACTTCATGCCCATACAAAGATGAGTTCAATGGATGGAATATGTTCTCCGTCAGCCCTTATTAAAAGGGCAGCTGAGTGGGGACATAAAGCAATCGCTATAACTGATCATGGGGTAGTACAGGCCTATCCAGAGGCTTTAAGTGCTGCTAAAAAAAATAATATAAAAGTTATTTATGGTATGGAAGGTTACATTGTTAATGATAGTGAACCTATTATAGTCAATCCCAATAATAAATCCCTTGATCAAAGCTTTGTAATATTTGATATTGAAACTACAGGTCTTTCCTCTAGGAAGGACAAAATTACTGAAATAGGTGGGGTAAAAATAAAAGATGGTAAAATTATTGATAGATACTCTGCCCTAATAAATCCTGAAATACCCATACCACCTAAAATTGTTGAACTCACTGGAATTACTGATGATATGGTAAGGGATAAGCCAACAATTAATGAAGTTTTACCTTCTTTTTTAGATTTCATAGAGGATATTCCCGTTGTAGCCCATAATGCCACCTTTGATATTTCTTTTATCAAAGAAAATTGTAAAAACATTAATTATGAATTTAATAATACAATTATAGATACATTATCTTTAAGTAGGCTACTGTTGCCAAGTCTTAAAAGACATAAATTAAATGTATTAGCTAAGCATTTTGATATTAAGTTAGAAAACCATCATAGGGCTGTAGATGATGCAGAGGCAACTGCCCATATTTTTATTAAATTGCTATCTTTATTAAAGTCTAGAGGTATTAACAAATTAAATGAGATAAACAAGTTATCTAGTGAAAATAGTGATTATACTAAGCTTAATTCATATCATATAAATATTTTAGTTAAAAATTATACAGGATTAAAAAATCTATATAAACTTGTGACCCATTCCCATTTACATACTTTTTATAAAAGACCTAGAATTCCAAAGACCCTTTTGAACGCCCATAGAGAAGGTTTGATTCTAGGAACGGCCTGTGAAGCGGGAGAACTTTTTAGAGCAATTCTTAACAATAAGAGTGATTCTGAAATTGAAAACATTGTAAAGTTTTATGATTTTTTAGAAATACAGCCTATAGAAAATAATAGATTTATGCTAGAAAAAGGTATAGTAAAAAGCTATGACGAAATAATAGCAATTAATAAAAAAATAATCACTTTAGGTGAAAAATATAATAAAACTGTGGTGGCCACAGGAGACGTTCATTTCTTAGACCCTAATGATGAGATAATGAGAAGAATTTTAATGGCTGGACAAGGATATTCCGATGCTGATAGCCAACCACCAATATATTTTAAAACGACATCTGAAATGTTAAAGGATTTTGATTATCTAGATGAGAAAACTGCCTACGATGTGGTAATAAAAAATCCTAATATGATTGCTGACTCAATAGAAAATCTTATCCCTATACCAGAAGATACCTTCCCACCAATTATTGAGGGAGCAGATGATGACCTTAGAAATATGTGTTATAAAAAAACAGAAAATATTTATGGTAAACCTATTCCTGATTTAGTTAAAAATAGATTGGATAGAGAATTAAATTCTATAATCAAAAACGGTTATGCTGTGATGTATATAATTGCCCACAAGCTTGTAACTAAATCCTTGGAAGATGGATATCTTGTTGGTTCTAGGGGCTCCGTTGGTTCTTCCTTTGTAGCTACTATGAGTGATATAACTGAGGTAAATCCATTACCTCCCCATTATATATGTCCTAACTGCAAAAACTCAGAGTTTATACTGGATGGATCTATAGGAAGTGGTGCTGACCTTCCCGATAAAAAATGTCCAAAATGCGGAACTACATATAAAAAAGATGGACATGATATACCCTTTGAAGTCTTCCTTGGTTTCGAGGGTGATAAGGAACCGGATATTGATTTAAATTTTGCAGGAGAATATCAATCGGTAGCTCACCAGTATACGGAAGAACTATTTGGAAAGGGGTATGTATATAGGGCAGGGACTATTGGTACCATTGCTGAAAAGACGGCCTTTGGATTTGCTAAAAAATATTTTGAAGAAAGAGAAGTTCACATTAATAGTAAAGAATTATCACGTCTTTCAGCTAACTGTACTGGAGTAAAGAGGACCACAGGGCAACATCCAGGGGGGATAATGGTTGTACCAAACTATAAGGACATACATGATTTTACTCCCGTTCAACGGCCTGCTAATGATAGTTCATCTAATGTTATAACTACTCACTTTGACTACCATGCAATAAGTGGTAGATTGCTGAAGCTTGATATATTAGGCCATGATGTACCTACAATAATCAAAATGTTAGAAGACTTGACAGGCTTAGATCCACAAAATATTCCTTTAGATGATGAAGAGACATTAAAAATATTCACCTCAACAGAGCCACTAAATTTACAGGACGATGATTTTAATATAGAAGTAGGCTCCCTAGGTATACCTGAATTTGGAACTAAGTTCGTAAGACAGATGTTAATAGATACAAAGCCAACAACCTTTGCCGAACTAGTTAGAATTAGTGGTCTTTCCCATGGTACCGATGTATGGCTTAATAATGCTCAAGATCTTGTACGACAAGGAATAACTGAATTAAAGTATGTTATTTCTACGAGAGATGATATAATGAACTATTTGATACAAAAAGGACTACCTAATAAAGAAGCCTTTACTATAATGGAAAGAGTTAGAAAAGGAAAGGGACTAACTGAAGAACAAGAAGCACTTATGAAAAAGAACGATGTCCCAAATTGGTATATCAAATCTTGCAAAAAAATCAAATACATGTTTCCAAAGGCCCATGCGGTTGCATATGTAATGATGTCCTTTAGAATAGCATACTTTAAAGTGCATTATCCATTAGCTTTTTATGCAACTTACTTTTCTACTAAAGTAGCTGATTTTGATGCAGAGCTAGTATGTAAAGGGAAGGAGGCTGTTTTATCTAAAATCAATGAGCTAAATAAAAATAGTAATAATTTAACTCAGAAAGAAAAGGATTTATTAACTGTGCTAGAAGTGGCATATGAGGCTTATTGTAGAGGAATTAAATTCTTAAAGGTAGACTTATATGAATCTCATTCAATTAAATTTTTAATTAAAGACCAGTGTATACTACCGCCTCTAAGATCTTTACAAGGTGTTGGGGAAAGTGCTGCTATAAACATTGCTTCAGCAAGGGAAAATGGTTCATTTTTGTCAGTTGAAGATATTAGGATAAGAACAAAAATTTCAAAAACAGTTATTGAAACATTAAAAATTCATGGCTGTTTGGAAAATTTACCAGCAGAGAACCAACTATCCCTATTTTAGAGTTGCATGTAATTACACTTTATGTTATAATTTGCTTGTAATAAGAATATAGAATTATTAGAGAGTGGGGAAGCCCACTCTTTATTATTATATTATTATTTTATTCTGAACGTATATAGCCAGATATTTTATGGAAAAATACGGTTAAGTAACTATTTAAGGAGGATTGGAATTAGTGAAAAAGAGAGTTGTTGATTTGGTTGAAGAAATCATTTCCCCTTTTATTGATGAAAAAAAATTAGAATTAGTGGACGTAGAATTTATCAAAGAAGGACAGCATAGATATTTGAGAGTATACCTTGACAAAGAAAATGGATTATCCTTAGATGACTGCCAAGAAGCAAGTGAATATTTAAGTAATAAATTAGATAAGTTAGACCCAATTAAAGAGAGTTATTTTTTAGAAGTATCATCTCCTGGCATTGAAAGACCATTAAAAAGAGATAAGGATTTTGAAAAATATAAAGGAGAATTAGTTGAAGCTAGACTCTACCATCCTATAGATGGTCAAAAGGTTATTGAAGGTAAATTAATGGGTTTAATAAATGGTAAGATAGTTATACTCAGAGAAAAAAAAGGAGAAATAGCAATTCCCAAAGATAAAGTAGCATTAGTTAAACTATTGTTTAGCTTTAATTAGGAGGTATCGACAAAGTGAAAAGTGAATTAATTGATGCTTTAGAACAGCTAGAAAAGGAAAAAAACATTCCCAAAGAAACTTTAATTGAAGCAATCGAAGCTGCATTAATAACTGCATATAAAAAGAACTTTGGTTCATCTCAAAATGTTAAAATAAATATAAATAGAGAGACCGGGGAAGTTCAAGTTTATTCTAGAAAGCAAGTTGTAGATGAAGTTACTAATGATTTATTTGAAATTAGTCTAAAAGATGCTAAAGCAATTGACCCTAACTATGAAATAGATGATTTTATAGAAAAGGAAGTAACTCCTAGGAATTTTGGTAGGATAGCTGCTCAAACTGCAAAGCAAGTAGTTGTTCAAAGAATTAGGGAAGCTGAACGTTCTGTAATTTATGAAGAATTTATTAATAGAGAATCTGAAATAGTCACTGGTACAGTGCAACGAATTAGTAAGGGTATTGTATATATAAATCTAGGAAAAGTTGAAGCTATGCTAGCTCCTAATGAACAAATCAAAGGGGAAAATTATAGACAAGGTAGTAGAATCAAGACCTATATAGTTGAAGTTAAGAAGACTACCAAGGGACCACAAATTCTTGTATCTAGAACCCATCCTGGTCTAGTAAAAAGACTTTTTGAATTAGAAGTTCCTGAAATACATGATGGTGTGGTAGAAATAATGTCTATTTCTCGTGAAGCCGGATCTAGAACAAAAATTGCTGTTCACTCAACTATTATGAATGTAGACCCAGTTGGTGCATGTGTTGGTCAGAGGGGCACAAGGGTTCAAAATATTGTTGATGAACTCCATGGTGAAAAGATTGATATTATAAAATGGAGTGAAAATCCAGAAGTCTATATTTCTAACTCTTTAAGCCCATCTAAAGTAGAAAAAGTAATAATTAATGAAGATGAAAAATCTGCATTAGTTGTAGTCCCTGACTATCAACTTTCTTTAGCTATTGGTAAAGAGGGTCAAAATGCTAGATTAGCTGCAAAATTAACTGGATGGAAAATAGACATCAAAAGTGAAAGCCAATATCATAATATGAATGAAGAATAATATATGATAGAGGAGGTAGAAAAATGAAAAAGAAAAAAATTCCTCTTCGTAAATGCATTGCTTGCAATGAACAAAAACCAAAAAAAGATTTGATTAGGATAGTAAAGAATAAAGAAAATGATATCTTTATAGACTTTACTGGAAAAGCTAATGGTAGAGGGGCTTATATTTGTCGTAATGTAGAATGCTTAAAGAACGTTCAAAAAAAGAAAGCCCTTAACAGAGCTTTTAATCAACAGATTAGTGAGGATGTTTATGCAGATTTGATTAAGGAGCTTGAGTCTTGTGAAAAGTAAATTTTTATCTTTACTTGGTTTCGCACAAAAATCAAATAATTTGTATAGTGGAGAAAATACTTGCGAATTATATATTAAAAAGAAAAAAATCAAATTAATTATAATTGCACAAGATGCCTCACAAGCTACTAAAAAAAAATTTACTAATCTATGTATATCTAGAGATATTCCATTTATTGTGTTTGGTAATCGAAGCGAATTATCTAATGCCATCGGAAAAATTAATCGAACAACTTTTGGAGTAAAAAATAGAGAATTTGCCTCAAAAATTTTAGATATATATAAGACATATCTTAGTAAATAGGTGTTAAATACTCAGGGGGTGAAAGTGTGTCAAGAATAAGAATATATCAACTTGCTAAAAAACTTGGTATTTCTAGTAAAGAACTTATAAATAAACTTGAAGAATTTGGTTTAGAAGTTGCAAATCATATGAGCACTATAGAAGAGGATGATGCAAATTTAGTTATAGAATTTTATCAGTCTGAAGACGAAGAAGAAAAAAAAGAAAATACTGATAAACCCAATTCAAATAATAAGAAAAACAAAAAAATAAAAAAAGATAATAAAAATAATAATATTAAAACTGAAAAAAATGACATTAATTCTAATGAAGAAGAAAATCTTATAGTAATTAATGAAAAAATAATTGTTAAAGAATTAGCAGAAAAACTTAACACTAATCCTAATGATTTAATAATGAAATTAATGAGTTTAGGTGTAATGGCGGCAGTTAATCAAGAAATTGAATTTGAAACGGCTGAAATAATTGCATCTGAATATGGCTTTACATTGAAAAAAAATGTTGAAGAAGATGAAGATGTAACAGATTTATTATTAGAAGAAGATTTCATAGATAATCCAGAAGACTTAACTGAAAGGGCACCAGTTGTTACTGTAATGGGGCATGTTGACCATGGAAAAACTTCGTTATTAGATGCCATTAGAAAAACAAATGTAACAGCAGGTGAAGCTGGAGGAATTACACAACATATTGGTGCTTCAGAAGTAACTATTAATGGAGAAAAAATAGTTTTCTTAGATACACCTGGTCATGAAGCCTTTACTTCACTAAGAGCAAGAGGTGCTCAAATTACAGATATTGCTATTTTGGTAGTTGCTGCAGATGATGGAGTTATGCCACAAACGATTGAAGCCATAAATCACGCCAAAGCAGCTGAGGTACCTTTAATAGTTGCAATAAATAAAATTGATAAACCAAATGCAAATCCAGATAGGGTTAAGCAGGAACTAGCGGAAAATGGAGTTCTTATAGAAGAATGGGGTGGAGATGTAGTTTCTGTAAATGTATCAGCTTTAAAAGGTGAAGGAATAGATAATTTACTTGAAATGATCTTATTGGTTGCTGAAATGCAGGAATTAAAAGCTAATCCTAATCGTAATGCCATAGGAACTATTATTGAATCTGAACTTGATAAAGGAAGAGGTCCTGTAGCAACAGTTTTAGTTCAAAATGGTACTATAAAAGTAGGAGACTCTATTATAGCCGGTGCTACCTATGGAAGAGTTAGGGCAATGATAAACCACAAAGGAAAGAGAGTGAAAAGTGCTGGTCCAGCTACAGCAGTAGAAATCCTTGGTTTATCTGATGTACCAGAAGCTGGTGATAAATTTAAAGTAGTATCAGATGATAAAAAAGCAAGACAAATAGCAGAAAAAAGACAGGCTCAAATTAGAGAGAGAAATTTAAAGGCAAATCAAAAGGTTACCCTTGAAAACTTATTTGAACATATACAAGAAGGGGAAGTTAAAGAACTTAATATTATTGTTAAAGCTGATGCCCAAGGATCAGTAGAAGCTATTAAACAATCTTTATCAAAGTTAAGCAATGATGAGGTTAAGGTGTCTGTCATTCATGGAGCAGTTGGTACAATAACTGAATCAGACATATTATTAGCATCAGCATCTAATGCGATAGTTATTGGCTTTAACGTAAGACCAGCATCAAGTGTAACAAAATTAGCTGAAAGCGAAAATATAGATTTAAAAACCTATAGAATTATATATGAAGCCATTGAAGATATCGAAGCAGCAATGAAAGGAATGTTAGATCCTGAATATAAAGAGGTAGTTCAAGGTAAAATTGAAGTAAGGGCTACATTTAAAGTTCCTAATATTGGTACAATAGCTGGGGGATATGTTTTAGAAGGAAAGGTAACACGTAATTCAAGCGTGAGATTGATAAGAGATGGTATTGTAATTTATGAAGGTAATATTTCCTCTTTAAAAAGATTTAAGGATGATGTAAAAGAAGTTGCTACTGGTTATGAATGTGGTATAGGCCTTGAGAATTATAATGATGTCAAAGAAGGAGATATTATTGAATCATTTATAATTGAAGAAATTAAAAGAAATTAGATTAATTTACATTTGAGGACGGTGAGTCTAGATGCGTTTTTCTAGAACAAATCGAATTTCTGAAGAAATTAGAAAAATTGTAAGTAACATTATAATGTATGAACTAAAGGACCCTCGTATTTCAAAACTTACTAGTGTTACTTATGTTGAAACAACTAATGATCTTAGATATACAAACATTTATATTAGTGTATATGACACCGAAGATAATCAAAATAAAACTATTGAAGGTTTAAATAAAGCAAAGGGATATATAAGAAAAGAGCTTGGAAAAAAACTTAATCTTCGCTATACTCCTGAACCAATAATTAAACTAGATGAATCAATTAAAAAAGGAGTATATATGAATAAGTTAATAAAAGAGGTAAATAAGGATACTGACAGTGGGGATGACAATGAATAGTCTATCAATAAGTGAAGAAATTTTGAGTCTATTTAAAGCTAAAAAAAATATAGTTCTACTCCCACATATTATTCCAGATGGAGATACTTTAGGTTCATCTTTAGCTTTAAAAGCTGGTCTCGAAAAAATGCACCACAAAGTATTTATTGTTCTAGATGATGAGATTCCAAACAACTTGAATTTTTTAATTAAAAATAAATGCGTATATACATCGGAACAATTTTGTTCTCTTAAAATAATTCCTGATTTAATCATTACTATAGACTGTAGTGATATTGATAGATTAGAAGATAGAAGACAAATTATAAATGACTGTGAAAATATTTTAAACATAGATCATCATAAAACAAACTCATTTTATGGGAAATTTAATCTTATTGATAAAAATTCTGCTGCAACAGGAGAAATAATATATACTCTTCTTAAAGAACTGAACGTTATGATAGATAAAGATATGGCTACTAGTTTATATGTTGCATTATCTACTGATACTGGTAGCTTTAAATATAGCAATACAACTTCTAGAACTTTGAGAATTGCAGCTGAACTTTTAGATAAAAAAATAGATATTGAGTTAATTAATTTAGAACTATATCAAAATAAACCCATGAATAAAGTTAATTTATTAAAGGAAACTTTAAATACTTTAGAAACATTTATTAATAATAGAGTATCTATTATGTGTATTACTCAAAAATCTCTTGAGAAAAGTAATCTCACTTATAAAGATACAGATGGAATTGTAGAGTTTGGTAGAGATATTGAAGGTATTGAAATTGCTATTTTGATAAAAGAAATATCCTCTGCAAAGGTGAAAGTTGGCCTAAGATCTAAGGGTAATATTGATGTTAGCAAAATTGCTAAAATTTTCGGTGGTGGCGGCCATAAAAATGCATCGGGATGTACCATTGATGACAATATTGAAAATGCTAAAAAATTATTATTAAAAGCTGTAGAAGAAGAATTAAGGTGAAACTATGAAAGGAATTTTAAATATTCTAAAACCTCCTAATACCACCTCTCATGACATCGTATCTTTTCTAAGAAAAAAACTAAATATAAAAAAAATCGGTCATACTGGAACCCTGGACCCAATGGCAATAGGGGTTCTTCCAATTTGTGTTGGAAAAGCTACAAAAGTAATTGAATACATGCAAAATGACAATAAAAAATATAGAGCTGAGCTTACTTTAGGTAAAACTACCGATACACAAGATAAATGGGGAAAAGTCCTTGAAAACAAACCCGTTAATGTAAATGAAACACAAATATATGATGCTATTTCATCTTTTAAAGGTGTTATTAATCAAGTTCCTCCTATGTATTCGGCCTTAAAGCATAATGGTAAAAAGCTTTATGAACTTGCTAGAGAAGGAAAAACAATTGATAGAAAGCCTAGGGAAATTACTATATATAATATAGATATTATTGATATAGATCCAAATGCCTATAAAGTTTTATTTGATGTAGAATGTTCTAAAGGAACCTATGTAAGAACTCTGTGTCATGATATTGGAAATAAACTAGGTTGTGGAGGACATATGTCCTTTCTTGCTCGACTTGAAAGTGGTATGTTTAAAATTGAGGATTCAGTTACTGTTGAAGAAATTATGTCTTCAACCATAGAAGAAATTGAGTCTAAATATTTTTATAGCCTTGATTATCCACTTAATTTTATTCCTAAAATCCACGTACCCAAATCGGATATGAAATATGTTATAAATGGTGCTTACTTTGAAAGCAAGGATAATGAGGCAAATATGTATTTGAAAAATAATTCTGTTGTCAGAATATATATAGAAGATAATTTTATTGCACTTGGATTATGTAAAATAAAAAATGGTAGTGTGATTGTGAAAACTAGGAAATTATTTATATAATAAGGGGACATACTATGAAGGTTATTTACTCTTTAGACCAAACAGAAATTACAGAGAATTCCGGTATAACTCTTGGAACATTTGATGGCTTACATAGGGGTCATCAAAAACTTATTAAAAACCTAGTAAGTAGATGTAAAGAACAGGGTTTTAAAAGTATAGTTTATACCTTTGCTAATCATCCTAGAGAATTAACTTTAAAAAATGCTCCAAAAAGACTTATTAATATGAAAAAAAAAATTGAAATCCTTAATAATATAGGTATCGACTACTTACTTTTATTAAACTTTGACAATTTTCAGCGTAATATCGATCCTGAGATGTTTGTATATGAAATTTTAATAAAAAAATTAAAGATGAAGGAAATGTCTGTTGGGTTTGACTGCAAATTTGGAAAGAATGCTAGTGGTAATACAGATCTTTTAGCTAAACTTTCTAAGAAGTATAATTTTTCATTAAGTATTGTAGAACCATATATTGTTGATAATCAAATTGTAAGTAGTACACTAATAAGACAATTAATACAAGATGGTAATATACTTAAAGCAAATAATCTATTAGGTCGATATTATTCTATAACTGGTAATGTTATAAAAGGAAAACAAATAGGAAGAAAACTTGGTTATCCCACAGCGAATATATTGATTGATTATAATATGTGCCTTCCTAAAGGAGGCGTTTATATAACGGAAACTATTATTGATAGTAATTCTTATAAAAGCGTTACAAATGTTGGATACAACCCTACTTTTAATCAGAAAAACTATAATATTGAAACTCATATTCTTAATTTCAATGAGTCTTTATATGGTAATGACATTGATATTATTTTTCACAAAAGAATTAGAGATGAAATTAAATTTTATACTATAGAACAATTATGTACTCAAATTGATAAAGATATTAATATAACAAATAATTATTTTGATACAATAAAAACTAAATCTAATATATCTTATTAATATTTTTATTTACAACCAATTAAATTTATGTTAAAATTCTTTAAGTAGAAACCATAGCTTGGATTTACGATTCACC
>CBETVX010000030.1:0-37144 GCA_965539935.1 uncultured Eubacteriales bacterium | reverse complement strand
TTTGACTTCTAGGTCTATAGGATAAAAGATTTAGTACATAGGAATTGGCCTTGTTTTGTTCATCTTCCTTTAATATTTCTTCTAGTTCATCATTATTTACTACTAAACCCTCTTTGAGTCCATTTTTTATGGCTATCTCCCTATGAACTCCAAAGGCATAGGAATTATTTATAAATACTGATATTCTGTTTTTATTCTTTTTTTGAACTTCTAATTTTGTGATTTTGTACATTATTATTAACTCCTTAATAGATACTTATGCTAAGCCACTATAGGAATCTGCTTCCGACTCCCATAAAGAGCTATTATTATATTTTATAAAACATAAATAGAAAAAAACAGTTCTTTAAAAACCCTTATAGTGTCAACTTTTCCTAACACAGAACTTATATTTATTATTAAATCAAAAAATAATTTAAAAGTCTATATTCAGCTTTTTTGTAACAAACTAACCTACTTATCATATCATGAACTGACAATAGGGATAAGCTATAAACTTAGCCAGCTTTAGAAGGGAGGTTTTAGTTTTTGAATAAATGTCCTTATATTGATCAATGCAATTTTTTTAATGTGAAAATGGCTAATATGCCTCAAATAGTAGAACTTATGCAAAGAAAGTATTGTAAGAAGGATTTCACAGAGTGTGCAAGATATATTATGGCAGAAAGATTTGGAGTAGATAATATTCCAGATAACATGTTTCCCCATGAAACTAATAGAGCCAATAGATTCGTTAAGTAAGAAGTTATATAAAATCTTTTAAATATATTAAAATTAGAAGCACAGAATTTTGTGCTTCTAATCTTTAAATAGAAAATACACTGCTTGCTTAAAATCTTTATATACTTTATAATCTTTAAGGTCCCTTAAACTCTTTACTAAGTTTTTATAGTACCACCTTTGTCTTTCATAGGGTGCATTGAATTTATCCCATAGTTTGTCCCCTATTTCATAATAATCCTTAATCATGCTTTTAATATTACTATATTTATCGGCACATATGATAAGCTTTATCTTCTCAGGTGCTTGTTTTGAATATTCTATAGTATGACTTTTTCTTATATCCCAGGGGGTATTATCTCTGTTTTCAAGTTTTTCAGAAGCACCTAATACTAACTCTAATACCTTATTACCAAACTCTTTTTTTATGTCATCTTCCGTAATATCTGTATCTTCAAGGGTATCATGTAAAAGCCCTGCTATTATCATATCTTCACTAGCTCCATTTTCCTTTAAAATCATAGCAACTTCAAAGGGATGAACTATATATGGAGTATGACTTTTCTTTCTATGTTGTCCTTCGTGGGCCTTCGCTGCCATGGCTAAAGCTTTGTTAATAAGGAAATCATTTGGATACTTCATCTCTTACCTCCATTTTTATTTTTTATTATTTTATTATAATATGAAGGGTACTAAACAGTAACTTTGTGTTAGAATAAAAAATAGACAAATTTTTAATATTAATATAGTAAGTTTTTAGAAGGTGTGATATTATGACCAATAAAAAAAGGGTAAACTGCTATAAATGTGAATATTTATATGTGACTTGGGATCCTAAAAATCCAAGGGGATGTAAATACTTTGGTTTTAAGTCTAAGTTACTACCTTCTATTGTGGTTTTTAGAAGCTCTGGCAAAAGGTGCGAAGCCTTCAAAGCCAAAAGCACCTATCTAAAATAGTTTACAATGTAAAAGTATTATATAATATAAATATTAATTTTCGTATACTAAATTCTAATTAAGGTGGGATTATATGAAGCAAATAAAACAAAACAATCGATTAGGCACAGAACCTATAGTACCTTTATTATTAAAGCTGGCGGTTCCATCTATATTATCTATGCTAATTCAAGCCTTGTATAATATAGTAGACAGTATGTATGTGGCTAGAATTAGTGAAGATGCCTTAGCTGCATTATCCTTAGCTTTTCCAATTCAAATGGTTTTAATTGCTATTGCTACTGGAACTGGAGTTGGAACTAGTTCTTTGATTTCAAGGCTTCTAGGCCAAGGGGAAGATGATAAAGCTTCTAATGTGGCTGAGCATGTATTTCTAATATCGGTATGTTATGGAATAATAATTGGTATCTTAGGAATATTATTTTCAAAAAATTTAATAGGACTATTTACTAATAATACAGTTCTAATTGATTATGGCACAAGATACATAAGAATAATCTTAATTGGTTCTATTTCAATGTTCATACCAATGATATCAAATAACATACTTAGGGGTGAAGGTAATACCTTTATTCCTATGATTACTATGCTTATTGGATCTATTATAAATATAATATTAGACCCACTATTAATCTTTGGAGTAGGTTTCTTCCCAGAATTAGGCATAGAAGGTGCAGCAATAGCCACAGTATTTGCCAGAATACTTAGCGGTATATTTATAGTATTTATGCTCTTTAAAGGAAATCATCAGATAAAGTTAAATATGAAAACCTTTAAATTTGACCCATCAATTATTGTAAATTTATACAAAGTAGGTCTACCTGCAATGACCATGCAACTACTGGCTTCCTTTATGGTAGGTGGCTTAAATGTTATATTAGATGACTATGGTTCAACAGCCATAGCTGTACTTGGTATATATTTTAAGCTTCAGTCCTTTGTATTTATGCCAGTTTTTGGACTTAATCAAGGCTATATGCCCATTATTGGTTATAACTATGGCCATGGTAATGGAAGTAGGATGAAGGAAACTATAAAATATGGTATCTTAATTGCTTTTACATTTACTACAACAGGTTTTATACTATTTCAAATATTTCCAGAAACCTTTATTGGAATGTTTGGAAATGGAGAAGAATTATTATCTATTGGTACAGATGCTCTTAAAAAGATAAGTCTTGCATTTCCAGTAATAGGTCCTGCCATAGTTGGCTCAACTACTTTCCAAGCTATTGGGAAGGGTATACCTAGTTTAATATTATCTTTTTCAAGACAAATAATTTTTCTTCTACCCCTTGCATATATTTTAAGTAATATTGGAGGACTTAATTTAATATGGTATGCATTCCCTATATCGGAGATAATATCTTTATTCGGTATGATAATTGGATTGAATATAGTTTTGAAAAAAGTTTTTGCTCAAATGGAAAATAAGTAAAATAGAAAGCTAGGCTGAATGACATGGGTCAGTTCAATCAGCCTAGCTTTTTATATGTCTTCTCCAATACTATTGTTGTCCTTTATCATATTATCTTGTATATCTTCTTGTTGTTCTAAAATTTCTTGTACAGACTTAATTCCAATTTTTACTATCTTAGGTGATGGAATATACATATCTTGATTTATAACCTCTGATTTTACAAGCTTGCCATCTTCATAGACATGTTTTATAAGTTTTGATCTGTATCCAATATGTCCATTATCTTCAATTATTTCTTGTCCTACTTCTAATTCTTCATCTTCTATATATTCTATAGGAGGCTGGGTTTCAGATATTTTTATGGTTGAAAGAACTATTCTTTTATTGCTTTTAGTTCCAAATAGGTCAAAGATAAGTTTATTTCCATTTACTTCTGAATGTATATAGATATGATGGTCGGTATTGTTTTTAAATTTGAAATCCTTTGTTCCCCAGTTAACAGAAGCATCTCTACTTAGGGGGACATAGGGTACAGTTAAGCTATGATTACTTCTCTCAACTACTTCTAAATCACTGAGTAAAACTGCATTGTATAGGGTAGTTGATACTTGACAGATTCCTCCACCTATTCCTTCCTCAACTCTTCCTTTAATATAGACTCCAGCTGTTTGAAATCCTCTATCGGAGGTTCTCTCCCCTACGGTTTCGTTAAAAGAAAAAACTTCTCCTGGTGCTAATATAGTACCATCTATTATACTAGAAGCAAGCTTAACATTAGCTACCCTTGGTTTATTTGCTGCATTAAACCTTGTGCTAAAGGTTGTGATTTTTTCCTTTATGCCTTGGTTTTTTAATTCTTCCACTGTAATTTCAGGCTGGGTAGTTTTAAGAGTTATATAGGCCTTATCTAAGCTTAAATCTTCGATGTTTTCCTGTAATTGATTATATAGCTTGTCCTTATCAAAGGTATATCCTACATCTCCACCAATAATAATTACATTATCATCTTCATATTTATACTGAGCATTAACAGGCTTAGTTAGGTAGGATTCATCAAATACATCTAGGGCCTTTATGAATTTTTCACGGTCTATATTTAACCTAAATGTAAATATTTTTCCACTTTCTTCAATTTTCTTATAATTCATATATTTATCTATTAGTTTTAAATCATTATTTATTATTCCTGATATTTCTGATATAATCTCTTCTTTATTAGTAGTATATCCTAGGTTCTCTAAGGTGAATTTATGTTTTTGAGGATGAACATTATCTTCAAATATTATAGTGATTTCTTTGCTTAAAAGTTCATTAGCCCTTTCCTCTATATGTTCTATAGCTCCTTCTAAGGTCTGATTCCCAAGGTCTACATCGCTAACATAAACATTAGTTGGTAGAACCATGTTTATCTTTTCTATAGTATCTAAACTATAGCTTACAACCGGTATAATAAGAGCAGTTAGAAGTAAAGCTACAGTAGCAAGAAATATTCCCTTTTTTTTCATTAGTATATTTTGTCCTCCTTTTTTATCTACCTGCAAAGGCAGATATTACTCCTGCAAAGGTAGCCACCATCATCATAGTCACTACTGCTAAGGCAACTATTCTCTTTGTTCTATTATTCATGATATCTCTCACCTCTACAAACATTTGTTTTGATCCTATATATATTTAATTCTATATTAATTTAGTCATCTATTCAATAAATATATTATTCTAATATATAGGAAGGAAGTTAAAATATGCTCCCTATCTATTAATAACAAATAAAACCAAGGAGTATTTAACCCCTTAGTTTTAATAAATACTCCTTCCATTCATTTTCAAGTTCCTCAACTGATTTGTTAAAAATGCTGTTTAAAATCCTTTCTATCTCATATTCATTAGGAGGTCTAGAAAGTTTTTTGAATAATTCTTTAAATCTATTTTTTGAGTACTTATCAAGGATGAAACTTACAAAACTACCTGCTTGTATATAATCCTTATTTCCTTCAAAACTCTTTAGTAACTCTTTTATGCCCTTAAATTCATCCTTTATAAGCATCTCCCTAGCCATATCATTCAGTGGCCTATTTAAGACTATGGGGCTACCAATTTCCCCTTCGCCAAAATATACTGCCAACCCTTCCCCCAGGGAAATATTGTATTTAGGATTATAATTATATTCCACTGTATGGGTGGTTTCATGGAAATCAAAGGCCTTACCTAATGTATATATACTATTGGTATCTGCCACATAGGTACCTAAAGCAAAGTGATTTTCTTCCCCATAGGCCCTTTCGTATATTTCCTCTGGATAGGTGCATATATAAACATGTATTATATGCCTTACTTTCTTTCCAAAGAAATCCTCTATTTGTTCTAATCGCTCCATATGAAGTTTTATTTCTTCGTCGGATACATCCATACCTTCTTTGTAATGATATACTACTCTATTTGTTTTTTTTGTTTTCCAATTTTCTTCTACATTGGGCTCTAATCTTATTCTAAAATTCTTATCCCCTTTTATATCGTCATAAATTGTAAGGGGTTTATATCCCTTTTTCATAAAAATCATTTTATAATTGCCTGGTTTTATTTCCTTCAAAGTAAAACTACCATATTTATCTGCCCTTGTCATTGGAAATCTAAGGTCTTCTCCATCCATACTAATCATAATTACATAGGTATCTGCTCCCTTGTACTCGTCATTATATATATCTGTAATTTTGCCATTTATTTTATGTCCCTCTCCCTTTATATCTTCTAAAAAGATACTCCTTAAGTTATTTAGATTAAAAAGTACTTCCACATCATCAATATCATTTTGGGATATATTTAGGACTTCTAACTTAACAAGGTTATCAATATTAGATATATTTTTTATATTATTGTTAGCCAGACTAAGTTTTATTAGCTCAGTATTATTTAATAAAGGAGTTATATCTGTAATTTGATTATCATCTAAATAAAGATAATTTAAATTATTAAATTCCTTTAAGGGAGATATATCTTTTATATAGTTATTACTTAAATCAAGATATTTTAGATTTCTATTATTATATATGGGAGTTATATCTATTATTTCATTATCTGCCAAGGATAAAATGGTTAGATTTGTTTTATTATTTAGTGAACTTATATCCTTAATACTATTTCCATTGGCTATTAATTGACTTAACTTTTGATTATTATAAAGGCTTTGTAGACTTATAATACTATTGTTTTTTATAACTAATTCTTCTAGCTCAGTCAGGGCAGATAGTGGACTTATATCAGTTATATTGTTTTCTCCCAATGTAAGGATCTTTAGATTAGTAAGTACCTTTAATGGACTTATATCCGATATTTTATTATTATCTAATCTTAAATTTTCTAAGTTTATTAGATTCCTCAGTCCTTCAACACTTACTATGTTATTGTCCATAATGTAGAGTGTCTTTAATCTAGTCATATTACTTAAGGGCTCAATATTTTCTATATTATTATTAAATAGATATAATATTTCTATATTTTCTAGTTTTTGAAGTGCAGTAATATCACTTATTTCATTATAGGCAAGTCTTAATTCCTTTAGGTTTTTAAGGTTTTGTAAAGGTTCTATATCTTCCACCCTATTGGCCCATAGAGATAGGTACTCAAGGTCTTTAAGTTTGTCTAGTCCGTCAATTGTACTTATTTTATTACTACCAAGTCTAAGGGCCCTTAGGTTAGTTAAATATTCTAAAGGCTTTATATTCTTGATATTGTTATCATCTAAATCTAGGGTGTTTAATTTTGTTAAAGTTGATATTGGTGTAATATCCTCTATTTGATTTTTCCATAGATTTAAATATTTTAGCTGATTTAGATTAGCAAGGGGGCTAATATCTACAATATTATTCTCCTTTAGTGAAAGTATCTTTAGGTTTTTTAATTGTTCAATTCCCTTTATACTATATATATTCTTATTATCAATTATTAACTCTTCTATAGTTAGCAAATCTTCCTGGGTTATTTCTCCTTTTTCCTTATTTATTGCTTCTCTTATGGCTACTTCTAAATTTTTATCTTCAAATAATCTATCTTCTTCTCCAAAAACTGGTAAAATCAAGAGCATTACTACAACAATAATAATGATTAGCTTATGGTTTTTCATAATTTTTCCTCCCTAAAAAAGTTTTCTTTACTTTTCTAGGACTATTCTATTCGTGAGATACTTAGAATATAATAAAAATTTCAAGAAAAAAAATAAGCCCCTTTGGGACTCTAGTCAATATATATATCCTCTACCTCTATATCCTTTAATACTTTCATAACCAAAACCTTAAAGGCTTCCTTTTCTTCCATATCAAGTATTTCACGGTGGTTTGCATCCTTAGATTCATCAACAAAAACATCTAAATAAAATTTATCGTGGGCAACATATATTTTAAAATATAATGTGTCGCTATCTTTTTTTGCCCTAATAATCAAATTAGGCTTTTCCTTATTTATACCATCAATATAGTCAAACATTTGCTGTACTGTCAAACCCATTATTTTCACCTCCAAAACTTATTACTATAAATTATATGATTGCATATTATTTTAATACCCATAACATAAATAAAATACCATGTAATTGTATTATATAATTTTTGGACTTAATAAGATATAACTTAAATAAATTTAATATTTTAACCTGACTAATAAAATCATTACGAAAACATTAGATTTATTAAGCTTAAGTGAAAAAAACAAAAGTTCGGTAAAATTTCTCAATTATTGAACACTAGTGAATTAATATATATAATATGATATTATAAAAAAATAACAAAATTCGACAAAGTTGCTTCCCCTATTAAATCTTAGTTTTTATTTAATTTTAATAAAGACTCTTAATATTTCCACAATGCAGATAAATACTAAATAATTTTCTATAGGTTATATTTAAAATAAATTATAAAGGAGAGTAAAAATGCGATCTGTCCCTCTTAGATGTATAAAAAAGGGTTCATTATTAGCGAAGGACTTATATGATAATACTGGCAGTATATTTCTTAAAGAAGGTATAGAACTTACAGATAAACTAATTGAAGAAGCTATAGATAATGGCTTTCATTGTGTATATATATTAGATGATTATAGTAATAATGAAATAGATAATATAAAATCAGAGCTTAAAATTAGACTTACTACTGCTGTTAAAGAAGCATTTAAAAAAATAGAATACAATAATATGGATGAAAATCTTATTGATGAAATAGTGTCCCAGAGAGATATTATGATAAATCTTGTTGATATAAAAAATATGGACAAATATGTATATGAACATTCTGTTAATGTAGCAATCTTGTCCTTAGTATTAGGAATAGAATTAGGTCTTAATAGAAATGAGTTATACATCCTTTGTATAGGGGCTCTTTTACATGATATTGGTAAAGCATTTATACCCTACGATATATGTAGTAAAAATCCCTTAACAGAAGCTGAAGAAGAAGTTTTGAAAACCCATACTACTAAAGGCTATGAATATTTAAAGGATTTATTAGAAAGAAATCTACCTTCAAGGATAATTTGCCTTGAGCACCACGAAAGAATAGATGGTTATGGTTACCCTAATAAAATCAATGGAGATAAGATTAACAAATTATCAAAAATAGTAGCTATTGTAAATACCTATGATCATATCAGATTCCATACTCCATGTAAATCTGCACAGCCTCCTAATGACGCAATAGAGTATTTAATGGGATCTGCTGGAAGGCATTTTGATTATGACATGGTTAAGATATTTATAAAAAATATTAATCCTTATCCTATAGGAACACTTGTTAGACTAAGTAATAAAGAGATTGGCATAGTAGAGGATATCAATGAAAATTATCCATTAAGACCAAAGGTTCGTATTATAAAACAATTAGCTACAACCGTAGAGATGAAAGTAATAGACCTACTTAAGGAAAAAAATCTAGTAATAGAAGGTATCCAACGGGAAATCCCTAACCTATCGGTACAACATTATTTAAAAAGCAAATAGCTAAAGATGGCTATTTGCTTTTTAGCTATTTGCTAATGACATACTTTAGTCATTAAATCTTACTGTCTTCAATAAATTCCTTTCTATACATAGATCTATTGCTAATTCTTTCATTCCCCTATCATCAAAATCAATTTTTATGGTTTTAGGTGTTATATACTTTACCATACCTAGCCCAAACTTTGTATGTCTAACTATGGAGTACGGCTTAAAACCTAAATCTTTCACATACTCCTGTGACTCAGGTATATGCTCCTGTAATTCCTTTATAAATCTAGAGGGAAAGGCTATCTCTCCACTTTTTCTATCTATGGTAATCAGCTCTAAGTGCTCCTTTGCCCTAGTCATTCCAACATACCAAAGTCGTCTATCCTCTTCCATATAATCCCTATGGCCTAATTCTGAAAATTTTATACTATCCTTTGTAGGTATTTCTCCATCAACTAAATCTATCATATATACCTTATCAAATTCTAACCCCTTAGCCGAGTGAAGTGTAGAAAGGGTAACGGAATCATTATATTTATTCTTTTTAGAATGGTGCATAATTCTCTTTAGATCATTTATCTTATCCACAAACTCATGCATGGTATTGGTTTCCTTAGAAAGTTCTTCTAAAATTATTAGTACATTTTTTGCATTGTCTATTGAAAGTCCCACTATGTCACAGTATCCTTCTATTCTTTTGGAATATCCTAAATCTTCTTTTATAAATTTAATGGTCTTTAGGGGACCTAGGGTCTTTAGATATTTAAAATCATTTTCAAATCTATTTAGGCCCCTTCTCTTTATTTCTGGAATACCAGGCATATCTATTAGCCTAAGAAATACTGATTTAGTTTGAGGCCCCTCATATAGATACTCCAATTCCCTTTTTGATATATAGGAATTAAACTTTGTATATATGGATTCTAATAGCTGTACATTTGAGGTATCAAAGGAAAACCTGACGAAGTTTAAAATATCCTTTAAAACCCAATGATTAAAAAAATGTTTGTAGTAATCCTTCATATAATAATCTATGCCTTCCTCAGATAATCTTTGGGCCAAAAGGATTGAAGATATATTATTTCTATATAATATAGCTATTTCTGATAGCTTCTTTGTTTTTTTTATGGCCTCTATTATATAATTTATTTGATCCTTTTCTGAATTTAGTCTAACTATTTTCACTGGTGATTTACCAGTATTTTCTGTATACATATTCTTTGGATATCTATTTTTATTATTTTTAATAAATTTATTACTAATATCTACTATGTTTTTAGTAGATCTATAGTTTTTTTCCATATAAATTATCTTTGCATCTTTAAACCTTTCTTCAAAATTAAGTAGATAACTAGGATCGGCTCCTCTAAAACCATATATGGATTGATCATCATCACATACTATGAATAAATTGTTTTGAGGCTTAACTAGAAGTTCTATTATCATATTTTGTACTAAGGAAGTATCCTGTCCCTCGTCTACTAAAATATATTTATAGATATTTTGTAGTTTTTTTAATATCATAGGATTATTCTTCAATATATTAAGGGCTTCAATTAGCATATCATCAAAATCTAGAAGTATTTTATTAAGTTCATTATTCTTCTTATATTCTTCATAGGCTAAATAAATTTTTTTAAATCCCCTTATTTTAATGTTATATGATTCAAATTCTTCTGGGTCAATCATAAAATTCTTTACATAACTAATTGCATTAACTAAATCCTCTAATTTATCATCATTTATATTGCCTCTATATATATTTTTGTAAATTTTCTTTAATAGGGTCTTTTTATTTAAAGACCCATTTAATCCCTCTATTAATTCATAATTTATATTTTTACTATGGTAAAACCTGCGTATTATCCTATAGGCAAAGCTATGTATGGTAGAAAATCTCACTTCTTCCCCAAGGAGCTCTCCATATATTTTATTAAATCTATCATTCATATCTATAGCAGCAGCCCTACTAAATGTTAGGGCCAATATGCTCCTTGGACTCACTTTACATATTGCAGTAAGATAAGCTATACGTGCATTAAGGACAGTAGTCTTTCCAGACCCTGGACAAGCAAGAACAAGTACCGGTCCATGGATACTGGTTATCGCTTCCTTTTGTTTATCATTAAAATCTATATCATGCTTTTCCTTGATAAACTCGAAAAAGTTAAAATTCATAATTGGTCCCCTTTAATATTTACTATAATTTTGCCCCTTTTATTTTATCATAGAAAGACATAAGAAAAAAAGCACCCTTAATTTATAAAGGTGCTTTATACCTAAATTGATTTAAAAATCTATTTTATTTTCATAAGTAGCTGCCCTGCTTTAACCTGCTGTCCTTCTGAAACAGGAATACTATCAACAGCTCCACTTATATTAGATAGAATATTTGTCTCCATTTTCATAGCTTCTATAATTATTATACTTTGTTTCTTCTCTATTTTATCGCCTTCATTAACTAATATCTTAGATATGGTTCCCGGTATAGGGGCTCCTATTTCCTTAGGATTATTAGGATCAGCCATCAAAGTCACATCGGCATTTTCCTTTTGTCCATATCCCTTATCCAGTATTTGAATTTCCCTTCTATTTCCATTCACTTCAAAAACTACTGTTCTAAAGCCATTTTCGTTTATTTTGCCTAATTCAACTAATTTTACAATAATTATTTTTCCTTCATCAAGTTCTATTTCAGAGATTTCTCCTTCTTTAAGTCCATAGAAGAATACATGGCTTTCTAAATTAAATAAATGTCCGTAATCATCTAAGGACTTCAAATAATCACTATACACCTTAGGATAAAGGGCATAACTTAGTATATTTCTGATATTAGGGTCCTTCATATCAAAATCATTAGTTAATTTCTTTTCTATTTCTTCAAAATCCTCAGGAGGTAAAACTTCCCCAGGTCTACAAGTAATGGGCTTTTCTCCTTTAAGAACTATTTCCTGAAGTTCTTTAGGGAATCCTCCATGGGGCTGCCCCATCATACCTTTGAAATATGATACTACGGAATCTGGATAGGTAAGGTCTTTACCCTTAGTAAAGATATTGTCTTTATTTAAATCATTTTGTACCATGAATATGGCCATATCCCCAACTACTTTAGAAGATGGAGTAACCTTTACAATATCTCCTAAAAGTTCATTTACTTCTTTATACATTTCCTTTACTTCATTAAATTTATGTCCTAATCCAAAGCTATCTACTTGAGGTCTTAGGTTTGAATATTGTCCACCAGGTATTTCATACTTATATATTTCTGCTGTACCTGATTTTAGTCCTGATTCAAACTCTTCATAGACCTTTCTAACTTCAGTCCAATAATTACTTATTTCTTGTATATTACCTAAATCTATACCAGTATCAAGCTTAGTATTTTTTAGAGCAGCAACTACTGAATTAAGAGCAGGTTGACTAGTCAGGCCTGACATGGAGTTAAAGGCTGTATCAACTATATCTACACCTGCTTCTGCTGCCATAAGCAGTGTTGCCACACCGTTTCCACTGGTATCATGGGTATGAAGATGTATCGGAATAGAAATTTCATTTTTAAGAGCATGTATTAGTTTAGAGGCTGCATAGGGTTTTAATAGTCCTGCCATATCTTTTATACCTAATATATGGGCCCCTGCCCTTTCTATCTTCTTAGCCATATCCACATAATATTTTAGGGAGTATTTATCCCTACTTTCATCCAATATATCTCCTGTATAGCATACACAAACTTCAGCAATCTTACCTACATTTAATACTTCATCCAAGGCAACTTCCATGCCTTTTAACCAGTTTAAGCTATCAAAAATCCTAAAAATATCTATTCCCTGCTCAGCTGCTTCTTTTACAAAGGATCTTATAACATTGTCAGGATAGTTTTTGTATCCTACTGCATTTGACCCTCTGATAAGCATCTGAAATAAAATATTTGGAATTTTCGCCCTTAAATCTTGAAGTCTTCTCCAAGGGGACTCCCTTAAGAATCTGTAGGCAACATCGAAGGTAGCTCCACCCCACATTTCTAGGGAGAACAGATCCTTTGCAAGTACAGATGTTGCTTCTGCAATTTTCACCATATCCCTAGTTCTAACTCTAGTAGCTAATAATGACTGATGGGCATCTCTGAATGTTGTATCAGTTAAAAGAAGTTTATTTTGATTTTTAATCCAATCTATTACACCTTCTACTCCCTGATTTTCAAATATTTGTTTAGTTCCCATTAAGTTTTTAGGCTTTTCTATCTTTGGAACTGGAGCTATATTATAGTCCTTTTTAATTCCTCCAGTTTCGTTAACTATCTTTTCTCCAATGAACTTTAATATTTTAGTTTCATAATCTTTTTTAGGTCTTATATCAAATAGTTCAGGAGTGTCATCGATAAAGTGAGTATCACACTGCCCAGTTAAAAATTTCTCGTGATTGAGAACATTTATTAAAAAGGCCTCATTAGTCTTTACTCCTTTGACATTCATTTCCTTGATAGACCTTATAGCCTTTTTAGTTGCATCTTCAAAGGTCCTTGACCAAGAAACTATCTTTACTAATAGACTGTCGTAATAAGGAGATATCTCTGATCCAGTATATCCATTACCCCCATCAAGCCTTATTCCATACCCTGAACCAGTTCTATATACCTCTAATCGCCCTGTATCTGGGGCAAAGTTATTGTCAGGGTCCTCTGTAGTTATCCTACATTGGATAGAATATCCTCTTGGCTTAATGGACTGTTGTGAAGGTATTCCTATTTTTTCAGAATCTAATGCATATCCCTGTGCTATAAGAATCTGGCTTTGTACTATATCAATACCTGTAGTCATTTCTGTTATAGTATGCTCAACTTGAATTCTTGGGTTCATTTCAATAAAATAGTGATTTCCATGCTTATCTACCAAAAACTCAACTGTTCCTGCACTAATATAATTAACTTCCCTGGCTATTTTAAGGGCATCATTGCATAGTCTTTGTCTTAACTCATCATCTATCCCTATTGCTGGAGTCATCTCCACTATCTTTTGATGTCTTCTTTGTATTGAGCAATCCCTTTCATATAGATGTACTATATTGCCATGCTCATCCCCTAGTATCTGTACTTCTATATGTTTTGGCTCTTCTAAATATTTTTCAATAAATATATCATCTATGCCAAAGGCTTTTTTTGCTTCATTCTTTGCATTTCTAAACTGACTTAGTAGGTCTGATTCATCATAGACTACTCTCATCCCTCTACCGCCACCACCGGCAGCAGCCTTCAATATCAAGGGATAACCACAAGTTTTAGAAAATTCCCAGGCTTCCTCTTCAGATGTTATAGGTTTATCTACCCCAGGTATTGTGGGTACTCCTACACTTTTAGCCAATACCTTTGATTTAATTTTATCTCCAAGTCTTTCAATGGTCTCACTAGTTGGCCCTATAAATTTTATCCCTGCCTTTTTACATCTTCTTGCAAACTCAGGATTTTCCGATAAAAATCCATAGCCTGGATGGATTGCATCTACACCTTTTTTGAGAGCAATATCTATAATCTCATCCATGCTTAAATAGGCATCTATAGGTTTTTTTCTCTCACCAATTAAATATGCTTCATCGGCTTTAGTCCTAAAAAGGGAATATTTATCTTCTTTAGAATAAATAGCTACTGTCCTAATATCAAGTTCTTTACAAGCTCTAAATACTCTAATAGCTATTTCTCCTCTATTTGCAACTAAAACCTTATTTATTTTCTTTATCATATTTCTCCCCCTTCAATAGGCATATTTATAATTATATCATTGTTTGCATAATTATATTTTTTGTACAATTATACTTTTTTATAAATTTTATGTCAACTCTTTTATTATAACCATCCTTAATTCCTTTATTTTTCTTAATTTTATAGAAATTTATTCTAATAATCATACTTTATATATAATAATATGCTACCACATATATATTCATAATGATTTTATTTTTTATATAAATTAATTTTTATTTCTTAAATTATTGACAAATGAAATTTTATTATGTATTCTTGTATACAATAATACAATTATGGAGGGTGTTGATTTCATATGGGGAAAAATATGACTTTCAAAATTCTAGAAAAAAACTTACTTGAAGGAATATTAGATGTAGGTAATGAAATCTCAGTAAAGGTAAATCAAACCTTAACTCAAGACTCTACAGGAACAATGGTATATCTGCAACTTGAATCAATGGGAATTAATCATATAAAAACTGATCTATCGGTTGCATATATAGATCATAATACTTTACAGGCTGGATATGAAAATGCCGATGATCATGAGTTTATAAAATCTGCAGCTGCTAAATACGGAATAATATATTCTAAACCTGGCAATGGCATCTGTCATCAGCTTCATTTAGAGAGATTTGGAAAACCAGGTAATATACTGATAGGTTCTGATAGTCATACACCTACCTGTGGTGGATTAGGAATGTTAAGTATAGGTTCTGGTGGATTAGATGTGGCTGTGGCAATGGCCAAGGGCTATTATTATATGAAGGTTCCTAAGGTTTTAAATATAAATCTTACTGGTAAGCTATCACCCTCTGTATCTGCTAAGGATGTAATTTTATATATTCTTAAAGAACTCTCAGTAAAGGGTGGAGTAGGATATGTTATTGAGTATTCAGGCCCTGGAGTTAAAGAGTTATCTGTTACGGATAGAGCCACTATTACTAATATGGGGGCAGAGCTTGGGGCTACCACATCTATTTTCCCAAGCGATGAAGTAACTAGGGATTTTCTAACTCGTCAAGGAAGAGAAGAAGATTTTATATATTTTACTGCCGATGATAATGCAGTTTATGATAAAAGTATTACCATTGATTTAAGTAGTATAACTCCTATGGTTGCAATGCCCCATAGTCCAGACAATGTGGTGAGTATTTCTAATATTGATGAAAAAATAAAGGTTGATCAAATCGCCATAGGTAGTTGTACTAATTCATCCTATACTGACTTAATGAAAGTTGCAAAAATCCTAGAGGGAAAGAAAGTCCATCAAGATGTCAGTTTAGTAATCTCTCCTGGCTCAAGTAATATCTTAAAAATGTTATCGGACAATGGAGCCCTTAGTCATCTACTGGCCTCCGGGGCTAGAATACTTGAAGCAGCTTGTGGTCCTTGTATAGGAATGGGGCAAGCCCCTAAATCTAATGCTATATCCCTTAGAACCTTTAATAGAAATTTTAAAGGTCGTTGCGGAACAAAAAATGCTGATGTATATTTAGTGAGTCCAGAAACGGCAGCAGTTTCAGCTATTACAGGATACCTAACGGATCCTAGCACTTTAGATAATATGCCGGAAATAACTATTCCAGAAAAATTTGATGTCTATGATAATTATTTCATTTATCCTCCCAAGGACAGAAGCAACATAGAAGTTATTATGGGTCCAAACATTAAACCATTTCCAATTAATAATCATCTAGAAGAGAATTTATTTGGAAAGGTTCTATTAAAATTAGAGGATAATATTACAACCGATGATATCATGCCATCTAATGCGAAACTTTTACCCTTTAGGTCCAATATTCCTAAGCTTTCTGAATACTGTTTTGGTACCATTATTGATGATTTCAATTTAAGAGCTAAGGAGAATAGTGGAGGATTTATTATTGCCGGTGAAAACTACGGTCAAGGTTCAAGTAGAGAACATGCAGCCCTAGTTCCTCTATATCTTGGATTGAAGGGAGTTATAGCAAAATCCTTTGCTAGAATTCATAAGGCTAATTTAATTAATTCTGGAATACTTCCTTTAATATTTAAAAATAAGGAAGACTACAAATATTTTGATGAATTTGACGAAATTGAAATTCAAAATACTGTATCTTCCCTAGAAAACAATTTAACATTTACCTTAATTAATAAAACTAAAAATATAACTATTGAAGTAATATTTGAAGGTTCTGAAAGGGATAGAAAAATACTTACCCTTGGTGGATATTTAAACTTTGCAAATAAGTCTTGCTAATAATGAAGGGAGATAGTCTAATGTATAATATAACACTAATACCAGGGGATGGAATAGGCCCTGAAGTAGTAAATTCTGCAAAGTCAGTTATAGAAGCAACTGGCCTTAAGGTATCATGGGATATAGTAAATGCTGGTAAAGATGTTTATGAAAATACAGGCACATTAGTACCCGATGTGGTTTTTGAAAGTATTGAAAAAAATAGGATTGCTTTAAAGGGTCCTATTACTACTCCTATAGGCAAGGGCTTTAGAAGTATAAATGTTATGCTCAGAAAAAAATATGATTTATTTTCAAATGTGAGACCAATAAAATCTATTCCAAATTCAGCCTCTCCCTTTAAAAATATTGATTTAGTAATATTTAGGGAAAATACCGAGGGTCTTTATTGTGGAATAGAGAAATACACCTCTGAAGATTCAGCTGAAGCTATTAAGATAATAAGTAAAAATGCTTCCCTTAGAATAATTAAAGGAGCCTTTGACTATGCAGATAAAAATAATAGAAAAAAGGTTACAGTAGTTCATAAAGCAAATATTTTGAAACTAACCGATGGATTATTTTTAAACTGTGCACGGGAGGTTGCTAAATATTACCCAGATATAGAGCTTGAGGAAGTAATAATAGATAATATGTGCATGCAATTAGTCCTTAATCCAAATAAATTTGATGTAATAGTTACTACAAATCTTTATGGGGATATACTTTCTGATTTAGGTGCTGGTCTTGTGGGGGGACTTGGTTTAGTTCCTGGGGCTAATATAGGAAATGACATGGCCATATTCGAAGCCGTACATGGTAGTGCACCTGATATTGCAGGTAAAAATATTGCAAATCCTACTGCCATCATCTTATCTGCTGCTATGATGCTAAATTACTTAGGTGAATATAAAAAATCAAAGACCATTACTAGCTCGGTTTTCAAAACTATTAATGATGGTAAATATATTACAAAGGACCTAGGTGGGGCATCAACTACTACCGATATGACTAAAGCAATTATTCAAAATATGGATAAATTGGGGGTAGATTAACATGGACAGTGATTATAAAAAGTTAATTGATGATTTAGCAGTTACGGCAGAGAATAGTAACCGTATAAAAGCTGAGTATTATGATAAATACAATGTAAAAAGAGGTCTACGAAATAGCAACGGTACAGGTGTATTAGTAGGTTTTACTGAGATTGGTTCTGTCCATGGTTATAAAATAGAAAGCAAAAAGAAAATACTAGCAGATGGTAGATTGTATTATAGAGGTATTGATATAAAGGATATTGTATCGGGTTTTCAAAGGGAAGGTCGACTTGGTTATGAAGAATGTGCATATCTCTTACTATTTGGTCATCTTCCTACAAAAAAACAATTAGATGAATTCAACAATCTAATTGATGAATTCAGGGCCTTACCTAAAAATTTTACGGAAAATATGATTCTTAAAATCCCTAGTAAAAATATCATGAATAAAATTCAAAGAAGTATATTAGTCCTTTATTCCCAGGATGAAAATCCCGATGATATTAGTGTTAGAAATATACTTAGACAAAGTATTCAGCTAATAGCTAGATTTCCTACTATTGCAGCCTATGGTTATCAATCTAAAGCCTATTGCTTTGATAAAAAGAGTTTATATATCCATTCCCCTAAGCCTGGTATAGGAACTGCTAGAAATATCTTGCATTTAATTAGGCCAGATAATGGTTTTACAAAAACTGAAGCTGAAACTTTAGATTTATGTTTAGTTATACATGCTGAACACGGTGGCGGAAATAATTCTACCTTTGCAACCCATGTTGTTTCATCAAGTGGAACCGATACCTATTCAGCCATGGCTGCTGCAGTTGGGTGTTTAAAGGGTCCAAAGCATGGGGGAGCAAACAATATGGTAAGGGAAATGATAATTGATATAAAGGAAAATGTATCTAATATAAATGATAGAGGGGAGCTTAAGGATTATTTATTAAAAATCCTTAAGAAGGAAGCTTACAATAGACGGGGAATCATCTATGGAATGGGGCATGCTGTGTATACTAAATCCGATCCCCGTGCCCTTTTATTAAAGAAAAAGGCCTATGAATTAGCAGTTGAAAAGGATGCTGTAGAAGAATTTAATCTATATAAGAATATTGAAGAACTGACTATAGAACTTTTCAAAGAAATAAAGGGACCTGACTCAATAATAAGTGCAAATGTAGATCTTTATTCTGGATTTGTTTATGAGATGTTAGGCATACCTGCGGATCTATATACCCCTTTATTTGCAATTGCAAGAATAGCTGGATGGTGTGCCCATAGGATAGAACAAATTGTAAGCGATCAAAAAATAATCAGACCTGCCTATAAGTCTATAAATAAAAATAGACCCTATATTCCCCTAAAGGAAAGGGCCTAATAATATACTTTTTAATGGCTTAATTTAAATTAATATTTAACTTCGATATTTTCCTCCTTCTGAAATATAGGAATATATATTTAACCTCCCTCATATTCTGGTATGGGGGTGATTTTTTGCCAGAAAATCCATATTCTATTGAAGTTGTAACTAAAAAAAGAATTTTAAAGTTACTTAAAAATGGTAAAGTATTAAAGCATTATCCAGTGGCTGTAGGTAAGCCAGCTACTCCAACACCTAAGGGTAGCTGGAAAATTATCAAAAAGAACTTATGGGGAGCCCAGTTTGGCGGATATTTCATGAGACTTAGCATACCCTGGGGAATCTATGGCATCCATGGGACTAATAAACCTTGGTCAATAGGTCAATCTGTAAGTAATGGTTGTATAAGAATGTATAATAAGGATGCAAAGGAATTATACAATACAGTTTCAGTTGGGACTCCAGTACTTATTTATTAATTTATAATAGATAGAGTAAGTATTTTAGTAAAATAGGCATAAGACTAAATATTTCTTGTACAGCCATATTTCCTGGCCTTTTACAAGTTTTAGCCTTATGCCCTCTACTATTTTTTGATGAATAGGATTTTTTATAGATCAATGATTTTAAGATTTCCTTACAGATTCTTCAATCTGACTATTGATGATATCTAAGATTTCATTCTTTACTTTAAAATACATAATAGCAAGGCCACCGAATATAAAACCCATGGTCTTGCTAATAAGTAACTTTTTCTTAGATAAAATTATAGTATAAAAATGTGGTAGAAACTTTATTTATCAATGCTTATTTGAAATTATATTCAGTAACTATTTTCTCTCTTCCAGTTACTTGGTCTTGGAAATATTCATAATAACATATTCCTAAAAATGATCCTGAAATATTATATACATTTTCATATCCCATATGTTGTAATGCCATTACTGCATTATAACTTCTTTGACTTGAACGACAATGTAGGTATACTGGTCTATCCTTTGGAATTTCATCTAACCTGTTTCTAAATTCACTCAGTGGAATATTGATTGCATTAACAAGATGACCTTGTTCATATTCATTTTTTTCCCTTACATCTATAATAAACTCATTCTTTTCAACTAATTCCCTAACCTTTGTTACTGGTACTTGTCTAAATTTTCCATCTAAGATATTTAAAGCTACCAATGCAGCATGATTTACTACATCCTTAGCAGTTGAGAATAGTGGTGCATAACATAATTCTAATTCTTTTAAATCCTCTAGGGTACCTCCCATAAGGATTAAGGTAGCTATTACATCTATTCTCTTATCTACATTCCCTTTTCCTATTGCTTGAGCACCTAGTATTCTTCCCGTTGGATATTCAAATATTAGTTTAAAGTGCATTGGGTTAGCACTAGGCATTAGACCTACTTTATCCCCAGGAATAATATATACAAAATCATATGAAATTCCCGCTGCTTTAGCAGCTTTTTCGTTTAATCCTGTTGATGCCGCACTTAAATCAAATATTTGAACTACTGATGATCCTATTACTCCGTTATTTCTATGGGCCATATTATACATATGGTCAGCTGCTGCTCTAGCCTGTCTTTGGGCTGGACCTGCTAATGGAAGTCTTGTAGGTTTTTTAGTCAAACGATGATATACTTCTATAGCATCTCCCACAGCATAAATATCTTTATCACTTGTTACATAGTTATGGTCTACTTTTATTCCACCTGTCTTTCCAATTTCAAGACCAGCATCCTTTGCTAAAGTGGTTTCAGGTGTAACACCTATAGCCATAACCACTGCCTTGGCAGGTATCTTTTTACCTGATTGTAATTCCACTGAATCTTCGTTTATTTTTTGTACTGCATCACTTAATATAAGATTTATTCCCTTATCTAGCATTTCTTTATGAAGAATCTGTACCATATCATAATCAAAGGGACCCATTATTTGATTTTGGGCTTCTATTAAGCTAACATTTTTTCCTGCTAAACCTAGATTTTCTGCTACTTCTACTCCTATAAATCCACCGCCTACAACTGCAATGTCTTCTATATTATTTTCTACAATATAACTATTAAGCTTATGAATATCTACTACATTTCTTACTGTAAATACATGGGAACCCTCTATTCCTTCTATACTCTTTGGTAGTATAGGGTTAGCACCTGGAGATAATACTAATTTATCATAGGCTTCTTCATATACTTCTCCCGTCTCTAAATTCTTTACTACTATTTTTTTATCTTCCCTATTAATCTTAATAACCTCACTGTTTACTCTAGCTTCAATATTATATCTCTTTTTAAATTTATCAGGATACATTAAAACTAAATCTTCATGGTTTTCTACCATTCCACTAAGATGATAAGGTAGGGAACAATTTGAGAAGGAAACGTGTGGTCCTCTTTCAAACATTATTATTTCAGCCGATTCATCAATTCTTCTTACTCTCGCTGCAACTGAAGCGCCTCCAGCAACTCCTCCAACAATTAAAATCCTTTTACTCATAATAAATATCCTCCCTTCCTATATTATTATATAATATAGAAGAATCTTTCAGATATTTGAAATAGTTATCCAATATTCTTATTTGTTATCTACTTAGTATAAAGCTATAGAACAACTAGGTCTGCCGCCCACTTGTCAGTTCATATTTTATTTTTAGTCAGGTATATGCTTTATTTTTATTTTTCGGTGTAGTTATTGGTAGTAATTGAAAACTGTTATATAACTTTTAACATACAATTATTCTTACTTTAACATTGATTTTACAATGGGTTGGTATTATTGTTATTGAAAGGATGATGTATGTGAGACGTAAATACCCCCTATCAATTCCCCATTATAAAAAAAATATCTTTATATACAGTGAAATAATTGGTACATTAAGTCTTGTTATTGTGGGATTTATTTGGTTAGTGACCCATTAAAAAATATCTTCTAAACAAATAGAGAGGGCTTTGCCCTCCCTTTATTTTTTCATAAACATATCCATTTCCATATTTTCACACTGATATATATCCAATTAAAAGAATTTAATGAAATTAATAATAGAATAATTTTAGGTGAATGTCTATATATAAATAAAAGTATGAAGATTCCTATGAGGATAATAATTTGTGTAATTAAATATCTAGTGAATTTAGTTTCACTATTCTTTGCTTTAAAAGAACTTGTCATATTAATTACCCCTTGTATGTGTTTTTAAGATTATAGACTATTTTTTTTAAGACTATACATCATATGATGATAAGGGGTTTTTTTATGACAAAAATATAAGAAATTTATAACCTACTTTATAGATAGAAAACTATTGATATAAAGCATTATGGGAAGTAAATCTTTTATATGTTAGTCCTGGTATCGTAGCCGATAATATATTATCTTTCTTGAAGTTTCTAATGGCTCTTTTCTTTAGACAATAGGCCATAATCCTATCCTTTTCAATTTTTCTCACAATAATTTCTCTTTGAGATATATCTAATCCTTTTTGATACATTATAGTTATAGGTTTTCTGTTAGTTAGGGAATATTTTATTACGTAATCATTCATAATTAAACCTCCTAACAGTATTTACCATAATTATACCAAAACATATGTTCGCTGTAAACATATATATTTTTTATTTCTACTAATATTTAAAAAAAGCAACAGAAGAATAATTCTCTGTTGCTTTTATAAAGTCTATTTCATAACAAAATATTTTGGCAGGTCATTTTCTAGTGCATATTTTGGTGTTCCCTTTATTAATGGTCTTATATATTCTATTGCCTCTTTTTTAATGTGATTTCCTTCTTCATTTATCCAAGCTTTTGGGAAATATTTTACTGAATTTGCCACATCACTAGCTTTGACCTTAACTATTTCTATTGTATAGGGATCATTACTAACTCTATTTATCCCTGCCATTATACCTGTATCACCATTGGCAGAGAACTTCACTGCTTCACTTCCTACTTTATAAGCACTATCAATATCTCTTTGGGATGCATTATGCATGGCGCATCTTTGAGTTACTCCTAGTTCAAGGGCCTTTACCCTTGATGTGATTCCGCTTGTAATGATTTTCTGTTTTAAATAATGGGAGACTCCTCCAAGTTGAGAATGGGAAAAAGCATCATGTTCCTTTGATTTGTTTAATTCAAATAAGAAGTTTCCGTCCTTGTCTCTAATACCTTCTGAAACCACAATATAGGCCATATTTTGCTCTTCAAATCTCTTCTTAACATCCACCAAAAACTTATCTATAGAAAATGGTTTTTCTGGCAAATAAATAAAGTCCGCTACTGGTTTTCCTTTTATTTCAGCTAAAACACTGCTTGCTGCAAGCCATCCCGTATCTCTACCCATTGTCTCTATTATAAATATTCCATTATATGTATATACACTGGCATCTAAATAGGTCTCTAAAACTGTACTTGCTATGTATTTTGCAGCACTTCCATATCCAGGGGTATGGTCTGTATGGCATAAATCATTATCAATAGTCTTAGGTATACCTATTATTTGTTTATTGATACCTTTTTCTTTTGCATATTGGCTTAGCTTACTTACGGTATCCATAGAATCATTTCCACCTATGTAAAACATTGTCTGAATCCCATATTCGTCCAATATATTAAATAGCTCTTTATATTCTTCTTCATTGTCTTTATAGTCCTTAAGTTTATATCTACAGGAACTTAATGCCGATGCAGGAGTATGTTTCAGCATATACAATTCTTCTTCAGTTAGGTTAGTTATATCTTTAATTTTTTTATTTAATATACCTTCTACTCCATTTATTCCAGCAAATACTTTATCATAATACTTTATTTCTCTATTTGACTCTACGACACCAACTACACTAGCATTTATTACAGAGGTTGGGCCTCCCGATTGAGCTACTAAACAATTTCTCATTCTATCACCTCTACCAAATATAATTTTTTTAATATATTAATATATTTTAGTATATCACAAATTATTACAAAGGGTATAGGGGCCCTTTATTAGTTCTTATTTATTGAAACTTTAGCTTCAGTGCAATCTTTTTGGGAAAATAAAAATCGGAAATCTCTTATCAGATTTCCGATTTTTCATATATATCTACTTTCTATTGATTAGTTTTTCTCTAAGTTCTTCAAATCCAGGCTTTCCAAGTAATGCAAACATATTCTTCTTATAGGCTTCAACTCCTGGTTGGTCAAAGGGATTTACTCCAAGTAAGTACCCACTTATACCACAGGACTTTTCAAAGAAATATATTAGCTTACCAAAATAAAACTCATCTAACTTTGGTATATTGATTACAATATTTGGTACATTCCCATCTACATGTGCATATAAGGTACCTTTAAAAGCCATTTGATTTACATAGTTGATTGTCTTTCCACTTAGGTAGTTTAAGTTGTCAAGGTTTCTTTCATCCTCAGTTATTTCCATATCTTGATCAGGCTCTTGAACATTTATTACAGTTTCAAACAAATTTCTCCTACCATCTTGTATATACTGCCCTAATGAATGAAGGTCTGTTGAAAAGTTTACTGAAGCTGGGAAAATACCTTTGCCATCCTTTCCTTCACTTTCTCCATAAAGCTGTTTCCACCATTCTGATACATATTGAAGGGAAGGTTCGTAGTTTACTAGCACTTCAGTAACCTTTCCTTTATTATAAAGGATATTTCTGATTGCTGCATATTGATAGCAAGGATTTTTCTCTAAATCCCTTTCCATATATTCTTCTCTAGCAGCTCTAGCACCCTCTAGGATTTTATCTATATCTATTCCTGCTACGGCTATTGGCAGAAGACCAACTGGAGTAAGTATTGAAAATCTTCCTCCCACATCATCGGGAATAATAAAGGTTTCGTATCCTTCTGAAGTAGCAAGCTCTCTTAATGCCCCTTTTGCTTTATCTGTTGTAGCATATATTCTTTCCTTAGCACCTTCCTTGCCATACTTATCTTCTAGATATTTTTTAAGTACTCTAAAGGCTATTGCAGGCTCAGTAGTTGTTCCAGATTTAGATATGACATTTAAACTAACATCCTTCCCTTCAATGACTTCTAATAAATGGTTTAAGTATGTTCCACTTATATTATTTCCTGCAAATAAAACTGTAGGTCCATTTTTCTTATCTTTAGGAAGCATATCACGGAAGGAATGGGTCAATGCTTCTATGGCAGCTCTAGCTCCTAGATAGGAACCACCTATTCCTATTACTATTAACACATCAGAGTTACTTCTGATCCTTTCAGCTGCTTTTTTTATTCTAGCAAATTCTTCTTTATCATAATTTTCAGGTAAGTCGATCCATCCTAAAAAGTCATTCCCTGCACCTGTTTTATTATGTAACATATCATGGGCATTTGCCACAGTACTTTTAAGATATTCCAATTCATTTTCTTTAATAAAAGCATTTGAATAATCTAAGGATAAATTTTTCATAATAGCCTCCTTATAAAATGTTTTTTCCCTACTCTTTTGCATAAGTTATTATATCACTAACTTATGCAAAAATTAATAAACTAAGTATTATTATTTTTCATGAAAACATTTTCAAAATTATATTCTATTAATAAATCAATTCCCCATCTAAAATTGTCACAGCTGACCCACCTATCTTTATATTACTTATTTTGTCCTTATTTTTTGAATGACTTACATATATACAATCTGTCTATTTACTTCTTTTCCCTGCTCTTCAATAAAATTTATATTTTTATTAAAATACATCTACCTGTTTAATTTTCACAACTGCCATCAATTTCTTGGTAATATGTATTCTATGCTCAATGTTAATATATAACTTTAGTTCTAATTCCAAATGTATTTCACCTTCAAAGTATATTCAAAAACTTTTTTAACAAAAGGAGATGCTAGTATTACATGTACTCTACCATTGAATATCTTAACTATTCTTTCCATATTAGCATCCCCTTTTTTACTCTAATATATTTTAAATTAATAAAAATTCAATATTACTTTAATCTTTTAAAATTCAGGTTAGTATTATATAGCTAAACTAAATCTAAAATTGTCTTATCTATATATATCTTTTCCCAGTCTTCAGTAAATTGTTTTACGCTTAAATCAGTATAATTATGATAATAAATCTTATCAAACACTTCAGGATTAACTGTTGCATAATGTGCACCTAGATTTGCTACATTTTGAATTTGCTCAATATTTTTAAATGATGCTGCTATAACTTTAGTTTCTATTTTAAATTCTTTAAATAGTTTTACTATATTACCTACAACACTACACCCATTAGAACATAAATTATCTATTCTATTAACATATGGAGCAACATAATCTGCACCAGCTCTCGCAGCCATAAGTGCTTGCTGCGAAGTATATATAGCTGTAGCTGTTACATTAATGCCCTCAGACTTTAATTTTTTTATTGCTTTAAACCCTTCTTTAGTTACTGGAATTTTTACACATATATTTTCGCCAAATGTATTTATTAATACCTTTCCTTCCTCAATCATTTTTTCTGCTTCATTTCCAACTACTTGAATGTGAAAGGATCTTTTATCGCCTATTAAATTTTTTATTTGTTTTATTAAATTTAAAAAATTTTTATTTTCCTTTGCAATTATAGTTGGATTTGTAGTTATACCTGCAATAGGAAAATATTCCATAGCAAATTTAATATACTCTACATTTGCAGTATCTAAAATGTATTTCATTAAATCAACTCCTTTTTTTAAAGCCCTGCGGAAAATATCCAACAGGGCCTTAATTTAATTAATTATTTAATATTATAACTTTTAATGCATTACTTGGCCACCTGTAATATTAACTGATTGGCCTGTTATATAACTAGCTTTTTCTGATGCATAGAATGTTACTACATTAGCTACATCTTCAAATGTACAACCTCTCTTTAATGGTACTTTATCCATATAAACTTGTTTTACTTCCGATTCCTTTATTCCTAATTTTTTAGCGTATTGTGGAATTAAACTTTCAAACATATCTGAATCTAATAAATTACCAAGCATCATTGAGTTAACCCTTATATTATATTCAGCTAAATCTAAAGCAAGACTTTGAGTAAGCCCTACTCCTCCAAACTTAGCTGAAGAATATCCAGTATTGTGTTTGCTTCCTACTTTTCCAGATTTTGAATTGATTTGAATGATACTACCTTTTATATTTTTTTCAATCATTACCTTTGCAATTTCTCTAGCACATAAAAAATATCCTATTAGATTTACATCAAGTATCCATTTAAATGTATCTAATTCAAAATCTGTTATTTTGCTTGCTTTAGCAACTCCTGCATTATAAACTAGCAAGTCAATCCTTCCATACTTTTCTATTATGCTATTTGTCATTTTTTTTACTTCATCTTCATTAGTTGCATCTACTTTTATAGCCATAGCTACATCATCACCGATTTCTTTAGCTACCTTCAAAGCATTATCATAATTTATATCTGCTACTGCCACATAGTAGTCCTCTTTAGCAAGATGTTTAGAAAGATATTCTCCTAAACTTCTTCCTCCCCCAACAACTACTGCAACTTTTTTCATAGTTTAGTCCTCCCATGTTGATTTATTTTAAATTTAAATCTATAATGGAGGTATGAATGGATTTTGAAATTTCTTTATTACTTTACCTTGGCAAGGATTGGTATGAGAGATTTCATTTCCATTCTCTTATCTCCAAATTTCAATTTTCATGCCTTCTTTTAATTGTGGTACTTGTTTTTTCTCCATAATCAAACTTCCTGGTAGAGGCTCTTCATCTCCATTAAATTTAAAAGTAATATGTCCTAAATTCCTTAAATTTTCATTTACAGCAGCCCCTACTGAAGCTATTATAAATTTTTCTTCTCCAATCATTAAAATATCCTCTGATTTTATATCTGATAATAGATTATTTTCATTATGCATTATGCAATACTCTTTTAAGTAATCAGGTGCATTATCTTTAAATATTACAAACATCCCTTGGTCTATTAATTCAAAAGATTTTTTTCCAATTGATGTTACTATTGTTTTATAGACAAGTTCCATTTTCACACCACCATTTCTTTTGAATTATTAATTAGAATAGAGTCCAAAGCTTGCTAGCCATGCTATTATTACCGTTGGAGCACCAGTAAGAAACCTTGAGTACAGTACTGAAGGAACTCCAACTTGAACAGTTTCAGGTTCAGCTTCAGCAAGTCCAAGTCCTACAGGTATAAAGTCAGCAGCTGCTTGTGAGTTTATAGCAAATAATGCTGGCAGTGACAATTGTGGTGGTATATTTCCCTTTCCTATTTCAACACCTATTAAAACTCCTATAATCTGAGCTATTACTGCACCTGGTCCAAGAAAGGGTGATAATAGCGGGAAAGAACAAATTAGTGATAGAATTACTAAACCACCAATATTTCCAGCAAGAGGTGTTAAAAGGTTTGCAAACCAATTCCCTACTCCAGAAGCATTAATTATTCCTATAAGTGTCGCAACAAAAGCAATAAAGGGAATTATTGTGTTCATTACAGTATCTACAGTTTCTCTTCCCGCTTGGAAGAATGTACTTGTTATATTTCCCATTACTATTCCTATTTTTGCAATCAATCCTTCACTTTGTTCACTAATCTTCTTATCAGAAGTATACTTCATAAACAGTCTCCTTTCTTTATTTTTATTCTATTTCAACATTTTCAGGCTTCACACCTGATACATATATATCTTCCTTAATATACATTGCTAATGGTCCACTTTTACCTGTCTTCATAATATTAACGGTAGGTATTTTCTTTTGAGGATAAATACCACATCTTAATGTTCCACCACAATTTATTACTACACAAGCTATTTCTGCATCAGGCACTCCTTGAGTAAATCCATCTACTAGTTCACATCCTGTTAATTCTGCAATTTTTTCTGCAGTTTTAGGAAGTGCACCACCTGTTATATATACAATTTTATTTCTTTTATCATTTGGAGTTACTATTATTGGACCTCCCCAACCTCCTGGTCCTTTAGATATTTTTACAGAGTTGTACGCCATCTAAATCCTCCTTTGAAATTCAAAATTTATTTTCTACTTTATAGAATTATATTAATTAAATTTTACTACTTCTTTTAGCTTAATATTTTGCTGTTTTTCTACAAATGCTGTAGTAAAGTCTGTTACCCAACCTCTAAAAAAGTTAGTAACCATACCTACAAGTAAATATCTTACTGCTAGATCAGCAGTTGAAAGACCAAGCTCGGTTATTCCATTAGCTATGCCAAGAAATACAAATAATTCTCCTGGATTAATATGAGGAAAAAGTCCATTCATGCTGTGACAAGAAAAACTCGCAGCTGCATAGTAACTTGGCTTATATTTCTCTGGTAAAAACTTACCTAAAGATAAAGTCATAGGATTTGCAAATATAAATGTGCCTATTACTGGAAGAACAAGATATCTAGTGAATGGATTTGCAGCACTACTCCTAGCAAGTTTTTCAACTTTGTCTGTACCTATAAACTTAATAATCGCATTCATTACTACCATCAAAGCTATTAATAATGGCACTATTCCTGAAGCAAATGATACAAACACATCTGCTCCTGCTCTGAAAAGATTCATAAACCATTCGGAACTTTTAGCAAGAACATCGAAAAATTGAACCATGAATAAATCTCCTTTCTTTGAATAATTTTTTTGTTATTTGTTGAACAGCTTCTGTTTATAAAACATACATATTAAAGGAATATTAATATTATCCAATTAGCTGTTCAAGTTCTACATTTTCAGTATTTTCTATTTGTTTTTCTTCTCCATCACCTCCTAAATAATTCTTATAATTTTCAACTGCTATCATAATTGTTTTTCTTAATAATTTATTAAATCTTTTTAAATCCTCATCTTGAAGACTTAAAAGATTCTTTCCATTTAAACTATCTAATCTTTTAAACTTTGCAAAGACTGTTACTCCTTGCATACATCTTAATTCTTCAATATCTCCTTCTTCATTTATTCTTATCATTACAATGGTTCCAGAAACAATAAAGCCCTTTTTAAACCCTATTACGATCTTTCCTTTCTTTCTCATTTCTACAAAATTTTTATTAAAATTTTTCATTTGAATGAAACCAAATAAAGCTTGAAGTATCCATATTATTATCCCAGTAACTATTATGAAAATAATACTATTCATCATTTCCTCCTCAAAATAAAGATATAAATTCTTCAAAATTATTTACTTTGGATATTTTTTGAATAAAATTTTTGTTTTGTCCTACTTTTAAAATATCTTCATATACTCTTATAAAAAGATTTGTATCTTCTACTATTTCATTTGGAACTATAACCATAAATACTACCTTTATGGGTTTGTTAGCCCACTTTATTGTGTTTTTAAGAACTCCTATAGCAATTTGAATTTTATCACTCTTATAATTAATTGCATGGGGAAGAGCTATGAAGTTATCAAAAGCTGTGGGTGCAAGCCGTTCCCTTTCTAGTAGTCTTTCTTTAAACTCCTTGTCAACTTTTCCGGCTTCGATACACTTTTGAGCCATATATTCTATTACTTCTTCAGGTTTTTTTAACTTTATTGTGAAAAACATATCCTTTTCTAAAAGATTTTTAAATGCATAGAGATTTTTATTAGTTGTTTGCTGACTTAACTTTCTATATACTATTTTATGATGTAGCTCATTCTCATCAAAAAGTACATCTAACTTAATAATTGGGGTTGGTATATTCAGTTCTAAATCTATAGTTGTAAATATAATGTCAAATTCTTCAAGAACTTGAGGATCCAGAAAAGATGATGAGAAGGTTTTGATTTCTTGGACATCCCCCAGAACTTTTTTAATCTTCACAAGCATTAATTGTGCTGTACCAAGACCCGTACCACAAATTAGTGCTACTCTTTGAATATCCCTATACTTATAATTATTTCTTTCAATATAGCTTCCAATATGCATAGCTATATAAGAAATTTCATGTTCATTTACTTTTACATCTAATTCCTTTTCAATTACTTTCGCTCCTATTGTGGCCAATTCAAAAGCTATGGGATATTTTTTCTTAACTTCTTTAATTAAAGGATTTCTTATATTCATATTGAACATAAGTCTATTAATTGCGAAATTCAAGTGTAACTCAAGACCCCATATTAACTCTTTATCATCTTTCATAAGAAAACCTGTCGCTTTATTAATTTCATCTAACATATTCGATACTATCTTTTTAACTACTGGTTTTACTTCTATATGATTTTCTGTTTCCATCATTTCTTCTATAGGTTTTCTACCTAAAAGATGAATACATATGTATAACAATTCTTCCTTTGGTAAATTCATGTCAATTTCTTTGTTTAGTTCTTTCCCTATTAAAACACTTACTTCAAATTCTTTTTTATTGTCAATATTTTTTATTTTTGAAGGAACTTCATTTATTCTAAATCCCTGTTCAAATCTCTCTAAAGCTATTGAAATATGTGTCACAAGGTTTTCATAATTTCCCCTTGATATTTTAAAATTTGTTTTTGCAAATACTCTTTTTAAAACTTTTTTTACTACTTTTTCAAATTTGCTAAACTTTATATTTTCCTTAGGCTCTTCAGTTAATTTATTCTCTATTTTAAATAAAATTTGTGCTAAGCAAAGTCTTATATTCATTTCAGTCCCTATAATCTCTATTCCACTATTGGGTTTCCCTTTAAGGACTATATCATAGTTTTTAAATAACAGTGATACTCTTTTAAGATCTTTTATAAGTGTAGTCCTACTAACATAAAAATCATCAGCTAAATCTTCAATTTTTACTATCTTTTTATTTTCTAGAAGAATTCTAGCTATTTCCTTAACTCTTTCTTCAGGAGTAGAAATATCATTTTTATCCCATACATTAATAATCTTTTTATATTTCTCATTATTTTTTTTATAAAGATGATATTTCCTACCTTTTCCAAACTTTATTTCTACTACTTCTTTTCCAATAGCATAGTTTAAATCTTTTATATAGTTTAGAACAGTTCTTGGTGTTACTCCAATATTCTTGGCTATTTCCTTTGCTGAACAAGGTCCATACTCTTCTAATACTTCTACCACTTTAAGTTCCTTGCTATTTACAAGATAGCTCTTCATATGACCACTCCTGCTTATTTCTTAAATTGATTATATCATTAGTATTGAGTCAAATTAATACACTTTTTTTCTAGTATAAACTCGAAAATTCTGAAAACTTTTTCCTATTTCTTTAATTATTTCTCTATAATACTCATTTCGTAACTTTTGCTTTTTCCAAAAAATAAAAAAATGCAGAGCTTACTTTAACTCTAGCGCTTTTTTATAATCTATATATTATATTTATTTTACTATTTATAGTAATTCTCTTTTCCCTTTAACTTTTTCTTGTTTTTTTATTAGACTTCATCAATTATATTTTTATTCTTAGTCATCTTGTTTTTAATGAAATCCTATTCTAATACGTAAAAGGTCGGTCTATTAAGTTGTAGTGATATACTTATACACCCTAAAATGACAATAATTATATATTTCCAAAAAAATAAACCCTTGAATTTTCAAGGGTTTTACTTTTGGCACGCCCTGAGGGACTCGAACCCCCGACCAACTGATTCGAAGTCAGCGACTCTATCCAACTGAGCTAAGGGCGCAAATATGGTAGTATATATCTTATCTTAACATAATTGTAACTTTTTTTCAATATTATTTATTGTATCTTATAGAATGCTTAATGTAATTTAAGAATATGTGTATTGGCATTTCCAATCCCTTAGATATACTTTTTTAGAATCTGATAATTCTATGGCTAATTTATTGCATTTAGATTTATTTATGTTTTTATCTACACCAGCATAACTTTCCTGCCAATCCATTACTTTAATATATTGAAGTTTTTTACCTGAATATTCTTCTACCCAATTATTTTTTCTTAAATCTACATTCTTTACTCCTTTCCCACTGTAAGCGGAACTCCAGCTTATATTAGACTTATTATTCATTTTTCCTCTGTATAAATCTTTCCACTCTATATTTTTCATATTATCTCCTCCTCTTTTTATATTGTAATCATTTCATATTTGTAATTATTACAATTAAATAATACTGCTGTTTCTATTTTTTGTCAAGTATTTTTGCAAAAAAAGATCCATCTAAAATTTATTAGATGAATCTTTCTTGGTTTATTTTATTAAATCCTATTCAAAATGTTCTTTTATAAAGGCTGGAGCATTTTCGTCACTAAGCCATCCTAAAAAGCTCTCACCATCGCTAAGGTAAAACCCTATAACGTATTTCTTGTTGTAAGGCCACCTGCTTTCATATTTTTTTAATAATATTTCTATTTTTTCTTTATCCCTTATTTCGATTCTATCTTTACTTGTCTTTAAGTCTTCAGCATCAATTGTTTTATAGACTTCATCTTGATACATATTTGAGTCTATTTCTTCTACAATAATATAATCAATTTCCTCGGGCATAATTCTTACTTTCTCATAATAGCCCTTTTCTTTAAGCCACTTACTTAAATTATCATAGGACTTTTGCCAAGATATATGCATACTATCTTTAATAGCCCTATCATATTCCCAGTCCTCTATATTATTTACATCATTATCTACATCAAATTGAAAGACTATTTCTGCCCATGGTATGCTATCATTACGATACTCTTCATAGGTTTCCTCTAATATATCTTTCTTTATAATATCTACTAATTCACTAATTTCCTCTTCATCAACAATCTTTACAGTCCTATCAGTCTTTGAAATATCTCTTGGATACATCTCTACATATTTTAATTTAGATTTATCCAAATCAAATATATCGTAATAATTTATTTTATATTCCTCTGACTCATATATTCTTCCAATATATCTATTTTTTTCAATAAATTCAATTGGTACTCTATACTCCCTAGATATATTTCTACCATTTTTAAGTTTATATGATATAGCTATCGTTTGGGAGGAAATATTATTATCTATTTCTTTAAATTCTTTTTTATTGTTAATTAATTCTTGATGTAACCTTTGGATATTTTTTATATTTTCAGGATTTTTAAGGGGATTTTCTTCACCTTTCCAATAACTATACAGGTGATATCCATAATAGGCACTATCAATTTTTTCAAAGTTTGGTATCCTTCTTTCGTAACCTATAATATCAAAATTTATACCTGCAAATAGTATTATAATTACTACTCCATAAACTAGTAGGCCTTTGATGTTTTTAAAAACCCATATACTCTTTTTTATAAGCATTTCAGAGATCAGATATCCTAAATATGCTCCTATTATATAGCCCACATATATCCATACTCTTTCCTGCCCTATGGCTTCAAAGTATGCTCCTCCTAATACCATACTGCAAAAGGTTACCCCATACTTGAAAATAGGTTTAAGTATATCAAATGCTATAGGATCAGAGGCACTTTCTAAATGTCTTTTTTTATAAAAATAATAGGCTGAAAGGTATAATATAATACCTAGGAAAAGATACCACCCTACAAGTCCTTTCATAGGTTCATTAGATAGTATTGCAGTTACAGGTACAGCCCTTAACGCAATTTTCTCAATAAAAGTCTGATTGCTAACAAAACCATATATGAGTTGGTCAAAGTTAATCAATATTAAGGCTGACAAGCCTATTGGTAGAAAAATAAATATGAAAGATAATGCTCCATGTATTAAAGATATTCCAGTTATCACTGCAGTTAATGTTGCAATTAAATATGTTATGGTATTAAGTAATATAGTTTTTCCCATCCATATCATAACTTTTGATACTGTAAATATTTTGTCGTATAATGCACTTCCATCTTTATATATAAACATTATTATTAGTAAGATTACAGCATTTATTAATACTGGCAAAAGGCTTAGTATAAAAGCAGCAATATTGTGACTATTAAATAACTCTTTTCTAGTTATGGGCATAGAATGCATAACAGTAGCAGATTTATTTTGATGAAGATATCTAAAAATGATCATTGCTAAAATTATTGAAAACATTATGGAGTAAAATACTTGAATTCCATCATATTTAACGTCTAAAAAATATTTAATTGTATTGGTAACATTATTTCTTGGATTGCTTATTCTTAGCATTATTCCCATAGGGCCAGTAAAAAAGATTGCTAAGAAATATAAAGCTGAAGCTCCCCAATATCTTTTAAGATCTTCTAATACAATATATTTATTAAAAAATGACGTTTTGTATTTCATATCCAGCACCACCTAACTCGTATATGAATATTTCTTCTAGGGTCAAAGGAAGTATATCTAAAAGCAGAGGGTTGTACTTATTAAATTTTCTAATAACCTCATCCTGCTCTCCTTTAACTATATATAGTTCTACGCTTCCCCTTTTATCTCTATGAAGTATATTTATTTCTTTCATAATATTATCTGTACAATCTGATGAATAAGCCACTTGTATCTTATGGATATCTGATTTTAGTTCATCTAAATCTCTCTCAATAAGCATACTTCCTTTATTAAGGATGCCTACATGATCACATACACTCTCAAGTTCCTTTAGGTTATGGGATGAAATAAGTACGCTTACTTCTCTTTCAGCCACATCATCCACTACAAATCTCCATACCTTCTTTCTCATAAGTGGATCTAGTCCATCAATAGGCTCATCTAAAATCATAATGTCTGGCATTGTAGACAACGTTAGAATAAATGCTGCCTGTTTTTGCATCCCCTTAGATAATCTACTCATTCTTCGATTTTCATCTAATTGAAATTCATTGATCATTTCCCTATATCTCTCTTTATTCCACCTTGGGTAAATTCTTTTATAAAACCTAGCCATATCCTTTATGCTATACATAGGAAAAAAGTATAAATCATCAGGTATGTATCCTATTTTTTCCTTTATACTATTATTTTCATAAACTCTTTCACCATTTATTAGAACTTCACCACTATTTTGCATATATATTCCCATCATGTGTTTAATTAAGGTGGTTTTTCCTGCTCCATTAGCTCCAACAAGACCATATATAGATCCCCTATTTACCTTTAGATTAACATCCTTTAGCACTTTAAAGCCATTAAAATTTTTTGTTAAATTCCTTACTTCTATCATTTTGATTTCCCCCCTTCACTGCTTCGTATGTGTTTTCAACTAACTCAATTATCTCTTTTTTTTCAAGTCCTAAATAAATGAGTTCAGATAATTTTTTTTGAATTTCTATTTTTAAATTATTCAATTTATCCTCATCTACCTTTTCTATTTTTGTTGAAACAAAATTCCCTCTACCTCTGACGGTATATATATAGCCTTCCCTTTCTAATTCACGATAAGCCTTTTGTATAGTGTTAGGATTTATAGTTAGCTCTTTAGCTAATTCCCTTACCGATGGTATCTGCTGATCTGGCTTAAGTATATCTCTTATAATTAGCAACTTAAATTTATCAATTATTTGTTGATATATTGGCTTTCTACTTTTTAAGTCTAATTGAAACATTTTCCACCTCCTCCGTCCTATGTGTATTAGGTGTATTATGCTTTGTATTACACTAATAATATAATTTATATATTTTAAAAAGTCAATACTTTTTTTCAAAAAATAAAAAAACTCTTGAAAAGTTAAACTTCTCAAGAGTTTTAATTGGTGCGGGTGGAGGGACTTGAACCCCCACGTACAAGACACTAGATCCTAAGTCTAGCGCGTCTGCCAATTCCGCCACACCCGCATAGTATAATGGTGACCCATCCGCGACTCGAACGCGGGACACCCTGATTAAAAGTCAGGTGC
>CBETVX010000029.1:0-37400 GCA_965539935.1 uncultured Eubacteriales bacterium | reverse complement strand
TGATAAAAATATTGATATTGAAAAAAAACATACCAGTTCATCGGCTTCTTTATTCAAAAAACTAACTAAGAAAAATTTAGTTATAGTATAAATTATAGATAGATATATATCTAATTTAAAAGTCTAATCTATGCTGTTAATATGATACTTTCAGTAAAATATATTTGTATTTGAGCTAATAGCTGATGGCTTATAGCTACAAATTAAAAAATATTATTTAGTTAAAGAATTTTTTTACATCTATTAATTCATACCCGCAGAGATTGTCCCTGCGGGTAATATAATTAACTACTTTATTGAAACAATTGTCTTTTCCCCAAGTTTTTTTCCTTTGCCTTTTAAATAGTCCTTTAATTTTTCCTTGGAAGTATTCATAACTAGTTCCTCTGGCATGTTCACAAGTTCAAAAACCTCTTTAACTGTATGGAAATTTCCAACATCAAAGGATATATGGGAATCACTTGCTGCCACTACCTTAACTCCTAATTCCTTAGCTTTCCTTGCTATTTCAATACAATTATCTTTGCTACCTGCTCTACCAGGATTGTTAAAGGAACTATTATTTATTTCAACTATAATATCCTTCTCTTTTGCAGCCTTCATAAACTCCAATATATCAATTGGAAAGGCAGGGTTACCTGGATGTGCAATTATATCTACATATTTGTTTGACATGGCACCTATAAGTGCCTTAGTATTTTCCTCTCTACTTCCTGGCTCTATACAAGCATCATGTAAACTTGCCACTACAATATCAAGTCTTTTTAAATAAACTTCATCAATATCTATATTTCCATTATAATCAATTATATTTGCTTCAACACCCCTAAGTATTTCAATGCCATCAATTATCCTTGGAATCACTCTTTGATTTCCTATATGGAATATATGGGGACCTCCTGGTAATGCAGGACCATGGTCAGTAAAGGCTATAAGTTCTAACTCCTTATCCTTTGCTACTTTTACATAATCATGAATAGTGCTATAAGCATGGCCACTTGCAATGGTATGGGTATGGGTATCTAAAACTAATTTCATATTATTCTCCTCTCTCAATTATTACTAATATCCTTTTTCAAGATTGACTACATTAATTAATTGCTCATTATTTTTATATCTTTTTAAATTTTGATATATGGTATTAAACCTTCTCTCATTCCTCATCTCTGAAATCCATGAATTATGGGATGAAATATAGACATTTTCAAAATCCCAAAGTGGACTGGACTCATGTAATGGTTCCTTTTCAAATACATCTAAAGCAACTCCCATGAATTTTCCCTGCCTTAACCTTTCTATCAGGGCTTCTTCATCAATTATACTTCCCCTAGATATATTGATTAAAACTGAATCGTCCTTCATCATATCAAGTTTTTCACCATTAAGCAAATGATGGGTTTTTTCTGTATAGGGTATTGCACATACCACTACATCACAAATACTTAAAAATTCCTTTATTTGTGATATAGGATAACATTTATCAAAATATTTTACTTCTTTGCCACTGGTATTTACCCCATAAACATTAACACCAAATCCTTGAAGCCTCTTAGCTCCTTCTATGGCTATAGTACCCGTTCCTAAAAAACCAACGGTTTTCTCATATAGTTCCATGAGATTTGTGTTGATTTTCCATTTCTTTTCCTTCTGCTTTTTATAGAAATATTTACTATCTTTATATATTTCAAGTATTTTTAAAACTATCCACTCTCCCATTGGAATACTATATCCACCTCTATTATTGGTTAGCAAGATATTATTCGTCATTACATATTCCTTTGGAACTTGGTCTATACCTATACTTGAAAGTTGTATCCACTTTAGACTTGTAAGTTTAGATATATCTAAACTATTAAAGGGATTATAACAAACTAAAATATCAATATCTTCAATTTCTTTAGTATTTTGTATTTCTTTTTCATGGACATATATTATATCATAACCTAACTCTTTAATTGAATTCATTTTTTCCTTACCATAGTCATATGTAAATAAAACTTTCAATATACTCACCCCTTCTACACAAAAGTAAAAATATTTGAGAAAAGAAGTTACTGACAAGCAGTAACCTATTATTTAAAAATCTCATGTTCATAATCATCTATATTATTACTTAGTACGTCAGCCAATCCCACAAATTCACATCCAACTATATATCCATTGTTAATTTTCTGATTTCTAACAATTTTTAATACACTGTAAAATGTCTTTTCATCATCAATAGTAATCTTAGCATTAAAGAAATATCCAATAGGTAATTCCATATCACTAATAAATCCTATACCCCTTTTAGAAATATTTATAACATTTACTTCTTTATTTAAATTTTTTAGAGTATTGTCACCATATTTATACAGGGACTCAATATTTACTTTAATATTAACTGGCAATCTTTTAGCTTTTCTCTTATCTTCCACTATTCTCCCTCCCTAAAAGATACCATTTTTTTTATTATAACATAGGATATATATAAATATCTTGAGTATAAATTTAATTTAACATCTTTTTTAACTTGCATTGTTATAACCTCTTTTTTGATAAATTGCTACTTCTATTTATATATATGCTTAATATTATTTATTGTCAAATCCTCATATTTTCGCATAGTATATACTATATAAAGATATTAGAGGGGATTTTCATGCCTAAATTTTATGGAGGATTAGAGTCTTTTTTTGCGTCAGAAATTTTTACAAAGTTCTTAAGTAAGAACACATTAAAAATTGCAGAAATCACTACACTTTTGCAAATACTTATTAAGAAAGAAATACCCTTCGATATCGTCTACTCTCCTGGTACAAGAAGAAAATCTCCGTTAATAGAGTTTACAATATACATTAATCCAACAACTAAAATAGATTTTCTAATTTCCCTTGATTCTAGTCCTTCCACTTTTTAGATTTTTCATGGTGAAATAATCAATCCAACTTAATATATTAATAATATAATCAATTTTATATTATTAAATATATTACTTTTTTCATACATAAATAAAGGCAGGAATTTTCCTGCCTTCACTTATATAATTCATTATACCAATTCTTCTTCCAAAGTCTGACAACATCTTGGAGAGCATTTAGTTTGGTCAATACAATCTTCACAGCTGAAATATGCTTCTATTTCATATGTTCCATAGGATAATACACTAGCATATTCCCTCCTCTATAAATACATCTTTTAAATATACTATATATCTATGTCTTCCATAGTTTAAACTTTATTATTACATGGGTGAAATTATTTAAAAGAATCCATAAAGAGAATATTATTTATTAATCTAAATCAAAATATTAAATAAACATTTAAAATCTGGAGTGAATTATATGGATTATTTAGTAAAATATGCCGTTTTATCTATTTCTTTATTAATTATAATAACTGCTTCAACAGTTTCCCCTGCATTAGGTGAAATAAGTAAAGACTTCCCAATGGCAACTGATAATACTATAAAACTTATATTAACCCTGCCATCCTTTGTTATAGTTCCTATCAGCCTATTTATCAGCAGATTTTCTAATAAGTTTAGTAAAAGAAAATTAATTGTTTTAGGATTGATAATATTTCTATTTGGTGGTATAGGTGGAGGATTAGCACCTAATATAATAAGCATCCTTATTTTTAGAGGGATTTTAGGAATTGGAATGGGTATTCTTACTCCCTTTACTACTTCACTTATTGGAGATTTTTATGATGGTGATGAGAGAAGGGAGATGATGGGATATTCAAATGCAGTTTCTAACTTAGGGGGGATTATAGCTGCTCTTTTGGCAGGATGGCTAGCAATATATAACTGGCGATATGTATTTGGAATATATTCTCTAGCCCTTATTGTTTTAATTTTAGTAATTATTGGCCTTCCAGAACCTCCAAAGAGAAGGGAAGATAATAAAAGAAAGGTTTTTCTGAATTTAAATGTGATTTATATTGCCATCTTAGCTTTTCTCCTTAATGTAGCTTTCTATGGCGTTGTTACTAATATTTCATTGTTCATAACAAATGAAGGCATGGGGAATTCTGGATACTCAGGCATTGCAATGTCTTCTTTAACTTTGGCTGGTTTTTTAAGCGGCATTTTATTAGATAGAATATCTGATATACTAAAAAAATTTAAATGTACAGTAGGTATGGGTTTTATGGCTTTAGGTTATTTTATACTAAGTAAATCCTATATAATACCAACTGTTTTGATAGGCACATTTATGATTGGATTTGGACTTGGAATTTTAAAACCCTTACTTTTTTTAAATGTCACTAAAGTAACACCAAAATTTTCTAATGCCTTTGCTCTATCAATTGTAAACAGTGCCATACTCCTTGGAAAATTTACATCTCCATATATACTTGATCTAGTTGGAGAGTTTTTGGGTAATACGGATTTAAGATTTATTTTTAGCTTAGTTTCTAATGGTCTAAATATAGGAGTTATATTATCACTTATTCATACCATACTTATTTTGAAAGTATTTAAGCCTAGATATAGTGAGTAAATTTTAAAAACCCCCTATTATAAATATTTTATTTTTACACTTTTTTCTAAAACATCTAGTTTACTAATATCATCTGGACCAGTGCCTTCATTCATAACACTAAAGGCAGCCATAGCAGTAGATAATCTCAATGCCCTTTCAATGCTATATCCTTTTTCAATTGCATATGCAATACTTCCTACTAAGGAATCACCTGCACCTACTGTATTTTTTACATCTACTTTTAAAGCCTCTATATATATTTGAGAGTGGGAGTTTACAAATAATGAACCTTCAGCTCCCAAGGAGATAAATACATTTTCAACTCCAGACTTAATAATATCCTTAGATACTTCAACAATATCCTTGTGACTTTTGAATTTAGTTTTGTAGGCCTTCTCTAGTTCATGGATATTTGGCTTTATTAAATAGGGCTTTCCCTTAATTCCTTCTATTAACAGTTCATCATCAGCATCTAAAAAAGTTCTTGCTCCTAAAGAGTTTCCTATAGAAACTAATTCTTTATATATACTCTTATTAATGCCCTTTGGAATACTTCCAGCCAAAACTAATATGTCTCCACGCTTTGTGTTTTCTTTTATTTTTTCTATTAATTTTTCGAGCTCTAACTCTGTAATTTCTTGTCCCTTTTCATTAATATCCGTTACTATTCCCTTTCCTTTGTCAACTATTTTAATATTTGTTCTAGTTTCTCCCTTTGTCTTAACTAAATCATGATCTATATTGCACTTATTAAGATATTCAATTATAGATTCACCAGATTTTCCTGCAATAAATCCTAATACTTTTGTCTTTCCATTTAGTTTTTTAATGACCTTTGATACATTGATTCCTTTGCCACCTGCATCTACTCTTGTATCTAATACTCTATTCACTGAACCTTCTTGAAAATTATTTATTATTATAGTTTTATCTATTGCAGGATTTAGCGTTACTGTTAATATCATTTTGTCACCTCAATCTATTTATCCAACCATTATTTTAACTCCAGCCCTTTGATAACTATTTAATATTTCCTCCGATAGATTTTTATCAGTAATAATCATGTCTATATCTTCTAAGTCAAGTATTTTAGAAAAAGTGACCTTTTCAAACTTAGTGCTATCAGTGGTCAGAATTACTTTACTTCCTACATTAGCCATGATCTTTTTAATCTGAGCTTCTACTAAAGTAGGAGTAGTTATTCCTTGTTCTAAGGAAACACCATTTGCTCCCAAGAAAACCTTATCCACCCAAATATTTCTCAATGAATCTTCAGTTAGAGGACCTACCATTGCCTGGGTTTCCCATCTTAGGCTACCACCCAGTCCTATTACTTCTACATCCTGTCTATTTCCAAGTTCATACATTATACTTAATGAGTTTGTAACAACCGTTACATTTTTTGCAGTAATATTTTTTGCAATATATAATGTAGTAGTACCTGAATCTAAAATTATTGAGTCTCCGTCTTCAATCATACTTGCTGCTAATTTTCCTATTCTTTCTTTTTCTTCTAAATTCTTTTCCTCTTTTTCAGTAAAGGTTGGTTCAAATTTTGTGTGTTCAGTAAGAACTGCACCTCCATGGGTCCTGTACAGTAATCCTTTATCTTCTAATTCTTGAAGATCTCTTCTAATAGTAGCTTCAGAAACATTAAATTCTAAAGATAGGTCAGCCACTTTTACGCTTTCTTCTGTTTGAAGTTTTTCGATTATTTTCGTTTTTCTTTCTTCAGCAAACAATATTATCATCCTCTGGTGGTTTTTTATAAAAAACTGTTTGGTTTTATTTTATTTGTGCTTGTTTATGTTTGTTTATGATTGTTTATGTTTATATTATAGTATGTTTTTATTTGTTTGTAAAGACTCTTTATTATATTTTTGCAAACTAAAAAAACATCCAACCCATTATTATTTAAAAGGTTAGATGTCTCTACATTCTATAAAGTATTAGTATTCAGATTCATCATCATAGTATTCAAATTCATCATATAACTCACTTACCCTTATAAAATTTATTTTATTACGCTTTTTACTTTTTGCCTTTCTTTCAAATATGTCTTCTTTAAACTTTTCCTTCTTTTTAGATTTTCTTTTCATTTCCTGTTTTCTAATTCTTGTTTCCTTATCCATTTCTTCTACTAAAAATTTCTTAGACATTCTTATTCCTCCACAAACTAAATGATAGTATAAATGATAGTAAATAATATTCTAAATTAAAATATACATTGCTATTAATATAAAATCAATAGTTTTTTTAATATATAAATAATATTTTAAGTTTTGAAATACATAAAAAAAAAGGTAGAGCATGGCTCCACCAAATCACTAGAAATAAAGTGTCTATTATTTATGTCGGTTACTATTAAATAATTATTAAGTACATTTTTTAATATTAGTTTTATTGATATTGTAACTGAACCAAATTATAATATAATCCCTTTTTCTTTAATAATTCTTGATGAGTACCGATTTCTCTAACCCTTCCCTTGTGTAATACTATTATTTTATCAGCATGTTGAACGGTAGACAGTCTATGGGCAACAGCAAGGGTTGTACGACCCTTCATTATCTTATATAGTGCATCCTGTATAAGCTTTTCTGTTTCAGTATCTATGTTTGCAGTGGCTTCATCAAGTATTAGAATTGACGGTTTTCTCACCAAGGTTCTAGCAAAGGATAGTAGCTGTCTTTGCCCAGTAGACAGTGTAGCTCCCCTTTCATAAACCTCTTCATTATATTTATTAGGTAATTTTTCAATGAATTTATGGGCATTTACATATTTTGCAGATTCTATCATTTCTTCAGTAGTAATATTTCCGTCCCTTAACTTTATATTACTTTCTATATCTCCTGTAAAAATAAATACATCTTGAAGCATTTGCCCAATGTTTTTTCTTAAACTTTCAGTTTTTATATCTCTTATATTTATTCCATCAACTAAAATTTCACCTTTTTGTATATCATAATATTTTCCTATTAGTTTAAGAATAGTAGTCTTTCCTGCCCCTGTAGCTCCTACAAAGGCTGCAGTTTCTCCAGCCTTCACCTTAAAGGATACATCCTTTAATATCCATTCCCCTTCTTTATATGCAAACCAAACATTTTTAAATTCTATATTTCCTTCTATCTTTTCTAAATCCATGGCTTTATCTGAATCTATTAATTTTTGTTTTCTATCTAATAGATCAAATACCCTTTCCGCAGAAGCCATGGCCGATTGAAATACATTAAACTGTTCTGCTAGCTGTTGAACTGGATTAAAAAATCTAGATATATATTGAGTAAAGGCCACCAAAGTACCTATAGTTATTATATCCTGTAATACATATTTGCCACCAAAATATATAATTATGGCAGTTGCTAAGATTCTAAGTAAATATATTACCGGACCAAATATACTAAAGGCAATTATCTCTTGTTTATGGGATTTATTAAGTTCTAAGTTAGTATCTACAAACTCATTATACTTGGCTTCTTCCCTAGCAAATATTTGTATAATATTCATACCAGAAATATGCTCAGATAAAAAAGCATTTACCTTCGATAGATTTTCTCGTACCTTTCTATATATGGTCTTAGAATATTTTCTAAAAACAATAGTTGCTATTAATAAAAATGGAATGACCGAATAGGTAAGTAAAGAAAGTCTAAGATTGAAACTACACATGGCAATAACAATGCCAATTAACAAGAAAATATTTTTAACAGAATTAATAATTACACTGGTATACATTTCATTAAGGGACTCAGTATCATTTGTAACCCGAGTTACAAGCTTTCCTATAGGTCTATCATTGAAAAATTCTATCTCCATTGTTTCTATATGGGAAAAAATATCCATCCTTATTTTATAGATTATTTTCTGACCTGTGTATTGAAGTAATAGGGCCTGCAAATATTGAACTACACTACCAAATATAATAACTGCTGCAAATAATAAGGCGAATTTTATAAGGCCTTCATAATCTTCTCCCCTTAACTCTTTTATTTCTTCGATATTTAGTCTTTTTACTAAGAAATTTTTTCCATTTATGTCGACATATTCATTATTTATAACGTCAATTCCTTTTTTTTCTAATGTATCTAAAATTTCCAGTTCACTATTTGTAAGACCTTGGATAAAGTAATATTCATTATTTGATAATATAATCCTAGCCTTTAAATTACTTGAAAATTTATTATTGGGATCCTTCACTAATACTGTATCATCTAATAGTATTTTGTTCTCCAGTATTGATACATCCCTATCATCTACTATGGAATAGGGTACATCATATCTTGTAATGATACTATCTATTCCCTTTGCTACTAATACTGGCTGCAATAACTCTACTCCTACAACTATACCTAATAATAGAAAAGATAATACTATATGTAACCAGTAGGGTCTTGCATATGTCATTAGTCTTCTAAATAGATATAAATCTCTTCCCCTTTTTTTATCCTCTATAAATATATCATCCATAACATTCATTATTTATAACGCCCCTTACTCTTTTTCCATCATTGCTGCAAGTTGTTGTTTTTTATACATTTTATTATATTCTCCATTAAATGCAATAAGCTCTTCATGTCTACCTTCTTCTATTATTTCTCCATCATCTATAAATATTATTTTATCGGCATGCTTTATGGTTGAAATCCTATGGGCAATAATTATGGTAGTCTTATTCTTCCGCTTTTCCTTTAATTCTGCAAGTATTTTCTCTTCAGTATCAACATCTACTGCTGATAATGCATCATCTAAAATAAGTATAGCTGGATCTTTTATTAAGGCCCTAGCTATTGAGATCCTTTGTTTCTGCCCTCCCGATAGGGTAACTCCTCTTTCACCTATTATTGTTTCATAGCCTTCCTTAAACTCCATTATATTTTCATGGACATTAGCTAATTTAGCATTTTCAATTATTTCCTCCCTATTAACATTATCTATACCAAAGGAAATATTCCTCGCAATAGTATCTGAAAATAGAAAATTATCCTGGGGAACATATCCTATGTTATCCCTAAGAACCTTCAATGGTATTTTCATAATATCTATATTATCTATTAAAATTTTATTATGGGGAACATTATATAAATGCAATAATAAATTTACTAAAGTTGTCTTACCCGCTCCCGTTCTTCCGATTATCCCTAAGGTTTCTCCTTGATTTATAGTTAGTTTAATATTTTTAAGGGAATATTCATCTGTATCTGAATATTTGAATGACAAGTCATCAATCTTTATATTGCCCTTAATATTTTGTATATTTAAAGTTTTTTCATTATCTGATATTTCGGGCTTCTCGTCAAGAATCTTTTCTATTCTTTCTAAGGAAGCCTTACCTTGAGCAATAACATTTAGTATCATTCCTACGGCTATCATTGGCCAAACTAGTAGTGTCAGCAGGTTAATAAATGCTACTAACTCTCCAAGGGAAATTTCTCCTAACATTGTAAGTCTTCCACCATATACTAATGTAAGAACTAAGCTTAAGCCTACTACTATCCTAATCAATGGATCAACAGCACTGTGAAGTTTAGCAAGCCTAATATTTTTATCAAAATTATTTTTATTAGCATTAGCAAAGACTTTTATTTCATTAGATTCTTGAACAAAGGCTTTGATAACTGCTATGCCTGAAAAGCTTTCCTGAACCATATCAGTAAGCTTTGCAAAGGCTTCTTGTTTGTCTGTAAATCTCTTTCTCATAAATTTGCTTATAATAAAACCTTGAAGAATAATTAATGGGAAGGGTATAATCGCTATTAAAGTAAGTTTTAAATTTACAGTATATATCATATTATAGATTACTAGAGTTATTAAGACTAAAGCATCTACTGCCATCAATAGACCTGGTCCTATAGCCATTCTAACGGCATTTATGTCATTTGTAGCATGGGCCATTAAGTCCCCTGTCTTATGTTGATTAAAGTATTTTGTAGATAATCTTTCAAGGTGAGCAAATAAATCATTTCTCAAGTAGTACTCAATATCCCTTGAGGTTCCAAATATTAGATTTCTCCAGATAAATCTTCCTATTGCTATTGATAATCCTATAATTGCAAGATATAGACTTTGATTTAATAAATAAGCATCATCCATATTCCCTTCAACTATTTTATCTGTAATTGTCCCTATTACTAAAGGAACCCTTATTTGAAGATAATCTACAATTGCCAGTGCTAAAATCCCTATTATAAATTTCCAAAAAAACTTTTTATAATACTTGTTTATGGATTTTCCAAATATCATTTCTTCCGCTCCTTAAAAAAAATCATTACCTATTATAATTACCACATTTAGAAATATCAAAACATTATTTTTATAAATTTACTCAACGTACCAGTTCATAGGCTTAAACCATCATAAGGATTTGTTGTCTTTACTTTTAAAACCCCATTCATTAGAATGAGGTTTTATTTGTTTTTATTAATTTTAATTTTTCGGATCTACTTAACTGTTTAATTTCATATTCTCTTTTCATGGCTTCCCTTTTCGTTTCAAACTTTTCATAATATACAAGTTGAACTGGAAGTCTAGCACGAGTATATTTTCCACCGATACCTTTATTATGTTCATTTATTCTTCTATCTAAGTTTGTTGTCCATCCTGTATAAAGACTTCCATCACAGCATTTCAAAATATAAGTGTAATTCATTTATAACACACCGCTATACCTCTTTATTTTATCTTCTTACTTGCCTTTACTCTATCGTTGGCATTTAATAGTTTTTTCCTTAAGCGAATAGCATCGGGAGTTACTTCCACTAGTTCATCGGACTCTATAAACTCAAGGGCTTCTTCTAAAGTGAAAGTTTTTGGAGCAAGTAGCTTTATAGCATCATCTGAGCCTGAAGCTCTAGTATTAGTAAGCTTTTTATTTTTACAAGGATTTACCACCATGTCTTCCTTTCTACTATTCATACCAATGATCATACCCTCATATACTTCTACTGAAGGTCCTACAAATAATGTTGCACGTTCGCTAAGATTAAATAATGAATAGGCCATCGTAATTCCATTTTCCTGGGAAATAAGAACTCCATTTTTACGTGTAGGTATTTCTCCACAATAATCTAAATATTGGTCAAAGGACCTTACCATAGTTCCTTCTCCACGGGTATCGTTTATAAATTCACTCCTATATCCTAAAAGTCCTCTAGTAGGTACTAAATATTCAAGTTTAGTATATCCATTTTCTGAGGACATTGCTTGCATAATACCTTTTCTTAAGTTTAGTTTAGATATAACTGTACCACTATATTCATCAGGAAGTGTAATAATAACCTTCTCAAAGGGCTCCTGAACCTTCCCATTGTTTTTTTGGAAAAGAACTTCTGGTTTTGAAACAGAGAGTTCGTAACCTTCCCTTCTCATGTTTTCCAGTAAAATAGATAGATGTAACTCTCCCCTACCGGACACCTTATATCCATCGCTATCTTCTAACTCCTCAACCCTTAATCCAACATTGGTTTCAAGCTCTCTCATAAGCCTATCCCTAATATGTCTTGTAGTTACATACTTACCACTTTTTCCTACAAAAGGAGAGTTATTAACAAGGAAATTCATTGATAGTGTTGGTTCTTCTATATCTATCATTTCTAAAGGTTCTGGATTATCTATATCACAGATTGTTTCACCAATTGAGATATCAGGTATTCCAGCAATAGTTACAATTTCACCACTACATGCTTTAGTTTTCTCAACCCTATTTAAGCCTTCATTTACAAAGAGTTTTGAAATTTTGCCCTTAGTAATGTCACCATTTCTCTTGCATATAGACACATTTTGATTTGCACTTAATTCACCTCTAGTTATTCTACCGATTCCAAGTCTTCCTATATATTCATCATAGGCAAGGGCAGAAATCTGAAGCTGAACTGGCTCATCATCTCTATTAGGATATTTATCAACATGTTCAACCAACAATTCAAATAAGGGAGATAGATCTTTACTATCGTCATCCATATCTCTTTTTACAATGCCTTCCTTAGCTATTCCATACAAGATAGGAAAATCTAACTGCTCATCTGTAGCTCCTAGATCAGCAAAGAGATCGAAGGTCATATCTACTACTTCTTCTGCTCTTTGGTCTTTTTTATCTATTTTATTTATTAATAGTATTGGCTTAAGCCCTCTTTGCAAAGCTTTTTGAAGTACAAATCTAGTCTGTGGCATAGGACCTTCGCTTGAGTCAACAAGCAATATAGCTGTATCTACTGTTTTTATTATCCTCTCAACTTCAGAAGAAAAGTCGGCATGGCCAGGAGTATCTACAATATTAATCTTTATTCCATTATACTCTATGGCACAATTTTTTGAGTATATTGTGATTCCCCTTTCCCTTTCAAGGTCATTACTATCCATAACACAATCAACAATATTTTCATTTTCTCTAAATACACCACTTTGGCTAAGAAGTGCATCTACTAATGTAGATTTTCCAGCATCAACGTGGGCTATTACTGCTATATTTATTATATCTTTTCTACGGGTCATAAATAATACCTGCTTTCAATTAAATTTTAACTATTATATCATACATAATATATAAAATTTATGCAATTACTTTTTATGTAATGTAATGTTAACACTTTGTTATATGAAATAATAAAGACCAGGTTTATCCTGATCTCATATTATTATCTACTACCCTTTGCAGGTTCTATATTTATAGATTTGCCTTTTATTTTATTACTATTCATAACTTTAAGTACTTTCTCAGCATGTTCTTTAGGAACCTCAACAAATGTATATTTATCATGTATATCTATGGCTCCAACCAATTCACCAGGCATTCCTGTTTCACCTGCTATAGCACCAAGTATATCCCCTGGTCTTATTTTATGTCTTTTACCTATATTTATAAATAATCTTACCATTCCAGGTTCAGCACCTGTATTTTCAAACTGTTCTTCAACTTCTTCATCTCTTTTGCTATTTCCCATTACCATTTTAAGTAAAGCTCCAGCTATATCTATGGATGTATAATCTTCTTCAAATAGCCTCTCAATTATATTTATTTCTTTACTTAAATCGTTTTTGTCAATCATATCCTTTATTCTTTCTAAAATTACATTTTCCTTCGCTTCTTTTACATCCCTTATGGAAGGAGTTTGATGACGCCTTATCTTAGTATTGCTATATCTTTGTATATCCTTTAGTTTATATATTTCCTTTCCAACTACAAAGGTAAAGGCCTTTCCTGAACGACCTGCTCTACCTGTTCTACCTATCCTATGTACATAAAACTCCTCATGCTGTGGGACATCATAATTAAATACCATTTCTACATCATCTACATCTATCCCTCTTGCGGCAACATCAGTGGCAACTAATATATCAATATTGCCATTTCTAAAACTGTTCATAACTCTATCTCTCTGATTTTGCTTCATATCTCCATGTAACCCATCGGCAAAATATCCTCTCCCTTGAAGCTCTACCACTAGTTCATCAACTTTCTTTTTAGTGTTACAAAACACCAAGGATAGTTTGGGATTATAAATATCGATTAATCTTGTTAAAATCTCAAATTTATTTTTCTGTTTCATTTCAAAATAGTATTGTTCAATTTTAGGTACAGTCAAGGCTTTGTGTTTTACCTTAATAATACTTGGGTCCTTTTGATAATCATTTGCTATCTTTAATATGGCCTTTGGCATAGTAGCAGAAAATAGAACAGTTTGCCTATCACTAGGAGTATCCTTTAAAATAGTTTCTATATCCTCTATAAAGCCCATGTTTAGCATTTCATCAGCTTCATCTAATACAACTATTTTTAATCCTCCTAGTTTTAATGTTCTCCTTCTCATATGATCCATTATTCTTCCTGGAGTCCCTATTATAATCTGTACTCCTTTTTTTATGGATTTAATTTGTCTTTCAATAGACTGTCCTCCATATATGGGAAGAACCTTTATACCATGTTTATATTTTGCCAGCTTACGTATTTCCTCAGAAACTTGGATAGCTAGCTCCCTAGTTGGACAAAGAATCAGAGCCTGTACTGTTTTATCCTTAGGGTCAATTTTTTCTAAAGTAGGTATTCCAAATGCTGCTGTTTTACCTGTACCTGTTTGAGCTTGGCCAACTATATCCTTTCCCTCAAGTACAAATGGAATTGCTTGAGTCTGTATTGGTGTTGCTTCTTCAAACCCCATATCTTCAATGGCTCTTTTAATTTCTTCAGATATTTTAAGTTTGTCAAATTTAATAGTTTCCATAACATATTCCTTTCACGTTTAATTTATTATTATTATTTATTTTTACCTTTTTCATATTTTATAAACCTTTTTTAAATAAATATAAGATTAAAGCTGTAAATGAATATACTATTCATTTACAGCTTTATAGATAAACATAAATGAGCATACGCTCATCATTATATCCTATATTTAACATTTTAACAACTAATTTTTTCTTGGTCTTATTAAACATTTCTTTTCATAACCAATTAAATCATCACGCCCAGCTTTCTTTAATGCTTCATAAACAAGGTTATAATTTTTAGGTACTGTATACTGAATCAATGCTCTTTGCATGGCCTTTTCGTGGGGAGATTTTGGAACATATACCCTTTCCATAGTCCTAGGATCTAGTTCAGTATAATACATGCAGGTTGCTAGAGTAGCTGGAGTTGGATAAAAATCCTGTACCTGCTCTGGCCTATGTCCTATATCCCTCAAATATTCTGCCAGTTCAATTGCATCATTTAAAGTAGACCCTGGATGGGAAGACATGAGATAAGGTACTACAAACTGGTTCATGCCTAACTCTTTATTAATTTTTTTATATTTTTTTATAAATTTCTCATAAACCTCTCTTTTAGGTTTCCCCATTTTTTCAAGAACATTTGGAGAAATATGTTCTGGAGCAACCTTTAGTTGACCACTTATATGATACTCACAAAGCTCTTTAAAAAAAGTATCATCTTTATCGGCCATGAGATAATCATATCGTATTCCTGAACGTATAAATACTTTTTTTACATTTGATAACTTTCTCAGCTTCCTCAGTAAATTTAAATAATCTTTGTGATCTATTTTAAGCTGATTACAGGGATTTGGAAATAAACACTGTTTATCTTTACACACTCCATGTTTTTCTTGCTTTTTACATGCCCTATGTCTAAAGTTAGCAGTTGGCCCTCCAACATCATGTATATAGCCTTTAAAATCCTCTTCATCAATTATTTTTTCTGCTTCATTTACAATTGACTCATGACTTCTAGCTTGAACTATTCTTCCCTGATGGAAGGATAACGCACAAAAACTACAGCTCCCAAAACATCCCCTATTACTAATGATGCTAAATTTTACTTCCTTTATTGCAGGAATTCCTCCCTGTTTTTCATATATGGGATGATATGTTCTCATATAAGGCAGGTCATATATATCGTCTAAATCTATCTGTTTTATAGGTTCTTGGGGAGGATTTTGAACTACATAATAATTGTTCTCATAGGGTTCAACCAAGGGAACGCCATATACTGAATCCATATTGTTATATTGGATCATAAAACTTTCAGCATATTTCTTTTTAGAACTAATTATTTCTTCATAGGATGGTAGTATCTCAGGTTCATATGGTCTATTTATATCCTTAGTCTTATAAACTGTACCATCTATAAAGGTAATCTCTTCAATAGGCAATCCGCTTTCTAAAGCTTCAGCTATCTGAACTATTTGTTTTTCACCCATACCATATACTATAAGGTCAGCCCTAGAATCCAGTAAAATCGACCTTCGAACTTTATTATCCCAATAATCATAATGGGCAAATCTTCTTAAACTAGCTTCAATACCTCCTAATATAATGGGGACATCTCCGAAGGCTTCCCTTACTCTATTACTATATACAATAACTGCCCTATCTGGTCTAAATCCAGCCCTTCCTCCTGGCGAATATAAGTCATTTTTTCTTCTTCTTTTTGCAACAGTGTAGTGGTTTACCATAGAATCTATATTTCCACTGGTTATTAAAAATCCAAACTTAGGTTTTCCAAGCTTCTTAAAATCCTTTGTATCTTTCCATGAAGGTTGTGCTATAATACCTACTTTATACCCTCGGCTTTCAAGTACTCTACTTATAATAGCTACTCCAAAGGAAGGGTGATCTACATAGGCATCTCCAGAAACAACTATAAAATCTAGTTCATCCCAACCTCTTTTTTTCATATCATTTTTATTTATAGGCAAAAAATCATGCATTTTATTCATCCTTTTTTTAATTATTTAAAAGTATAATATAGATATTATTATAGAGTTTGAATGTTGTAAATATAGTTTTAGTTAATTTTCTTATTTTTAATATCCACTATACAAATTATCTTTTTTCTATTTTATACTAAAATTATATAAAAAAGTATAAAAATGGGATCTAATTCTTATGATTGAGATTTATAAAGATCCTAGTTTTTTTTAAAAAAGTATTCCCGAATCTTATCCTCCTCCATATTATATAGTGAAAGACAGTTATCCCATCTAAAAAATTAAAGGAGTGATTTAATGGGAGAAAACTTTTCAAAGCCAAATGAAACCGCTTCTTGTAGAAGCTGTGTAGAAGTTACTGGAGGCACAGTTGAATCCTGTACAAATACTCCAGTTGATATAAAGGGTATAGATAAGAAAGTAATTGCTAAAATACCTGTAGTATTGGCTGAATTCAATGTTCAGTTCAATGTTTCAGCTCACGTTACACTACCAGAAAGGGCATTGGAGATAAAAAACATCAAAAATAATCTTAAGATTACACAATGTTTGCTAATTCAAGATTCTAATATGCTTTTTATAAAGGGCTTTGTTCGCAAAAATATTGACTACTCAACTGTTAATTATCATTCAAATAACGAAGGTGTATGTGGAAAACTTAACCATTGTACTGTAGATATACCCTTTGAATGCACTACACCTGTAGAATTCAATGGATTTTGCCCTGAAGAAATAATGCCAAATACTTCTCAGGAATTTGAATTCTTTAGAAGAAAAGAACTGCCTATGGGCTTTGCTGAAAAGGATAAATTATTATCAGGTGATTTATCTGAATATAATCAAGTTAGCACCGAATACTATAATGAACTGCCTTACTGTGAGCTTGTAAGTAGTAGAATAATCCAATATGATGAATATCTAGATAGACAATTAGTTAATGATGGTCCCCTTGAAGAACATGTATTCAGAAAAATTGAAGAAAAAATGGTTATAAATACTGTTATTAGAATTCTACAAAATCGTAATGTTGAAATAGATCCTGGTATCTGCTAATATAAATACCAAAAAAAATTTATTTTATGCACCAACTTTGTCCTTTCTCATAATATGTATTAGGAAAAAGGGACAATACCCTTGTTCCAAAACAAATTGTAGAAAGGAGTTATTATATGTCAGAAGATGTTAAAAGAGTTAGTGATTTATCAAAACACTCTCATTGCCATCATTGTGTGGATGTAGATAGTGACACATTACCATCTTGTGAAAGTGAAGCCATTACACCATCTGGACTAAACCCCAATGATTTTACTCCCTTTGTAGTTGATACTCCAGTAGTATTAGCTCAAAGAAATATTCAAATCCAGGTTGCTTCAAAAATTAAGCTTCCTTATGATGCTTTAGAAATTCAATCAGTAAAGAATAAACTTAAAATAGTCCAATGTATGTTAATGCAAGCACCTGCTATTAATTGTCCAACAAACGATATGGAATTAATGCTATTTATTAGGGGCTTTGTTCGCAAGAAAATTGACTATACAGCACCTGGAATGTGTAAAACCCACGAAGGCATATGTGGAGATTTACAACACTGTACTGTGGATGTACCCTTTGAGTCCACAACACCTATATCATTTGTAGTACCCCCTGAAAGAATAATACCAACAACTTCAACAGAATTTGAATTCTTTAAAAGAGAGGAACTTCCACCTTACTTCCCTGAGAAGGATAAGTTGCTGTCAGCCGATTTATCAGAATATAATCAAGTTAGTACAGAGCATTATAATAACTTACCCTATTGTAAACTTATACGTAGCAGAATCATAGAATATAATGAATATCTAAACCGTCAAAGAGGTATTATACCTGGTGCTCCATTCGAAGAACGAAAATTCAAAGAATTTATGAGTAGAATGGTTATTAATGTAGTAGTTAAAGTATTACAAGACCGACAAGTTGGTTTGAATTTGACATAGGGTAACTAATCAATGCATTATTTACACAGATAGGGTATCTAAAACCTTAGGTACCCTATTTAAACTACATATGTCTAAAGATAAGAAGGGTTGTGATTTTATTGATTAAGGAAGGAGTGATCAAAAAGAATATAAAGACTTATAATAGCACCCCTATGAAAATCAAAGGAATAAAGGACAAGGTTATTACTAAGGTGCCAATTATACTTACTAGGTCAAACTTAAATTTTACAATTAATTGCACAATTAAACTAATGGATGATATTGGTCAAATCGAGTCAGTAAAAAATAAATTAATTATTGATACAGCCCACGTAATTAAACAGGTGGATAAATTAAATATAAAAGGCAAAATCAGAAAAACAATCTACTATTCTCAAAAAGATGATAAATCTTATTCAGAACCTTGTATAAGTAATTTGAAATTTTTTGTTGTCCATATTCCCTTTGAAATTGATACGAAACTAGGATTAGGTGAACTTGGCTTAAATAATATTTGTAGTAACGAATATAGAATCTATTGCGAACCAATTTGTTCTAAAATAATAGACCATATCTTTCTCGTAAATAATATAAATTCAGATAATAAAAGTTTTGACTCAAACACTCTGATAGATGTTCTTAATTTATTTATAAAATTGGACATATTACAGGAGCAAAAGTTAATAATTAATCCATTAGATTTAGTTTTTTCTTATACCGAATCCACCTTAGAAAATGAAGGTTTACTACAGCATGGTTTGAAAAAAGTTGAAGAAGTATTAGAAGACTCAGATAAAGAAAACCGTTATCAAAATAATGATATGGAAGTTGTCTCAGAGAATTATGAAAAATCATCGAATTTAAATAAAAATCTATTTATGTCTTTCTTTAAAATAAATAGTAGTAAAAAGAAAGCACTGGTTTTAATATTCTTCCTTCGATTTTTTAAAGGATTATAGAAAAACGTCTTACAGGAAACTTTACAAATATATGTAATAAATATTTATTTTCAATCATAATAATTAGTCTGAATTTTCCTTTATATTATAAAAAAAGACCCTTATCTAAAGGGACAAATCATACATTTCGCAGAGGGTATTAATTATAGAAAAAATCAATACCTTTGCCAAGTTTGCCGTTATATTATCTTGGTCAAATCTAGGTGAAACTTCTGCTATATCAAAGCTAATCACTTTATTGGACCTAATAATATATTTTAAAATCTTAAGTACTTTTTCAGGGTCTAACCCTAAGGGTTGTGCTGCACTTACCCCTGGGGCAAAGGCAGAAGAAAATACATCAGAACATATTGTTACATAAATATGATCTTGTTTTTTTATAAAATCATATATCTTTTCAAGTATACTAAAATCTTCACTGGCTAAAATATCCTTAGCTAATATATACTCTGCTCCTAATATATCTGCTGTTTTAAATAAATCTATGGTATTACTATGCTTTTGAATACCTAAACATAGATATGAATATTTTAAGTTCTTTTCTTTACAAATATCTGCAATCTGTCTAAACATCGTCCCTGAAGTGCCACCATTTGGATAGGGTCTAAGGTCAAAATGGGCATCAAAATTAATTATACCTATATTTGACTTTTCTTTTTTATTATTTAAATAATTTAGAATTCCATTATAATGCCCAAAAGCAATTTCGTGACCTCCCCCTAATACTATGGGAAATAGATTTAGACTTAAAATTCTTTCAACTGCCTTTGATAATGTTTTCTGACTTTCTTCTAAACTGCAATCTTCACAGTATATATCTCCCATATCAAATATTTTGACCTTTCTGTCAAATCTGCAAGGAAGATTAGATAGCTCTCTACGTATACTTCTTGGTCCCTTTGCAGCACCTACTCTCCCCTTATTTAGTCTAACACCTTCGTCACAGCAAAATCCTATAAATGCAAATCCTAGTTTTCCATTAAAAGGTTCTAAATTCTCATTATTTAAATCTATTAATTCTATCCATTGGTGCCATCTAAAGGCATCATAATTATCTTCACTATCAATTCTACCCTGCCAAATTTTTTTATCAGCTATTTTATAGTTTTTATCAAACATATCTATCCTCCCCCATATAAAAAGATTACCTTTTTTAATCTAATTAAGGTAATCTTTACAATTTCTTCATATATTATATTATATCTTTTCATAAATCAAAAGCCTTATTTAATTTATTAGACTACCCTCAAATCAAATAATCTTTAAATAATCACCATAAGTAGTGAATATTATATAACTCATGTTTTTTTCTATTCAGCCCTATTATCTTTAATTAGAATCCGTGTTTTATCTTTATCTATACAATAGCTCTAGGGAATACTGACCTATCTTCTGTGACTCCATATCTTCCCTAATACTTTTCATATTGCTAATTATTTCTTCACATTTCTTCTTATCATTGAGTATATTTTTTATCATTTTTAATAATTCTTCACAATTTTCATTGTAATCCACCATAACTCCTATACCAGAATTAACAATAAAATCTATATTTCCACATTCTTGCCCTACATCAGACTTTGTAAATATGGATGGAATACATTTATTAATTGATTCAAATAATGTTACCCCTCCTGGCTTAGTTATAAGCAAGTCCGATGCATCCATTAATTTTGCTATTTCATTGGTATACCCTAGTATTTCTATATTGCTATATTTGTTTTTTCCTTTTAGCTCATGATAAAGTTTTTTATTACTTCCTGTAACAATTACGGTTTTTACATCCTTAAGCTGACCCAGACTGTCCAATAGTTTATTATCTATTCCTACTTTCCCCATGGCACTATCCATAATAAGTATCTGTTTTGTTTTTTTCTTATTTCTAGTATCCTTTGTATAAAACTCTTCTTTAACTGGTATACCGGTTACCCTTACCTTGGATCTTTCAACACCCTTTGCTATATATTTTTCTCTGATTTCTTTTGATGGGAGAAAATACAAATCAGTGCCATTATGAATCCATTCCCAACTATCCACAACATCTGTTACAATTGTAATTAAGGGTATATTTACATTATCTCTTTCTTTAATTTTTGAAATGAAGCCAGAGCATAGAGGGAATGTACTTATTATGATATCTGGTTTTTTATTTTCCACCATAGTCCTAACTTCATTATAATATGAGAAATATAATACAGAGTCTATAATATTATTTTTATAATCTTTTTTTATGTTATAAAAATAGTTATAAATTTTAGGAAATCTTTTAGTCAGTATATTATAGATAGATTTTGAAACTTTTTTAACTGTAGGATGGAATACATCTAAAATATCCATAACTTCTACAATATAACCTTTATTAATATGATTAATCTGTTCTTTAACTGCTTTAGCTACACTATTATGTCCATATCCAAAGGAAGCTGATAGTATTAATATGTCGCATTTTGAGTCCATCCTAAAGCCTCCTTTATCTTTGTAATATATTAAGTGATTTTACTTACTAATATATTATTATATATACCCTATGATAATTCTGAGTAAAAAAACAGGCATTAATATTAATACCTGTTTTTATTATTTGCTATTTATTATTATAAAAACCAAAATTTATTTATACCTGTAATAAAATAATAATTTTCTTAGTCTTCTAATACTTTTACAACTTCTTTAAGCATTTTTCTTATTTCAATATTTTGTGGACATTCCTTCTCACATTTCCCACACTCAACACATTTAGAAGCATTTTTATCTTGTTTTTTTACAAAAATATTGTATTGAAACTTTGCTGATTCTATATCATCATACATAAAAGCATTGTTAAGCTGAGTAAAACTCTCTGGAATGCCTACTCCTACTGGACAAGGCATACAATATCTACAATTAGTACAATTTACTACTATTTTTTCTTCATATAGTTTTCTAACCTCTTCTATTAGTTCCTTTTCTCTAAGGGTTAGGGAATTAGGTTTAGCTTCACTAGCGCTATTTATATTTTCTTTAATATGTTTCATATCGTTCATTCCACTTAATACCAAACTAATATTTGGATTATCCCACAAAAACCTAAAAGCCCATTCCGCTGGAGTTCTCTTTGTTTCTGCCCTATCCCATATTTTTTGAATATCCTTTGGAACTTTTTTTACAAGGCTTCCTCCCCTTAAAGGCTCCATTATGATAATTCCTAGTCCCCTTTTAGCCGCAAGATTAAGACCATCTATTCCTGCTTGATAGTTTTGGTCCATAAAATTATATTGCAGTTGACAGAACTCCCAGTCATAGGAATCTAATATTTCTTTAAATAATGGGAGTTCGTCATGAAATGAAAACCCAACATGTTTAACCTTTCCACTTTTAAGTGCCGAATCTAGAAAATCAAATATATCATTTTCTTTAGCCATTCTCCATCTTTTTTCTGTAAGTGCATGTACAAGATAAAAATCTATATAGTCAGTTTGAAGTTTGTCCAATTGTTCATTTAATAACCTATCCATATCTTCCCTACTGTCTACAAGCCAAGGAGGTAATTTATCTGCTAGATATATTTTTTCTCTGTATCCATCCTTTAGTGCTTTGCCTACAACCACTTCACTCATGCCACCATGATATGGATAAGCAGTATCAATATAGTTTACTCCATTATCAATTGCATATCTTATTTGCTTTATAGCTTCTTCTTCATTAATATCTCCATTGGCTTCTGAAATCAAAGGTAATCTCATTGTTCCATAACCTAATATAGACACTTCCTTTTCTGTCATACCTAATTTTCTGTACTGCATCATTATCCCTCCATATTCAGTTATTATTATAATTAAATAATACCATATTTTTCTATATGTAAACAATAAAGAGACTGTCTATCAAAAGTAATATTACTTTTGAGACAGCCTATTTATTTTGAGGGGATTTTTCTCTCCATATATTTAATTATTTATAACTTCTCCAAATAATTCTTCATCACTTGGTATTACAGGTTCAATTGGCTTTGATACCCAAGTAACATTTATAAAATGTTTCCATGTTATATTTTCTGAGGCTATATTTCCTCCCCAGGTTCCACAACCAAGAGTTAAAGTAAAGGGCATTCCATTATCCCAGTTTCCACTATTTCCATAACATTGTGGTTGTCTTATCATTACTCTACTAGTTTTAGTTCTTAATCCAATTTCTTTTACCCTTTCATCATCAGTTGTATATAAACCACATGAATGACCAGTACCTTGATATGATGTGATTTCATTCACTTTATTTATCGCTTCATTAAAATCTTTAACTTTATATACTGTTAAAACTACTGACATTTTCTCTCCTGAGAATGGATAATCAATTCCAACGCCAGTTTCTTCTACCATTATGAACGTTTTATCTTCTCCTATTTCAATGCCAGCAACTTCAGCTATTTTACTAGCGGGCTGTGCTATTATTTCTCGATTTAAATGACCATGAATCCAAAGGGCATTTTTTATTTTTTCTTTTTCTTCTGTGTTAGTTAAATATCCACCCTCTGCCTGTAAATTCTCTAGTAACTGTTCATAGACACTTTCCACTACTACAATAGAATTATCAGATGAACAGCTGGTAGCGTAATCGAAGGTCTTACTTAACATTATCTTATTTGCAGCCTCTTTTAGATCTGCTGTTTCGTCTACTACCACTACTGCATTACCTGCTCCAACTCCATAGGCAGGAGTTCCTGAACTATATGCTGCCTTTACCATACCTGAGCCACCTGTTGCAACTACTAAATCACATTGTTTCATAAGTTCTCCACTTATTTCCATAGTAGGTTCTTCTATTGGTATAAGTAAATCTTCTGGTGCTCCATACTTTTTCAGAGCTTTACGCATAGTATTGATTATTAATGTGTTAGTCTTTTTTGTACGTGGATGAGGTGCAAATATTATTGCATTTCTGCCCTTTATTGCATTCATGGCCTTTATTACAGGTGTGGCTTCTGGATTAGTACATGGTACAAGGGCCCCTATTACACCAACTGGTTTAGCAATTTTTATTAGTCCCTTTTCATGATTTTCTTCGATTATACCTACTGATTTAGCACCATTTAAATCTCTTAAGGTTCCTCTTACTTTCTTTTGAAGTTTAGTATATTTTCCATCATAGTTACCTAATCTTGATTCTTCCACTGCTAAACTAGCAATAATCTTTGAGTTTTCTTCTTTAACTACTTCCCAGGCAATAGCTTTAACTAACGTATCAACTTGTTCTTGTGTATAATTTTCAATCTCACTCTGAGCCTTCCTTGCTCTTTCAATTAAGTCTGCAATATAATCTTTAGCTTCTGAAATTACTAACTCTGTCATATTTATCTCCCCCTTGTTGAACTTTTTATTCAATCTCACTTATCTTGACAGGTCTTTTTTCATCTAAAGACTTCTTAGCAGCCATTGCTATTAATACAGGTTTTAAACCATCTTCTCCAGTAACAGGTACTTCAGTATTATTAACTATAGCCTCTACAAACTCTTTGATTTCATCAGCAAAGGACTTCATATATCTTTCTAAGAAGAAATAAAGTGGTTTTTCTGAAACTACTCCTTCATTTGTACTTAATACAGCTGTTGAATTAGTATCATTAGAAACAGCAACTGACCCCTTTGATCCAAAAACTTCTGCTCGCTGATCATATCCATATGCCGCTTCTCTACTATTATCAATAACTGCCAATGCTCCATTGGCCAATTTTAATGTTATAATTGCAGTATCAATATCTCCTGCTTCTCCAATTTGGGGATCAACTAAAACATTACCTACTGAATATACTTCTTCAACTTCACTACCTGATAAATATCGAACCATATCAAAGTCATGGATAGTCATATCTAAGAAAATACCACCGGATACCTTAACATAATCAATTGGAGGTGCTCCTGGGTCCCTAGAGGTGATTTTAATAATATGTGGTACTCCAATCCTTCCGCCTTCCACTGCTTCCTTTATTGCTTTAAAATTATGGTCAAATCTCCTATTAAATCCAACTTGAAATTTAACTCCTGTTTCTTCAACAATCTTTAATACTTCATAAATTTTATCCAGTTCTTTGTCTATTGGCTTTTCGCAAAATATATGTTTCCCTGCCTTAGCTGCTTCAATAGATATAGGAGCATGGGTATCCGTTGATGAGCAAACCAAAACTGCCTCAATTTCCGAATCATTTAAAATATCTTTATAGTCTGTATAAATGTACTCAACTCCCATTGCTTTTGCCCATTCTTTAGTTTCTTCATTTATAAATGGGTCTGCAATAGCCTTTACAACAGCATTAGGAACATATTTTGTTATACTCTCAGTATGTACCTTTCCTATTCGACCAGCACCTATAATTCCAACCTTTAACATAATTTTCCCCCTTTATTTGTTTTCTTATAGCCCTGTTTTTTCAGCAATAAACTTTCTAGCTTTAATAGCATATTCTAAAGGATTGGCCTTTACAGGGTCTTGTTCTGCTTCAACTACCATCCATCCTTCATATCCACTAGTAGAAAGGACTTCAAATGTATGGTCAAAGTCAATATCTCCATCTCCTGGAACTGTAAAAATCCCTTCCTTTACAGCCTGTAGGAAAGTCAATTTTTCTTCTTTAACTCTCTTTAAAACATCCTTTCTAACATCCTTTAGATGAACGTGTATTATCCTATTAACATACTTATCTATTAAATTATCAACTGCTTCTTGGGTCCCTTCAGAGAAAAATATATGTCCTGTATCTAATAGTAAATATACATCATCATTAGTTATTTCCATGAATTTATCTACTTCTTCAGGAGTTTGTATACCTGTTCCCATATGATGATGTAAACTTACCTTCATTCCCTTTTCAGCTGCTAGTTTTGCAAGTTTATTCATACCCTTCGTTAGTTTCTCCCACTCTTCTTCTGTGAATACTGGCTTTTCATCAAATATTGGCTTATCTAACCCCTGTATAGAATGGCCTTGTTCAGAACAACCTACTACCTTTGCTCCCATTTCATATAGGAAATCTCTATGCTTCATAAATGCCTCTATAGTCTCTTCTTCTGGTTTAGTTGTAAAGAAGGTACTAAACCATGCATTACAAATTTGAATTCCTCTTAAATCTAAAGCTTTTTTCAATACTTTAGTATCTTTTGGATATTTATTTCCTACTTCACTTCCAGTGAAACCTGCCAAGGCCATTTCACTTACACATTGTTCGAAGGTGTTTTCTCTCCCTAATTCTGGAAGGTCATCATTGGTCCATGCGATAGGAGCGATACCTAATTTTACTTTGCTTTTTTCCATTTTCATTTTGAAGCTACCCCCTTTATTTTTCCTTAACACAGGATAAACAAATATTTTATATTAGTACTTCCTTGCTTTAGCTAATTGTCTTTCTTTTTCTAAATATGCCTTCTCTACTTCCTTACTTTCAGATACAGCTGGTACTCCAACATGCCACCAAGATCCATATCCTCCAGTCATAGTTTTAGGAAGGACTTTTATATCTATTAAAGTTGATATTTTTTGTTTTTTAGAATCTTTAATTGCTTCTCTTAGTTCTTCAATTGTTTTAACGGAATAGGTCTTTACTCCATAACCTTCGGCACATTTTGCATAATCAATCTGAACATATTTACCATCTAATTTCCCACTTACTTCATTTCTATATCTAAACTCAGTATTAAAACTCCCAATTCCTTGAGACATCTGTAGATTATTGATACATCCAAATCCCATGTTATCAAATAGTATTACATTAATCTTTTTATTCTCTTGTATACTAGTAATTAGTTCAGAATGAAGCATCAAATAGCTTCCATCACCTACCATGGCATATACTTCTTTTTCAGGTCTTGCTAATTTTACCCCTAATGCCCCTGCTATTTCATAACCCATACATGAGTATCCATATTCCATATGATAGGTATTAGGTTTTTTAGGACACCAAATTCTCTGCATATCTCCTGGTAAACTTCCTGAAGCTCCCACCACTATTGCATCTTCATCTAAAAGTCTATCAAGTTCACCCAATACTCTAGTTTGGGTTAGACAGGAACCAGTATCTTCATAAAATTCTGAAAGTGCTTCGTCTATATGTCCTGCTATCTCAGGTTTATAATCTTTATCGTGATAATCTATCTTAAATAGTCTATCTAATTCCTTAAGCCAATCCTTCTTTGCATTCTCTATTTCATCCTTATAGGATGATCTATATCCTTCTCTATCCAATCTTTCTGATATATCTTGAAGGGCAACCTTTGCATCGGCTACAATCATAGTTGCATCTAATTTATATGCATCAAATTCTGACACATTTATTGTTAAAAAATCTACATCTGGATTTTGGAATAGGGCCTTTGAAGCAGTTGTAAAGTCTGTAAATCTTGTTCCTACTCCAATAACTAAATCAGCTTCCTTAGCAATTACATTAGCTGCAAGATTACCTGTTACACCTATTCCTCCAAGATTTAGATAATGATCCCATTCAATAGCACTTTTACCTGCTTGAGTTTCCCCAAAGGGAATATTAAACTTTTCTGCAAATTGTTTAAATGTATCTGCTGCTTCAGAGTATCTAACCCCTCCTCCACAGATTAATATTGGTTTTTTCTTACTCTTAATAATCTTAATAGCATTTTCTATGGCTTCTTTGACTGCCGGCCTTCTTTCAACTCTATGTACTCTTTTTTTAAAGAAATACTCTGGATAATCATAGGCCTCAGCTTGAACATCTTGTGGTAGTCCTATAGTAACTGCACCTGTATCAGCTGGATCAGTAAGCACTCTCATAGCATTTATCATAGCTGTCATTAATTGTTCTGGTCTGTTTACTCTATCCCAATATTTACTAACAGCTTTAAAAGCATCATTTGTACTTATAGATAGATTATGGGGCTGCTCAATTTGTTGAAGCACTGGATCAGGTTGACGTGTTGCAAATACATCACCAGGTAAAATTAATACTGGGATATTATTTGCAGTTGCAGTGGCTGCGGCCGTAACCATATTGGCAGCCCCAGGCCCTACTGAAGAAGTACATGCATATATCTGCTTTCTGTGATTTTGCTTAGCAAAGGCTATTGCGGCATGGGCCATTCCTTGCTCATTTCTTCCTTGATGAACTATTAAATCTCCTGGGTCTTGATATAAAGCTTCCCCTAATCCAACTACGTTTCCATGCCCAAATACCGTGAAAATACCCTTTACAAATTTTTGTTCTTTTCCATCAAACTCTATGTATTGATTATTTAAGAATTTAACTACTGCTTGAGCAACAGTTAGTCTAATAGTTTTCAATTTGTCCCCCTCCATTTAATTTATTTTTCTGGCCAAATTTTAGCATTTGGGTCTAATAACCATTTATGTTCCTCTTCGTCAATCCTCGTAGTCCAAGGATTTCCATCTAGATGTCTAATCATCCAGCAGAAATACATAGCATAACCCGGTGCCGTATTTTGTGGATGTACTAAACCCCCTGGAATTGCACAAAGACTATTATTGGTAACCTTAAATACATCATCTCCTATTATTGAACATCCAAATCCTTGGGGCTTATCAAATCTATAGAAATAAATTTCTGGCTGTGGATGATGATGGGGTGGGTAACTAGACCATTTGCCAGGATAATTTATAACTTCACCTATCACTAAATTTGAATATGGAGCATTAGAATAATCAAATACTGTTCTAACTACCCTTCTAGATGTATCTCCTAATACCCCTTCTCCAAACACATCACTTCTGCAGTCCTTTGGTTCATAAAATTTTGATTGGAATAAATTATCATTAGTGGTCATTTGTCTCAATACTTCTGCTTCAGACTTTGCTGTTATTTTTACTTCTACACCCTTTGGAACATGGAGACAAAAAGGATCTTCATCAAATAAAGAGTTTCTATTTGCCTCTTTCACATTGTCTTCCCATTCAAAAACAACTCTTCCCTCTAGTAGTAAAAAGGCGCTCTCTTTGTCAGTTTCTATACTATTTACCTGATCTCCATCTTTCATTTTATAAACGCCAACATCCATAAGCATATTACTATGCTTGCCATCCATTTCTGTTAAAATATTATATCCATAGTCAAACTCATCATAGCTACTAAACACTTTTAAGCCCCCCTATACATTCTTGGTTTCCTAAGCCCAGTATTCTCATTTTTTTCATTGCTGCTTCCTTTACCTCTATCATTGGTTTTTTAAATAGTTTAATCCTATCAAATTCATTTGGTTTTTTTTCAAATTCTATACGCATTGTATTACCAAAGGCCATTCTTAGAGCTGTTCCGATATTGATTTTCCCAACTCTATGCCTACATAATCTTCTTAGATCCTCATCTTTTATCCCTGTAGAACCATGTATTACCAATGGTATATTTACTAATTTTTCAATTTTTTCTAATCTATCATATTGAATTTCAGCTTCTTGAGCCTGCATTCTGTGTAAAGTTCCTATTGCCACAGCTACTGCATCGATCTCTGTTTCTTCTACGAATCTTTTTGCATCCTCTGGTTCAGTATAAATTGATTTTACATTTAGGGACTCAGTACTGTATCCAACAGAACCAATCTCTCCTTCAATAGTTACCCCAAAGAGATGGGCAATCCGTGCAATCTCTTTGGTATTTCTAATATTCTCTTCTATTGAAAGTTGAGAACCATCATACATAACAGAAGTATATCCTGCTTTAATAGCAGCTACTACCTCATCCACAGACTTACCATGGTCTAAGTGAACACATACAGGAACTTTAGCATTATCAGCTAATTGTATTAGCATTTTCGCCATTATTTCAACTGGCATATGTTCCAGTGCATCTCTATTGGTCATTAAAATTACTGGAGCCCTTATTTCCTCTGCAGCCTTAACAACCATAGCTGCATCTTCATATCCAAAAACATTAAACCCTGCTATAGCATAATTTTTATCTAAAGTATCTAATAATATGTCATTAAGATTAACAATCATTTTTCCATCTCCCTCAATTGTGGTTTAACTAATAACTTTTAATCCTTCATTTTCTAGTTTGATTTTCTTAATAAATTCCTTTATTTCTTCTACTGTTGGCATAGCCTCTGAACAACTATGACTTGCCACTAACATTGCAGCTGAAGCACTAGCAAATTCTAAGCTATCAGCTACTGACCACCCTTCCAATAATCCATATATAAAAGCTGAAGCATAGGCATCTCCTCCACCAAAGGATTTAAGAAGTTTAACAGGAAATGGTTTAACCTCATATATATTACCGTCTTTTGTATAGCATATTGACCCTTCTTTTCCGTGCTTTATAACAACAATCTTAGCATTATAACTAAACCACCTTTGAGAAGTTTTTTTGTCACTTGTATTTTCTGGATCAATCAATTGCTCCATTAAATCAAATTCTTCTCTTGAACCTATTATTATATCGCTCATTTTAGCTGCCATACTATAATACACAGATATTTCTTCCATAGAAACCCATGAATAGGGTCTATAATCAATATCAAATATTAAAACTACTCTGTGCTTTATAGCATATTCCATAGCTACGAAGCAAGCCTCTCTAGATGGACTTTTTGACAAAGCTGTCCCTGATATTAAAAGAATCTTTGAATTTTTTATGTAGTCTTCATTTACATCCTTAGGATTTATTTTTAAATCTGCTACTCCATCTCTGTACATTAGTATACTGCTTTCTGTAGGACTTTTTATTTCTGTAAATGCTAACCCCATTTTTGCCCCTTCTTTATCAACAACTATGTTTGAAGTATCTATACCATCATTTTTGAAATAATTAATTGCAAATCTACCAAACTGATCATCTGATACTCTTCCAATAAACCCCACCTTTTTTCCTAGTCTCCCCAATCCAATTGCAATATTTGCTGGTGAACCTCCAAGGTATTTTGAAAAAGTTTTTGTTTCTTCCATCGGTCTGTTTATTTCATTGGAATTTAGATCAATTCCTATTCGACCCATGGCAATGATATCGATTTCCCTTTTATCATCGAAATTTAATAGTTTAGATTTCATTATTTCTCCCCCTTTATTTCTTATTAAAACCTTAATTTAAATAAAATTTATTATATCTTGATTAACTTTTGATTATCTTTTGATTACATTTTATCATTTTCACTTGCATTATTCAATATTTTTTTTTATAATATAATTACTAATTTATCAATCGGAGGTATTAACAGTGAAAATAGAGCGAATTAAGCAAATTGAAGAATATCTTATAGAAAATAAATCTGCCTCTTTAGATACCCTATGCTCAGTCTTTGATGTATCAAAAAATACAATAAGACGTGATATTAATGAGCTTGAATCTAGAGGTATAGTAACTAAAGTTTATGGTGGAGTAACTTTAAATTATCAAAATGATACTGTTCCTTTTCAACAAAGGCAAATACAACATACTTCTGAAAAAATAAAAATTGGAAAACTTGCTAGTAGGTTGATTGAAGATGGTGATATTATCTTTGTTGATTCAGGTTCTACTACACCACATATTTTGTCTAATATACAAGATAAGCAAAATATAACTTTAATTACAAACAGTCTGAATGTAATAAATGAAGCAGCAAATTATAGCAATATTAATGTAATATCTACTGGTGGAATTCTGCAACGCAAAACTAATTCCTTTACTGGAATTGATGCAATAGATTTTCTAAACAAGTTGAATATTAATAAAGCCTTTATGGCAACTACTGGAATCTCTATTAACAAAGGAGTTACTAACACTTCATATTTAGAAACCGAGATCAAGAAAGTTGTCGTTAAAATAAGTTCTTTAATAATTTTAATGGCTGATCATTCTAAACTTGACTCTGTTGCTTTAATGAAATATTGTGAACTTACTGATATAGATTATTTTATTACTGATAAAATTCCTACAAAACCTTATATGAATTTCTTTAATGACAAAAATATAAATGTAATTTACTCAGATTGATCATGTATATAATGATTTATTAGATTTATAAAAAGAGAATTTCTAAAATAATCAGAAATTCTCTTTTTGTTATAAATACTATAATCTTACTAATTCATTTGTCTCAAAGGCTTTTTTACATTCATAGGCTATTTTTGTTGCTTTTGTCCCATCATAAACAGTTACTTCTGGTTTTCTACCTTCTAATATACAATTAATGAATTCATTTATTTCTTCAATATAAGCAGACTCAAACCTTTCCAAGAAATCTTGATAACATTCTTTTCTAACACCATGATTATCAAGTATTTCAACCAAATTCTTCTGTGGAACATTTGCAATTCTTAAGATTCCTTTTGTACCTATTATTTCTGTTTCTACATTATATCCATGGGGTGCTGTTCTACCAGCAAATAAAAATACCATAGAATCATTTTGAAGCTGCATTAAAGCCGCCACATTATCTCCATCATTATATTTTGCAAATTCTGGATGGGCATAACATCCTCCTATAGCAAATATAGATTTTGGCTCAGATCCCATCATCCATCTTGCAAGGTCAATGTCATGTACAGCCATATCTATAAACTGTCCTCCACTATGTCCAGCGTAGGCTATGGCGCCTGCTATTGCACTTTCAGGGTCTTGACTATATCCTCTAAATAAAATAGGTTTACCTATCTCACCACTATCTATTTTTTTCTTAGCATATTGATAGGAAGGGTCGTATCTTCTCATAAAACCTAGCATAAAAACTTTATCTGGATATTTTTCCACAGCTACTTCCGCTATTTTGCATTCTTCTACAGTTGTGCCAAGAGGTTTTTCGCAAAACACATGTAATCCAGCATCCAAAGCATCTGCAATTTGCTTTGTATGGAATGCTGAGGGAGATGTTATAACTACAGCATCTAATTCGTCATTTTTTATCATCTCATTAAAATCAGTATAAGTATATGGAATATTCCATTCTTTTTTTAAGGCATTTAATTTTTCTTCTTCTAGAGCACATATTGCAGTTAACTCCGCATTTGGAATTTTAAAGGCAATATTTTCAGCATGTTGAAGTCCTAACCTTCCTAATCCAGCAGCTCCTATCTTAATTTTTTTCATTTTTAGTACCCCCTTTAGATATTTTATAAATTATTAATTTTTCTTTTTATTCCTTCTCATATCTATTACAACTGCACCAACTATTATTGCACCTTTTATAATTTGCTGCCAATATGCTGATACGCCCAATAAATTCAGTCCATTATTTAATACACCGAGAATCAAAGCCCCCACAAAGGCACCACCAATTGTCCCTATACCACCGGAATGACTTGTACCTCCTATTGTAGTAGCTGCAATTGCATCTAACTCGTAAGATACACCCATACCAGGCTGACCAGTATTTACACGGGCTGATAACACAACCCCAGCTAAACCTGCTAATACACCTGCATAGGCATATATTTTAATTAAATTTTTTTTAACATTTACACCTGACACTTTAGCTGCCTGTATATTTCCCCCTATTGCATAGATGCTTTTACCAAACCTAGTATGATTTAGTAGTATCCATGTTATAAAGGCCATAAATATATAGATCAACACTGGCACTGGTATTCCAAGTATATATCCTTGACCAATAAATTGATAGGATTCTGTAAGGGAACTTACTGGTCTACCATCACTGTATAATAAAGCTAATCCTCTTGCAGATACCATCATACCTAATGTAGCTATAAATGGAGGTATTCCAGTATAAGCTATAAAGCCACCATTTATAATTCCAGCTACTAATCCTATTGCCAAAGCCGCAAAAATAGGAACTATTACTGGAAGTTCTGGTAATCCAGGATACATTTTAGCCTGCCAATCTGCTGTCTGAGCAAGACTCGCAGCTACAACAGCAGCAACAGCTAAAACAGAACCTGAAGATAAATCTATACCCTTAGAAATAATTACAAGGGTTACACCTAGTGAAATTAATCCTATAACCGATACCTGTCTAACTACATTTAGTAAGTTTCTAGGAGTTAAAAAAACCGGTGACATAACACTCATTAATGCAATCATACCTATTAAAACAAAATATATCCCAAATTTACTAAAAAACTTTTTTCCTTTTCTTAAAACCAAATTTGTGTCAGTAGTAATAGCTATATCCTTATCAATTCCTTCACTAATATGACTACTTCTTTCAATGCTCATAAAATCGCCCCCTTATTTAATACTCCCCGTAGCATACTTCATTATTAGCTCTTGATCAGCCTCTTCTCTATCAATAAACCCTGTTACTCGCCCCTCATGCATAACCATTATTCTATCACTCATACCTAATATTTCAGGTAATTCTGAAGATATCATTATTATTGATTTTCCTTCTTTAGCAAGATTTGTTATTATAGTATGAATTTCAGCCTTTGCTCCAACATCTATTCCTCTTGTTGGTTCATCTAATATAAGTATATCTGGATTAGTTAGTAACCATCTAGCAATTAATACCTTCTGTTGATTACCTCCACTTAGATTTTCAATCTTTTCATCTAAACTTGGAGTCTTTATTTTAATAGCCTTTTTATATTTTGAACAATCCTCCTTGATTCTTCCATGATCCAATAAACCATTCTTTTTTACATAATTTTTTATATTAGATATCATTGTATTATCCCTTATGCTGAGCATAGGAAAAATTCCTGTTTGTCTTCTATCTTCTGTAAGTAATGCCATGTTATTGTTAATAGCATCCTCTGGAGAATTAATTTTAACTTTTTTCCCATCTATATAAACTTCACCAGAAGTTTTATTTCTAATTCCAAATAGGGTTTCTATAACTTCTGTTCTACCAGCACCAACTAATCCAGCTATTCCTAAAATCTCACCTCTTCTAACATAAAAGGAGACATCCTTAAATTGTCCTTCCAAAGTTAAATTTTTTACTTCTAATTTTACATCTTTAATTTCACAATTTACTTTAGGAAACATCTCTTTAAGTTCTCTACCTACCATTAAAGATATTAATTTATTAGTATCTAAATTCTTAGCCTCATAGGTTCCTATAAATTTACCATCTCTAAGCACCGATATTTCATCAGATATTTTAAATATCTCATCCATTTTATGAGATATATATATAACTGCGGTCCCTTTATTTCTTAACATCTCAATCATTTTAAATAATTGTTCTACTTCTTTATCAGTTAAAGATGAGGTAGGCTCATCCATAATAACTATATTTGAATTATAAGAGATTGCCTTGGCAATCTCTACCATTTGCATTTTTGCAACAGTTAAGTTTACCATCTTTTCCCTTGGATCAATGTCAATATTTAGATCATTAAATAATTTTTTTGTATCTTCATACATTTTATTATGGTCAACTAAAGATAGTGGACTTTTAACTGGTTCACGGCCAAGCCAAATATTTTCCATAACTGTTCTATGAAGGACTGGACTAAGTTCTTGATGAATCATTGATATACCCATATTTAAAGCTTGGTTTGTATTGGTAAAGGATATCTCTTCATCTTTATACTTGATTGTTCCACTAGTAGGCGAGTAGATACCTATTAATATTTTCATTAATGTAGATTTTCCTGCACCATTTTCTCCCATAAGTGCATGTACAGTACCTGACTTTATGTTAAGACTAACATTATCTAAAGCTTTGACCCCTGGAAACTCTTTTGTTATATTTTCCATTTTCAAAAGGTATTCATGACCCATATTCGATACCTCCATTAATCTTGTGAATAAAGAACGTTAAGCTACTCTTTACGCTTTTTATTTTTATTGAATCTTATTTAAAGTTATTTACATTTTCTCGGGTTACTAATTGGAATGGTATCCAAGTACTTTTATCTACTTTTTCTCCCTTTACAGCCTTATAGGCAACTTCTACTGCTCCTCCACCTTGTGCATCAGGATCCTGGAATACTGTTGCTGCTAGATCACCAGCTTCAAGAGCTGCTATTCCATCAGGAGTAGCATCAACTCCTACAACAAGTACATCTTCTCTACCTGCATCTTTAAGGGCTTGAATAGCTCCCAATGCCATATCATCATTATTTGAAGCTATACCAGTTAATTCATTACCAAATCTATTTAACCAGTCTTCAGTTATCATCATACCTTCGTTTCTTTGCCATTTTCCAGTTTGCTTATCAAGTATTTCAATATCAGGGTATTTTGACATTACTTCTTCTACACCTTCTGTTCTCTTTAGAACGCCTTCATTATCTAATTTACCCATTAATATAGTAATCTTTCCTTTTCCACCTAAAGCTTCAGCAAGGAATTCGCTTTGTAATCTACCTGCTTCTATTTCATTGGTACCTACAAAGTATGTATCATTAGGTAAATTACCTGGATTCCTATTAACATATACTAGTTTAATTCCTGCTTCATTAACAGCTTCAGTCATTGGACCAGTAGCACTAGTATCCACAGGAACAATTATAATGGCATCTTTTTGTTGCACTATAAAGTTTTCAACTTGATTCATTTGCTTTGCCATATCTTCCTTAGCATCTACAAACTCAATGTCAATGTCCTCATACTTCTTTGCAGCCTTCTTCATTCCATCCATTACATAAGTCAAAAAAGTATCGTCAAAGTTTGCCATTGTCACACCTATTTTTATTTTCTCACTTTTTCTTCCTTCGTTTTTAATTGAATCATTTGGCCCAGTAGTTTGTTCAGTTGAACACCCCGCTAACATTCCAATCAATAAAATTGAAATTAAAAATAATACAAATCCCTTTTTAACAAACAGTTTCATTAAATAATCCCCCTTCAAATTTTTTACTAAATGAAGTTAAAAATATTTATGCTACTCCCCCCTTTTTTAAAAACTATTTATCATGCAGCCATAGAACAATAGCTATAAAAAACGTTTTCTTTTGAGTCGAAAATCAGAAACTTTAAATATT